>CAYLKW010000001.1:0-18438 GCA_964384245.1 uncultured bacterium
TTCTGCTTCGCTACCCAAATCCCCTCAACTGCTACCCTGGACTTTACTCAAACAACCGGTCAGCGGGTCGAGAACGGGCGATGGCAGGAATGGCGCCGCATCGTGCCCAACGTTCGTGCCTGATGATCGCTCTGCTTGCTGCTGCCGTAATCGCCGCCCTCGCGTGGCGCTGCCGCTGGCTGACCGGAGACGGCGCCCTTGCCGCCGCGGTCGTGGGGGCTGCGGTGCTCGGATTCGGAGGGTGGACCTGGGCTGGGGCGCTGGCCGTGTTCTTCGTCTCGGGGACCGCGTTGACCGCTGTTGGCCGCGGGGGGAAGACCCAGCCCGAACACCGTGGCCGGGGGCGAGACGCGTTGCAGGTCCTGGGCAGCGGCGGGGTCGCCGCAGCCATCAGCGCGCTGTGGGGTGCGGGCGCCGGTGCAGACTGCCTTCGGTTAGTGCTGCCCGCCGCGTTCCTCGGCTCCCTGGCCTCGGCTGCCGCCGACACCTGGGGCACCGAGCTGGGGATGCTGAACCCCCATCCGCCCAGGCTGATTACCACGTGGCAACGGGTGCCCCGGGGCACCTCCGGGGCCATATCGCCGGCAGGGTGCCTGGCCGCGGTGGCCGGTGCCGCGCTCGTGGCCGGGGTGGGCGCTCAGGGCGATGGGTGGGCGTTCACCGCGGCCTGGATCGCCGGGGTGCTGGCGATGTTCCTGGACAGCGTGCTGGGTGCAACGGTACAGGCGTCGTTCGTACGCCGGGATGGGAGCGTCGGAGAAGACCGCGAACCAGGCGCCCGGCTGGCCCGTGGAGTCGCCTGGATCACAAACCCCGTGGTCAACCTCTTTGCGACGCTGGCCGGCGCCCTCCTCGCGGCGTTGATATACTCCGCGGCGATGATCTACCGCTCGTGAGCAGGCTCTCTTATGGCGGCCCTAGGGCGGCCAGACGTCACCCGGCCGCCAGCCCCGGAGCAGTTGCCTGAGCCAGTCAACGAAGCGAACGCCGCCAACCGTTTCTGTGTAGTACTCCGGGAAGGTCAGGATGCCGTGACGGCTACCCGGAGCCGTGAAGCTGGAGAAGTTGGGGACGCTGGCCTTGATCTGCCGTAGAGAGGCCTGCATCCTCCGCGACCACTCCACGGCTGTGGCCGGACTGGGCGCGCGTTCGCCCTTCATCAAGGCGTAGAAGAAGATCTGAGTGCCGTCCATAACGGTATTGAACTGGGCCAAGGTGTTACGGGGATAGGTACGGGCGATCTCGGAGTACATCTGAGGGACGCTCAGCGCCTCGGCCCGAGCGCGCAGGCCGGCGATGGCGGGAATCCACTCGGGGAGCGCGCCGGCGATGTTCCAGGTCTCGAACCCCTGCCTACCGAAGGTGTCGGTCATCACCCCGGCGCCCACGTCGCCCAGTTGTACCACCCGAGCCAGGGGGTAGCGGCGCATGACGTGCGGCGCCCACATAAGCGAGCCGTAGGCGCCGGCGCTGCGACCCGTGACCGCCACCACCTCGGGATCCGGCACCCGGGCGTAGGTCCACAGAAGCGCGGCCCGGGCGTTCGTGGCCCCGCGGTGATGGATGGTGAGCCCCGGGGCATAGGCGCGCACGGCATCACCCCAGAAGATGTCCGCGCTGCAGTACGGGATCCAGACAAACGTCCAGCCGCGGAACGGGTTGTCGAAGTTCCCTCGGGCGTACATGCCCTGCCCGGCCCGCAGTTCGTCCAACTCGACGCGCGGCCGGTGGATCGAGGCGGCGCAGGTGCCCGCGTCCCAGCACGCTCCGCCGCCCTGGAAGAAGATCACCAATCGCTTCGGGTTGCCAGAGCCCACGTAGAACTTGAAGGGAGAACCGTCGCTGCACACGGCCCACGGGCCTGGAGTGACCTCTTCCCAACCCGGGATCGCCTGCGCCGCTGCCGGGGCCTGTGCCGACGTCAGAGCCGGCACCATTGCCACGGCGACCAGGCATCCGATCACCGCCCAGAAGATCCGCTTCATGCCCGCACCTCCAGGAGTGGAACCAGAAGGGCTGTCCTGCTCAGTGCCTGAAGTGGCGCTCCCCGGTCGTTACCATGGCCAGGCCCATCCGGTCCGCTGCCGCGATCACTTCGGCGTCGCGGGCCGATCCCCCTGGCTGGATCACCGCGGTCACCCCGGCCCCGGCGGCCTCCTCCACGCCATCGGCGAAGGGGAAGAAGGCGTCGGAAGCTGCCACAGCGCCGCGGGCCCGCTCCCCGGCCTTGATCGCTGCCAGGCGGACGCTGTCCACCCGGCTCATCTGTCCTGCGCCGACGCCAACTACCTGCCGGCCCCTGGCGAACACGATGGCGTTGGACTTCACGTGCGCGCACACCGCCCAGGCGAAGCGGAGGTCGTCCCACTCCGCGGCCGACGGTGCGCGGGAGGTAACCACGGTCCAAGCGGCCTCGTCCAGGCCCAGGGCGTCCTCTGACTGGATCAGCATCCCGCCACGGATGCTCCTGAAAGCCAGCCCGCTCGCCCCCCCATTCCCGGCCGCGAGCAGCCGCAGGTGCTTCTTCGCCAGGAGCAGTTCGGCCGCGCCGGGCTCAAACGAGGGCGCGACAATCGCCTCGAGGAATAGTTGGGCCATCGCCTCCGCGGCCTGACGGTCCACCGGGGCGTTGACGGCAAGGACCCCGCCGAACGCGGAGGTCGGGTCGCCGTCGCGCGCGCGCAGGAAGGCGTCGAGCACCGTGGGCGCCGATGATGCTCCGCACGGGTTGGCGTGCTTGATCACTGCCGCGCCCGGAGACGGCAGATCGCGCACCAGCGCCCACGCGGCCTCCAGGTCCGCGATGTTGTTGTAGGACAGCGCCCGGCCTCCGAGCACCTCGGCCGAGATCACTTCGCCCCCAACGACCTCTCCGGCACCGGCGCCCGGAGCCTTTTCGCTCGATGACGCGGCCCTGGCAGCGTACAGCGCGGCGTGCTGGTGAGGGTTCTCGCCGTATCGAAGATCCAGTCGCTTGGAGAACGTGAGTGTCAGTCGAGCGGGAAACGGCATCTGGCCTGCCGCGTGCTGGAAGTATCCTGCGATCGCGGCATCATACGCCGCCACCCGCGCGAAGGCGTCGGCGGCCAGATGCAGCCGCAGGCGCTCGGGCACGCCGTTGCCGGCTTCGAGCGCGGCGATCACCTCGGCATACTGCGCAGGATCGCACAGGACCGTAACGCGCGCCCAGTTCTTGGCCGCGGCACGCAGCAGGGTCACGCCGCCGATGTCCACTTCTTCGACCGCGTCGGGCATGGCGACCCCTCGCGCCGCGGCTTCCTCAAAGGGATACAGGGTCACCGCCACCAGATCAATCGGAGAAATCGCGTATCGCCCAAGTTCGGCCAGGTCCTCCGGTACGCCGCGCGCCAGCAGCCCGGCGTGGACCGCCGGGTGAAGTGTCTTGACGCGGCCCCCCAGCATCTCCGGAAACCCGGTCACGTCCTCCAGCGGCAGGACCGGCAGCCCGGCAGCGCGGAGCGCCGCGGCCGTTCCCCCGGTGGATACCAGTTCCGCGCCGACCGCGTGGAGCGCCTGCGCCAGCGGGATCAGGCCGGTCTTGTCCGCAACACTGAGCAACGCGCGGCGGATCGGCGTCATGGGTTAGTGGTCCGGAGCGGGCTCAGAAGCACCCTGCCCCCCTCCACCCGGATGCGGCCAGCCGCCCACCACCGTATTGCCTGGGGGTAGAGCGCGCGCTCCTCGGCCTGCACGCGCGCCGCCAACGCAGCAGGCGTGTCCCCTTCGAGCACCGGTACCGCGATCTGTGCCAAGATCGGCCCTCCGTCTGGAACCTCGTCCACGAGATGGATGGTGCACCCGCTGGCCGCTGCACGCGCCGCGAGTACTTCCTTGTGCACCCGCTCGCCGTACATGCCCTTTCCGCCAAAGGCGGGCAGAAGTGCCGGATGCACGTTCAGCACGCGCCCGGCGTGGCGCGCGATGAACGCAGGAGACAGGATGCGCAGGAAGCCTGCCAGGCAGATCAGGTCGGCCCGGTGCTCGCAAATGATGCGGGCAAGTTCGGCCTCAAACGATTCCTGGCTCCTTCCCCGGTGATCCACCATCACCGTCGGAACCCCTGCCCGGCGCCCACGATCCAGTGCTGGGGCGCCCGGGGTGTTGACAATGACAACGGCGACCGCGGCGCCCGGGCGCTCCGAGCTATCGCCGGAGATGTACTCACCCGCTCCGCCCGGGAACGCGTCCAGCAGCGCCTGCAGCGTGGTACCGCTGCCCGAGGCCAGGACCGCCAACCGCGTCATGCCAGGTCCACGCCCCTGGGGCCTTCGATGATCTCTCCGATCTGCAACGCCAGGATGCCGGCGGCCTCGAAGTGCCGCACGATTTGCGCGGCGTCCTGGTCCGCGGTGACCACCACCATGCCGATCCCCATGTTGAACGCCCTCACCATCTCCTCGTCGGAGACCCCTCCCGCCTGCTGGAGCCAGTCGAAGATAGGCGGCGTAGACCAGTTCCGCACTACCCTGGCGCGGCACCCGTCGGGCAGCACTCGCACCAGGTTGTCCACCAGACCGCCGCCGGTAATGTGCGCAGCGGCGCGGATCCCAACGCTCCCGGGGAAGGACAGCAGACCCTCCGAATAACACAGGTGGGGTGCGAGTAGCGCATCGCCCAGCGAGGTGCCCAGCGCCTCCACACGATCGTGTAACGAGGCGCCCGTCGCCGCGAGGATCCGCCGCGCCAGCGTGTACCCGTTGGTGTGCAACCCGCTGGAGCCCAGCCCGACCAGACGGTCCCCGGGGATCGTCCCTGCCCCGGTCCGGAGGCCGTCCGGGGGCGCCTGGCCGATCATGGTTCCCACAACCTCGTAGGCGTCGCCGGCGTAGACGTCGGGCATCTCCGCGGTCTCGCCGCCAATCAGCGGCACCCCAAGCAGCGCGCACGCGCCCGCCATCGCCTCGACCAAGACCCTGACCAGCGCCGGATCCAGCCGCCCCATTGCGACGTAGTCGAGGAAGGCGATGGGCCTGGCCCCACAGGCCGCGAGGTCGTTGGCGCAGTGGGCCACGACGTCCCACCCGATGACCTCATCGCGGCCCATCTGCCGCGCGATGAGCGTCTTCGTTCCGACGCCGTCCACTGTGGCCAGGAGAAAGCCGGCACTAGGAGGCGCCAGGCGTACGGCACCGGCAAAGGCCCCGAGTCCGGCACCCACGGCGTCGGTATAGGTGGAAGTAATCGCCGGCGCCAGGCCTTCCAGCAGGCGCGCCTTGGCGCTGACGTCAACGCCGGCTCCCCGGTAGGTGATCCCGCGGGGGGTCTCGCCGAAGCTCACGGCCTGTTGCTCCCGGCGGGTACTGCGGCCGGCTCGTCGAGGGCGGTGCGCCCGGCTTCGGCCTCGGTCGGCACCCGGGTCGGGTACCGGCCATCCAGACAGGCCATGCACAGCGCCTCTTGTGCCAGCGCCACGGCCTCCACGAGCCCGGCCTGGCTCAGGTAGCCGAGCGAATCGGCGCCGATGAACCGCCGGATGTCCTCGACTTCCAGGCGGGACGCCACCAGTTCGCTTCGGGTGCTGGTGTCAATGCCGTAGTAGCAGGCATGCCGGATCATCGGAGACGAGATGCGCACGTGCACCTCCCGCGCCCCGGTGCTCCTCAGCAGGCCGACTATGCGGCCCGATGTGGTGCCGCGAACGATCGAGTCGTCCACCAGGACGACGCGCCTTCCGGCGATCACGTCAATGTTGGGGTTCAGCTTGAGACGGACGCCAAAGTCGCGCGAGGCCTGGTCGGGCTGGATGAAGGTGCGGCCGATGTAGCGGTTCTTGATCAGACCGACCTCGAAAGGCAGGCCAGCCCGCTCGGCGTAGCCCATGGCCGCGGAGGTGCCCGAGTCCGGCACCGCAATCACGATGTCGGCGCGGGACGGGTGCTCACGCGCCAGCACCCGTCCCATGCGACGCCGTGCCTGGTGCACGTTCCGGTCGCGCATCACCGTGTCGGGCCGCGCGAAGTAGATATACTCGAACACGCAGTGGGCGCGCCGGTCAAGCGCAAGAACCTGCCGCCTGTGCATGCCTCCTCCGTCAAACGCCACCAGCTCGCCGGGCTCCACCTCGCACACGGCCTGGGCGCCGGTGTGGTCGAACGCGCAGGTCTCCGAAGCGATCGCCCAGAACCCAGGGCCCCGTCCGACCGCCATGGGACGAATCCCGTTTGCATCGCGAAATCCGATCAGCCGCCCGCCCACCAGGGCCGTGACCGTGTAGGCGCCCTCGAGACGGTGCATGCACCAGGCAACCGCCTCTTCCGGGGCGGCTGCCGGCGCCCGCGCGATCAGGTGCGCGATCACCTCGCTGTCAGTGGTCGCCCCGAAACTCACTCCCTGCGACTCCAGCTCGCGCCGCAGCGCAGGCGCGTTTATCAGGTTGCCGTTGTGGCTGATCGCCACCGGGCCCCAGGGTGACGGCACTATGAAGGGCTGTGCGTTCTCGATGCGGGCCGATCCCATCGTGGCGTACCGGACGTGCCCGACCGCTGCTGGACCCGCCAGTGAAGCGACCCGGCCTTCTTCGAAGATCTGGGAAACCAGCCCCATGCCCCGGTGATGCCGCATCACCGTGCCATCGAACGCGGCGATGCCCGCGCTCTCCTGCCCGCGGTGCTGCAGCGCGTAGAGCGCCACGTGGACGAGCGGCGCCGCGGCATGCCCGTCGGTACAGAGGACGCCGCTGACACCGCATTCCTCTTTCCAGACCCCTGCGCCGTCTGTCGCGCCCACCATGTTGCTAGACCTCCAGGCCTTCCCAGGCCTCGGTTAGCTGGGCCAGGGGCAGTTCGATCAGATCGGCTGCCCCGGCGCTACCGGCCTGGGCCAGGCGCAGCGCCGGGCCGCCGGCGTGGCCGAGAATCTGGACCGGCACGCCATTGCGGCGGGCTAACTCACTCAGCGCGTCCAGACGTTCGGGAGGGAGCGACGCGACAAACCGCGCCGGGCCTTCCCCGAACCAGACCTCTGCAACAGGACCATCCGGCAGCGTCACCGAGGCGCCCATGCCGCCCGCCATGCACGCCTCTGCCAGTGCCACGGCGATACCACCGTCGCTGGCGTCATGGACCGACGAGACCAATCCAGAGCGCACCGCCTCGCGGACGCAGGCGATCGCCCGCGCCGAGAGTTCCAGGTCCGGGTCAGGTGGACGGCCCCTGACCTCACCCTGGAACGCGTGCTGAAACAGGCTCGCCCCAAGGGTCCCACCAGGGGCGCCCACCAGGACGACCAGATCGCCTTCCCGGGCGAAGCCCATCCGCCCCGCGCGTGCCACGTCGTCGAGCAGCCCGACCATGGCCACGACCGGCGTTGGAAAGACCGCGCGGCCATGACCATCCCCACCCTCTGCTTCGTTGTAGAACGAAACGTTGCCGCCGATCACCGGAACCCCAAGCGCCTCGCACGCCTCCGCGATGCCCTCAATCGTTTCGCGGAACGCCCAGAACACCTCGGGCCGCTCCGGGCTCCCGAAGTTCAGGCAGTCGGTAACCGCCAGTGGCTCCGCGCCCGCGCACGCAAGGTTGGCCGCCGCCTCGATCACCGACAGCGCGGACCCGCGCCGCGGGTCAGACGCGCACCACCGGCCGTTGCCATCAGAGGTCAGCGCAAGCCCCAGCGGAGGCGCGGTAATAAGGCGGAGCACCGCAGCGTCGGCCCCGGGTGGAATAACGGTCCGGACGCCCACCATGTGGTCGTACTGCTCGTAGATGCCGCGCTTGCTTGCCACGTCCGGATGGCGCAACAGAAGGAGCAGCGCCTCCCTTGGATCGGGCGCAGGAACCGCCGCGGGATCGAGCCGCCACCGCGCCTCCAGCCCGGCCGGCGCCGCGGAGGGGGGATCGTATATGGGGGCGTCCGCCAGGGTCTCCGGCGGAAGATCCACTATGGTCCTGCCGCCGGCGGTCACGCGCAGCCGCGGGTCAGCGGTAACCCGTCCTATCACCTCGGCTGCCAGCCCCCACCGCCGGTAGGCCGCGGCGGCGCGCTCCACCTCTTCCGCGCGCACCACCAGGAGCATCCGCTCCTGCGACTCGCTGAGCAGTATCTCCTCGGGCCGCATCCCGGCTTCGCGCAGCGGCACGCGGTCCAGGTCTATCCCCATGCCCACGCGGCCTCGCGCCGCCATCTCGCTGAGCGCGCAGGTGAGCCCGGCCGCGCCCATGTCCTGTATGGCCGTAACGGCGCCCGTGGCCAGGGCCTCCAGCGTGGCCTCGATTAGCAACTTGCCCGTGAACGGATCGCCCATCTGCACCGAGGCGCGATCCGCCAGCGCGCGGCCCTCGTCCAGCTCGGTCGAGGCGAACGCCGCCCCGCCTATGCCGTCGCGGCCTGTGCGCGCGCCGGCGTACAGGACGGCGCTCCCCGGCCCGCTCGCCGCGGAGCGGGCCACCCGGTCCTCGCGCACCAGGCCCAGGCAGGCAACGTTGACCAACGGGTTATCGCGGTAGCACGCGGCGGTCAGCAGCTCTCCGCCCACGGTCGGCACGCCCACGGCGTTGCCGTAGCCGGCGATGCCCGCGACCACCCCGCTGCAGAGCCGCCTGGCCCTGGGGTCGTCCAGGGGACCGAACCGTAGCGAGTTGAGCAGCGCGATCGGTCGCGCGCCCATGGCCAGGATGTCCCGAATGATACCGCCCACGCCGGTGGCGGCGCCGTTGTACGGATCCACGGCGCTGGGATGATTGTGGCTCTCCATCTTGAACGCCAGGGCCCACCCCCTGCCAATGGAGACCACGCCGGCGTTCTCACCCGGACCGGTCAGGACGCGCGGTGAGGAGGCGGGCAGCCGACGCAGCAGTGCCCGGGAGTGCTTGTAGCCGCAGTGTTCCGACCACATCACGCCGTACATCCGCGCCTCTACCGGGTTGGGATCGCGGCCCAACCGCCGGCAGATCTCGCGATAGTCCGAGGCCGGGAGCCCGGTGAGGGCCGCGGCATCAACCGCGGCCGCGCGCGTCATCCCGCACCCACCAGCGCGCCGATCACGGACTCGAACAACCGGCGGCCGTCGGTCGAGCCCAGCAACGCTTCCGAGGCGCGCTCAGGGTGAGGCATCAGGCCAACCACGTTGCCGGCATCGTTTGACACACCCGCGATCCCTGCCACCGAGCCGTTGGGGTTGGCCTGGGGCGTGACACGGCCCTGGGGATCGCAGTAGCGAAAGACCACGCGCCCCGCATCCTCCAGCGCCGCCACCCCCTCCGGCGGCGCGAAGTACGCGCCCTCGCCGTGCGCTACCGGCATCCGCAGCACCGTCCCGGGTCGTAGGCCCGCGGTGAACGGCGTCCGGTCGGACTCCACGCGTACCCACGCCGGGTGGCACCGGAACCGCAGCGAGGCGTTGTGGAGCAGCGTGCCCGGAAGCAGGCCTGCCTCGGTCAGGATTTGAAAGCCGTTGCATATCCCCAGTACCGGCGCGCCGCCCGCCGCGATCTCGCGCACGGCCCGCATCACCGGCGCGGTCGCGGCGATCGCCCCGGACCGCAGGTAGTCGCCGTAGGAGAACCCGCCGGGCAGGACCAACGCGTCTATCCCATCCAGCGATCGGTCCTCGTGCCAGACCTCGACGACCGTATGGCCCACCACCGACCTGAGCGCGTGGACGCAGTCCCTGTCGCAGTTGGATCCCGGGAAGAACACCACGCCCCAGATCACTGGGCTGCCCCCTGGGCGATCTCCTCGATCGTCCATGTCTCGATCAGCGGGTTGGCCAGGAACCGCGCGCACATCTCGTCCGCGGTTGCGCGCTCGCCATCGGGAAGGATCAGCTCGATCACCTTGCCCACGCGCACCTGCCCTACCTGATAGCCCAGCGCGCCCAATCCCCGCTCGACCGCCTGGCCGGGCGCGTCCAGCACGCCGGGCTTCAGCATGATGGTGATTCGGAACGACCGCATCTACGCGATCTCCTCTCCGGTCAGGCGGCGGTAGGTCTCCAGGTACCGCAGCCGCGTGGACTCCACCACCTCGGGCGGCAGGGAAGGCGCCGGGGCCTCGCGGTTCCATCCGGTGCGCGTCAGGTAGTCGCGCACGATCTGCTTGTCGAATGACGCCCGATGGCCGGCCGCGTACTCCGCGGCGTCCCAGTAGCGCGACGAGTCCGGGGTGAGCGCCTCGTCAATCAGCAGCAGCTCGTCGCCGGATGCGCCGCGGGCCATCCCGAACTCGAACTTGGTGTCGGCGAGTACCAGTCCGCAACCCTCGGCGTGCGCAGCGGCGTGGAGGTAGAGCGCCAGACTGAGATCGCGCAGGCGTTCTGCCAGCGCACCGCCCACCAGGCGCGCGACCTCATCGAACCCTATGTTCTGATCGTGCCCGGCTGCGGCCTTGGTCGCCGGCGTGAAGATCGGGTGCGGCAAGCGGGCGCCTTCTGCGAGACCGGCAGGCAACCGCACCCCGCAGACCGCACCGTCCCGGCAGTACTCCAGCCACCCCGATCCCGTCAGGTATCCTCGCACCACGCACTCCACGTCAATCCGCTTGGCCCGGCGCACGAGCATGGCCCGGCCGTCCAGCAGGGAAGCGTGCTCGCGGGCAGCCAAAGGCAAGGACATCTGCCGCGCGTCCGTGGTTATCATGTGGTTCTGGACGATGGCCCGGGTGCGCGCGAACCAGAACGCCGATAGCCGGGTGAGGATGCGGCCCTTTCCAGGCACGGGCGTGGGCAGCACGTGGTCAAAGGCCGACAGGCGATCGGTGGCCACGATGAGAAGGTGCTCACCCAGATCGTAGACGTCGCGCACCTTGCCCCGCGTGAACACCGGCAGTGGAAGATCGGTGGCGACGACGGCCGGCGCGTCTGGAGGACTCATCGCGGGATGCCGGCGCGCTCCAGAATCGCGTCCACGTGGCGCAGGTACGGCTTAGGGTCGAAGCACGCGTCGCGCTCCGCGGGCGTCAGCACGCCGCGGGCGACCAGGAGATCGCCGAACCTGCCCCCGCCTTCCAGCGCCGCGGTCGCGGTCTCCTGCACGATCCTGTAGGCATCCTCGCGGCTGCGGCCCCCCTCCATCAACGCCAGCAGCACCCGGTGGCTGAAGACTAGGCCGCCGGTAGCCTCGAGGTTGCGCCGCATAACCTCTGGGTGGACGCGCAACCCGGAGAGCACGCGGTGGAGGATTCCCAACATGAAGTGCACCAGCCCGGTCGCCTGCGGCAGGATCAACCGCTCGGCCGAGGAGTGGCTGATGTCGCGCTCGCCCCACAGCGCCTGGTTCTCCAGCGCAACGGGCACCGCGCCGCGCACCGCGCGCGCCAGACCCACCATCCGCTCGCACAGAATCGGGTTGCGCTTGTGGGGCATCGCGGACGATCCTGTCTGACGCTCCCCAAACGGCTCCTCGACCTCTCCCACCTCGGTGCGCTGCAGCGAGCGGATCTCGGTCGCGATCTTCTCGATGCTCCCGGCCAGTATGGCCAGGGCCGCCACATACTCGGCGTGGCGGTCGCGCTGCAGGATCTGGCTGCTGACCGGCGCCGGCTCCAGACCCAGCCCGGCGCACACCGCGGCCTCTATCTCGGGAGGACTGTGGATGAAGGTCCCCACCTCGCCCGACAGCTTGCCCACGCGCACCGCCTCGCGGGCCGCACGCAGTCGGGCCTCGGCACGGCCCAGCTCCGCATGCCACAGCGCCACCTTGACCCCGAAGGTTATGGGCTCGGCCTGCATCCCGTGCGTCCGGCCGGCCATGAGCGTGTAGCGGTGGCTGGAAGCCATCGCTGAGGTGACGCGGCGCACACCCTCCAGTGCTTCCAGTATCAGATCGGTCGCGCGCACCAGCAGCACCGACTGGGCCGTGTCCACCACGTCCGACGAGCCCAGCCCCCGGTGAAGGTATGAGGCGTCGGGGCCGGTCAACTCGGCCACCGAGCGCAGGAACGCGACGACGTCGTGCTGGGTTTCGGTGCGCTCGATCTCGTCAATGCGCGCGGGGGTTCCGCACCGTGCCGTACCGCGCAGCCGTGCCGCGACCTCCTGTGGCACCAGGCCGCGGGTGGCCTGGGCTTCCACCGCCAGCAACTCGATCTCCAGCCACACCGCGAACTTGGTCTCGGGAGCCCACAGCACCCGCATCTCGGGCGTGGAGTAGCGCTCTATCACCGCCGGCCCTCTGATCCGGCACGGGCTTCCATGCGCAGCAGGGCCTCGCGCTCTGGGCCCACGCCGACCATCGTCACCGGAACCCCTACCAGGGCAGCCAGGCGGTCCAGGAACAGGCGGGCTTCCACCGGGAGATCGCGAGGAGCGTCGAGCCGCTCGGGAAGCCGCCAACCCGGCAGCGTTTCGTAGACTGGCTCAACCTCCTGCAGCGTGGGCACATCCGGCATACCGTCCAGCAGAACACCGCGCAGCCGGTAGCCCGTGGCGATCTTGACCCGGCCCATGCCCGACAGCACGTCGAGTTTCATCACCGCCAGTTCGGTGAAACCTGCCACCTCGGCCGCAAACCGGGCCGCCACCGCGTCGAACCACCCGCACCGCCGCGGCCGGCCGGTGGTCGTGCCGAACTCCTGTCCTACATCGCGGATGAGGTCCGCGGTGGCGTCGTGGATCTCGGTAGGCATCGGCCCGGCGCCCACCGCGGTGGTATAGGCTTTTACCACGCCGACAACGCGGGTGATGCTGGCTGCCGGAATGCCGGCACCCGCGGCTGCTCCGCCGGGCAGGCACGTGGAAGAAGTGACAAAGGGGTAGATCCCCCAGTCCAGGTCGCGCATCACGCCCAGGTGCCCCTCCACGAGGATGTGCGCCCCAGTGCGCAGCGCGCGCTGCACTATCCCGTGACTGTCCACGATGCGGGGAGCCAGCGCCTCGCGCCATCGGGCGCAGCACGCCAGCAGATCGTCCGCGTCCACGGCGCCGCCGTCTGCGGACCCGGCCAGCATCCGATTCGTCCTGGCCACCTGGTATCGGACCGCGGCCTCCAAGTGCGCGGGATGCAGGAGATCGCCCACGCGGACGCCCATACGAGCGGCCTTGTCCGCGTACGCCGGCCAGATGCCCTGCTTCGTGGTGCCGTGGCTGCCGCTGCCGCGAAGCTGCTCCTCGCGCACGTCCAGCATCACGTGGTGGGGCATCACGATGTGCGCGCGGTTGGAGACAACCACGTTGCGCGTGGAGATCCCGCTGGCTTCAAGCATCGCCAGTTCCTCGATCAGCGCATCCGGGTTCACCACCACGCCTGGGCCGATCAGGCATACCACCGAGGGGTGAAGCACGCCTGAGGGCACAAGGTGCAGCCGAAACACACGGCGGCTGTCCGCTATCGTGTGCCCGGCATTGGTTCCGCCGTTGTACCGGATGACCAGGTCCGCCTCCGCGGCAAGCGCGTCGGCGACCTTGCCCTTGCCCTCATCACCCCAGTGACCTCCGACGACCGCGGTTACCGGCACCGGACTCTACCTCCTGCCCGCGGGCACAGCGGCGCTGTGGGCCTGGGCTGCGGCTTCCAGCCTGGCGCCGATGTCCCGCCGGTATTGCATCCCATCGAACCGCACTCTGCCGGCGGCATCGTAGGCGCGTGCACGCGCCTCGCCCAGTGTCCCGCCCTGCCCGACCACTGTCAGGACGCGACCGCCCGCGGTGGTCAGGATTCCATCCCGCATGGTCGTGCCGCTGTGGAAGAAAAGAGCCCCTCCGGCGGCCAGTTCGAGGGCGGCCCGTTCGCGGAGGGTCTGTTCAAGACCGAAGACTGGAACTCCGGCCTCAGAACGCTCCGGGTAGCCTCGGGACGCCAGCACAACCCCAACGGCCGCGCCGCCTACATCGAGCAGGATGTCAGGAACCAGGCGGCCTTCCCGCAGCGCGGCGAACGTGTCCGGCAGACCGGCCAGCAAGAGCGGCAGGATCACCTGCGCCTCTGGATCGCCCAAGCGGCAGTTGAACTCCAACACCTTGGGACCGTCGCGCGTGAGCATCAGCCCTGCGAAGAGGACGCCGCGATACGGCCTGCCTTCCGCGCACATCGCCCGCGCGGTGGGTTCGAGGATCTCGGAAACGATGCGCTCGCGCAGATCTCCATCCAGCGGGACCGGCGCCGCTGCTCCCATGCCTCCGGTATTGGGCCCCTGGTCGCCATCCAGCGCGCGCTTGTGATCCTGCGCAGCGGGCAGCAGCGCGACGGCCTCGCCGTCCACCAGGGCGAAGACGCTCACCTCGTCGCCCTCGAGGCGTTCCTCTATCACGACCCGCCGACCGGCGTCGCCGAAGGCGCGGTCCACCATCATCGTCTCCACGGTGCTCCTGGCCTGAGCGGGATCGTCGCACACGATGACGCCCTTGCCCGCGGCCAGACCGTCGGCCTTCACTACAACCTGGCCGGGAACGCCCTCAAGATACCGAAGCGCGGATCCCGGATCGTCAAACGCGGCGTGGGCCGCCGTCGGAATCCCGTGGCGCTCCATCAGATCCTTTGCGAAGACCTTGCTGCCCTCCAGCGCCGCGGCTGATGCCGAGGGTCCCATTATGGAAAGGCCGCGCGCCTCGAAGAAGTCCACGATGCCGGCTACCAGCGGCGCTTCAGGCCCGACTACCGTTAGATCTATCTCGAACGATGACGCGGCGTGCGCCAGCGACGGCAGATCGGTGGCCGAAATAGGCAGGCAGGTGGCGAAATCGGAGATGCCCGGGTTTCCCGGAGCGCAGTACAGGACGGCGTTTGGGTAGTGCCTATGCAGGTGCCAGACGAGCGCGTGCTCTCGCCCGCCACCTCCAATCACGAACATTCGCGTCGGGTTCGGCATAAAATGTTCGGTTTTTCGGCCTGTTATCGGCGTTTCTTGGGGCTCTCGGCCTAAACGCTACCACAAATATCGCACAATGGCAAGTCAGTTGGGCAAGTCAGATGCGTAGGCGCGGATCGAGGGCGTCACGCAGACCATCACCGACGAAGTTGATGCTGATGACCGTTAGCGAGATCAGGGCACCTGGATAGATCGCCAGCGTCGGTACGGTACGCAGGTAGACCTGCGCGTTCTGGAGCATGTTGCCCCACGATGCCTGGGGCGGCTGGATGCCAAAGCCCAGGTAGCTCAGCGCCGACTCGAGCAGGATGCCGCTGGCAACCTGGAGCGTGGCCGCCACGATGATCGGCGCAAGCGTGTTGGGGAGAATGTGTCGGACGACGATGCGTCCGTGCCCGGCTCCAATCGCCAACGCTGCCTGGGCGAACTCACGCTCCTTGAGCGAGAGGAACTCGGCACGGATGATCCGCGCCACGCCGCCCCAGGACAGCAGGCCTATGATCAGCACGATGAACAGCAGGTTGGTCTCCAGGAAGGACGCGAGCACCAGCGCCAGGGGCAGGACCGGAATCGCAAGCAGGATGTTGACCCCGGCCGAGATGAGGGCATCGGCCTTGCCCCCAAGGTAGCCCGCAAGCGCGCCCATGGTGACGCCCAGCAGAACCGTCAGCACGGAGGAGGCAAAACCAACCGTCAAGGAGATCCGTGCTGCGTACAGGAGCCGTGTGAGCAAGTCCCGACCGACATCGTCCGTACCCAGCCGGTACGTCGGGCTTGGCGGGGAAAGGATCTCCAGGCTTACGGCGTCTGGCTCGTGAGGGGCGATGACCGGAGCCAACACGGCGGCCAGGCTCATCGCCGCCAGGATGACGGCGCCGAGGGCGGCGGGGCGGCTCTTCAGGAAGCGCGCCCACGCGCCGGGGCTGCGCCGCATGGTCACAGGCGCGGGGTCTCTCGCTGGAGTGCGGCGCAGGGCCTCAGCCACGGGTCACCCCAGCCTGATGCGCGGGTCTATCCAGCCGTAGGCGAGGTCGGCCAGCAGGTTCCCGACCACGGTAAGGGCTGCCATGATCATGAACGACGCCATGAGCACCGGGTAGTCGCGGCTGGTCAGCGACTCCGCCAGCAGACGACCCATCCCCGGCCAGGCAAAGACGGTCTCGGTGATGATGGCCCCTCCGACCAGGGTGGGCGCCTGGAGGCCGATCAGGGTAACGAGGGGCAACAGCGCGTTGCGGAGCGCATGCCGGAAGATGATCCGGTGCTCGGAGAGCCCTTTTGCCCGGCCGGTGCGGATGTAGTCCTGATGAATCACCTCAAGCAGGCTGGAGCGCACGTAGCGGCTCCATGCAGCGATGTAGAGGGTAGAGAGGACCAGCGCGGGGCCTATCAGGTGATGCAGCCGATTGGTGAGGGTGAAGCCGACTCCGATCGCGGCCATGCCGCCCGAGGGCAGCCAGCGGAGTTTGACCGAGAACACGAGCAGGATCATCATCCCCAACCAGAAGGTCGGGATCGAGACGCCCAGCATAGAGGCCAGGCTGGCCTGGTGCTGCACCCAACGGCGACGGCTGACGGCCGCGATGACCCCGAAGGGAACCGCCAGGACGAGGGCCAGGATCAAGGCTGCGAGCATGAGTTGAAGCGTATTGGGTAGGCGCCCTGCCAGGACGACCGCAACGGGCTCACGATAGCGGAACGACTGGCCCCAATCCCCGCTTACCATTCCTCCGATCCACTTCACGTACTGCAGCGGGAGGGGCTGATCGGTCCCCAACAGCCGGGCGATGCGGACCAGGTCCTCAGGACCCGCGTCGGGCCCAGCATAGATGGCGACTGGCCCCCCCGGCGCCAGGTGCAGTAACCCAAACAGGATCATCGAGGTTGCCAGCAGCGTCGGGATGGCGAGCAGGGACCGGCGGAGCAGGTAGCGGTGCATCTACCAGCTCCGCCGGCACGAAGAGAAGGCTGCGACTACCGGGTAACCCACCATTCGGCCGTGTTCCACGTCTCGTAGTAACCCTGCGCGGGCTTGACGCCTTGCAGGCGCCGGTTGATCGGGGTGTGGTCGGCCCGCCGCGCGATGAAGACGTAGGCAGGGTCTTCTGTCGTCATCTTCAGCGCCTGCGCGTAGAGGCTCTTGCGCACCCTGACGTCCACGGTCGACTGGGCCTTGAGGAGGATCTCATCCAGTCTTGGGTTGCAGTAGCGTCCCCAGTTCGTGGTCGGCTTGTGATCGGGGCAGAGGTAGTGCTGGGAGAGATCCGCAGGGTCCACCAGGCGGCCTGAGAACGAGTAGGCCATCTCATACTGGCCTCTCGGAAGCGCGAAACCCCACATCGTCGCGACGTCCACGGTCCTGATCCTGACATCGATGCCCAAGCCCTTCCACTGGCTCTGGACGTAGGAGAGGATCTGGACCCGCTCTACCTCGCCCGCGATGTTCAGCAGATCGAAGCTCAACCGCTGGTCGCCTTTGGCCCGGACGTTGTCGCGCCCCAGGATGTAGCCTGCCTCGTCGAGGAGCTGCCGGACCCTCGCCGGATCGTACTCGTACTTGAGGATGTCGTCGCTATAGGCCCAGGAGGTCGGCGGGATCAGCGTGTACGCCGGCTCCACCAGCCCCCTCAGAAGCGTGTTGGCGATGGCCCGGCGATCGAAGCCGTAGTTGAGCGCCAGCCGCACGCGCCTGTCCGCGAAGCGCGGGTCCAGGTTGTTCACCCAGATGATCCATGGGGAGGTCGAGTGGGTCGTCACCAGGTTGACGTGTGGTATTCTCCGGATCGCCGGCACCTGATCTCCCAGCATGCGGAACCGGATGTCCACGTCGCCGGTTTCCAGTTGGTTGGTCAGGGTGGTAGCGTCGGTGATGATCTTGATTACCACTTTGTCCAGATAGGGCTGCCCCGACATGAAGTACTCGGGGTTGCGCTCGACCAGGATGTGGCTACCAGGTCGCCACTCGACGAACTTGAAAGGACCCAGTCCCGGCGTGTTGGTCCTGAACCACCGGTGGCCCACCAGATCTTTCGCGGGCACTGCGCCGAGCACGTGCGACGGCAGCATGGTCAGCGTGGCCACGCGGTCCAGGAAGGCGGCGTCGATGGTCTTGAAGCGGAACACTACCGTGTGCTCATCGGGCAGGTCAACCCGGCTGACATCGCTCCAGCCGACCCGGCCGCGTACCGGTACTTCGGGATCCATCAGCATGTCGTATGTGAACTTGACGTCCTTGCTCGTGAACGGCGCGCCATCGTGCCACCGGACGCCCTTCCGCAGCCTGAACGTGTAGGTCAGGCCGTCGGGGGAGATGCCGCCGTTTCGAAGGCTGGGCGCCTCAGTGGTGAGCGCGGGAACATACTCCAGCTTCTCATTGATCTTGATCAGGGGCTCGTTGAGCAGGAGTCCCAGCTCATACGAGACCACCAGGCCGGTGATCGGCGCCCAAAGCCGATCAGGCTCCTGGTGCAGACCGATTGTCACCTGGCCGCCTCTCCGCGGCTGCCCTTCGGCAGGCGCGGGCCGAAACGTCGTGACGAGGGCAAGCACAAGAAGGGCGACCCAGACCAAACGCAGCCTCTGACCAGACACGAACCATCACCTCCCAGGATGCTAACGCGTCAATCGGATCTCGTTCAGAACAGCAAGCGTGCGTTCGACGTAGTCCGCGGTTGCCGC
>CAYLKW010000001.1:18538-40858 GCA_964384245.1 uncultured bacterium
ATCGGATCTCGTTCAGAACAGCAAGCGTGCGTTCGACGTAGTCCGCGGTTGCCGCAACCGCCACCTCCAGCGAGAGTCGGCCCCTCTCGGCATCGGCGACGCCTGTGCGGACGAGATCGGGAGCCAGGTGTCGAAGGATCGAAACCTTCACATCGCTGGCGTCCAGATCTCTCCCGGCAGAGGCGAAGATCTCCGTGAGCGCAGTGCGGGAAACGGCAAATGGCTGGACCCAGATGGCCCGCAGGCCCGGCGTTTCATAGTTGAGCTGGCGCACGGCGGTCTTGACGATGGGGTTCCCGGACGGCCGAACCGTGTTCCCCATCGGGCTACCGAGGTTGTTGAGAACGACGACGTCACGGATTCCGTGGGCGTGGAGCGATCGCACCAGGTCGCCAACAACGGCCCACAGCGTGTCGTACTCCAGGCTCACGCAGCCGGGCCGCCCCAGGTGCTCGCCCGATGTGCCCACCGGCCAGGTCGGGAGCAGGAACGCCGGCTTGATCAGCCGGCCCGCCACGCCACGCGCGATCGCCGAGATGAGCAGAATGTCGGTGCCTACAGGCAGGTGCGGACCGTGGGGCTCAAGAGATGCAAGGGGGACCAGGGCGACCTCGGGCCTACCGGCCGCGAACTCCCATGCCGTGTTCTCGATGGTCAAGGTAGGCACGGATCTACTCCTCACGCTGAAGATCCAGCTGGACCTGGTACTAGGGGAATGGCTTCCAAGGCCCGGCGGGCGTAGGCCGCGCACGCCCGCACACGCGCGCGCGCGGCGCGCTCGCCCTTGGCGGCATCGGCCCGGCTGGGGAATCCCCACGTGCCCTCCGGGTTGAGCCTGTCCAGCGTCGTGTAGTCCAGGAACTCCCTGCCAACGGTGATCGGCCCGTCGTGGCGCTCCTCCCGTACTAGGTCGGGGTAGTAGTGGAGCATCGCAGAGGTCTCCGCCTCGCCTGCGTGTACCTCCAGGGCTCCCGTCTCGAAGATCGGCGGCTCGCCCGGCAAGTCCGCCAAGACCTCGGGTGCCAGAACGACCCGCAACCACCGCAGTTCGCGGTTGAGCTGCTCGATTGCCGGCTCCAGAATGAAGTTGCCGCCGTGGCAGTTGAGCACGAGCAGCAGACGAACTCCCTGAGCCTCGACCGACCGCGCGATGTCCCGGAGCACGGCCGCCAGAGTGGCCGGCTTGAGCCAAACCGTGCCGCCCATCGGCCCGTGGCACTCGCTCATGCTGACCGGGATAGGGGGCAGAAGCCAGGCGTCAAGTTCGGTCGCAACGTGCCGGCTCAACTCGATCGCTAGCAGGAAGTCGGTGCCCACCGGCAGGTGGCGACCGTGCTGCTCGATCGCACCGATGCCCAGAACGGCGACCTCTGGGGCAGCCGCCCCTATCTCTGGGCCGGTGGCGGTGTCATCCAGCATGGCCGGGCTCCAACATCCCCGCGCGCTCCAGGGCGAGCCGAATCCGCCCACGTTCATCATCGCCCACTGGAAGAAGCGGAGGCCGCACCACGGCGCTGCCGATCACGCCGAGCATGCGCAGCGCCTCCTTGGTGCGGGAGCGGTAGTTGGGAACGGGCGGGGCAAAGATCGCGTCGGCCAGCGGCTGCACTATGCCGGAGAGCCGAAACGCCTCGTCCCAATCGCGGCGGCGGGAGGCCTCGATCATCTCCACCTGCATCTGCACGGCCAGCGTCCCGAAGCCGATCAACGCGCCCTCCGCGCCCAGCACGAACGAATGACAGATGAAGTTGTCGTTGCCGGTCAGGAGCGTGATCCGCCGCCGCGCCTGGTCCAGGATTGAGCGCATCTGAACGAACTTCATGGCGTCAAAGGACGCTTCCTTGATCGCCACCACGGTATCAATCTCCAGCAGGCGCGCCATCGCCTCGGCCGTGAACTCCACGCCACCGAGGGCGGGCTGCAGTTGGAAGAGGATCATGGGGAGATCCACGGCGCGGGCGATGGCCCGGTGGTACTCGTACGGGATCTCTGGGTACAGAGGGCGGCCGAAGAAGGCCGGGATGGGGAAGACAAGCAGAGCGTCCGCTCCCGCGGCCTTCGCGTCGCGCGCCTGCGCGATGGCTTCCTCGGTGTACGGACCACCGATCCCCGCGATGACGAGCGCGCGGCCCGCCACCGCGTCCACCGCGGCATCGAGAACCGCTCGCTTCTCGCCCCGCGAGAGGTGCGGACCTTCGCCGGTGTCGGCGTTGATGGCCAATCCCACCGGCCCCTGCCGAACCACCCAGTCCAGGTAACGCCTCAGGGTTTCCAGGTCAGGCCGGGCGTCATCGGTCATGGGCAGGACCGTGGCCGGAATAAGACCGTTGAGGTCCAGTGATCTCATGAGAGCCCTCCTGCGGTTGTCGTGTCCGTTGCGAATGCCGGCATCACTTCCTTCGCCAGAAGCCTCAATTCGGTCATGATGTGCTCGTGCGGCATGCCCGGGAAATAAGTTCGGAAGATCAGGTGGTCCACGCCGAAGGTCTCCCGGAGCCGCTCGATCTGTCGCACCACCTGGTCAGGCGTCCCGATGAGGAATCGGTCGCGGCCCAGGTCATCCAGTTTGTCCACCGGGGTTCCGTCCTCCCGACCGATCAGCGGGTGCGCCCAGTCCTTGCCGTACTCGTCGCGGTAGTTAACCAGCAGGTGGCGCTCTGCCAGCTCGCGCGCCCGCGCCTCGGTCTCCGCGATGACCAGCTCGCGGGTAAGGGGTGTGGGAACTCCCTTCGGATCGCGTCCGAACTTCGCCAGATGGCGCCGGTAGGTGGCCTGAGCGTCGAGCAGCTTCTCAAGGCGGGCCGTCGGTCCGGGAATCCACGCATCGCCCAGTTCGGCCGCACGCCGCAGGGAGAGATCTCCCCACCCTCCTATCCAGATGGGCACCGGGCGAAGGGGCCGCGGCTCGATCCGCGCCTCCGAGAGAGCGTAGTGCCGCCCAACAAACGTCACGGACTCCTCGGTCCATAGGCGTCGCATCAACCGAATCGCCTCGGACAGGCGGGCTCCCCGGTTCTCCAACAGCGCGCCATAGAGGGCAAACTCCTGTGGGCGGTAGCCGATCGCCACTCCGAAGATGGCGCGGCCGCCCGAGATCACGTCCAGCATGGCCACGTCCTCCGCGGCGCGCACCGGGTGGTAGAAGGGCAGGACCGCTATGTTGGTCCCCAACAGAATCCTCGAAGTCCGCGTCGCAAAACCGGCCAGAACCACCAACGGCGAAGGCCAGTAATGGTTGGGAACGCCGTGGTGCTCCTCCATCCATGCCGAGTGGAAGCCCAGCTCCTCGCCCAGCAGTACCTCGCGCAGCGCCTGTTCGAAGAAGTGGCCGCCCTCAGTCGGTATGAACCCAAATCTCATAATCGGCTCCTTGGACGCGATCGTGGTGGTGGTGCGGTCGAACGGCGGACGACAAGATCATGTTCAAGTCGCTGACTCGGGGGCACTGCCTCGCCGGCCAGCCCACGCAGCAGGTGGCGCATGCCGATCGCGCCCAGCTCGTATATCGGAACCGAAACGGTGGTCAGCGCCGGCTCGACATAATGGGCGGCTGGGATGTCGTTGATCCCGGCCACGCTTATCTCGGCTGGAACCCTCAGCCCGTGTTCCTTGAGGGCTACCAGGCATCCGACAGCACTGGCGTCGTTGATGGCCAGCACCGCCGTGGGTCGGGGACTAATGGCGAGCAGGAGATCCGCCGCCCGACGGCCGCCGGAGTAGGTGTAGTCCCCAGGCAGCACCAGTACCGGGTCGTACCGGAGACCCGCGGCCTCCAGAACGGAACGGTACGCCGCAAGCCGCTCCTCGCTGGTGGATACCCCGGGGCGTCCTCCGATGAAGGCAATCCTGCGATGCCCCAGCTCCAGCAGGTGTTCCACGGCGCAGCCGGTGGCCGCTGTGTTGTCTATGCCGACCTCGGGGATTCCAAAGGGGTAACGGGCAAGCGCCACAATCGCCGTTCCGTGCTCGCGCATGCGGGTTACCAGCCCTTCCAGTTCGCGGAGGTACGCGGGGTCGGTCTGGCACCCACCCGCGAACAGGATACCATCGGCCCTGTAGTCGCGGAGTACATGGAGGTAGCGCAGTTCGACATCGGCCTCGCGGTCGGTGTTGCAGAGAAGGACCAAGTAGCCATTGGCCCTGGCAGTGTCCTCCACGCCCCGGAGGATGCCCGCGAAGTATGGATCGGTGGCATCGCCCACGAGCACGCCGACCAGGCGAGTTTGACGGGTAACCAGCGCGCGAGCCAGGGCGCTGGGGGAGTAGCCGAGCTCGCCCACGGCCCGCAGGACGCGCTCGCGCGTGGCTGGTCGCACACGACGGGTGCTCGTGCCCATTACCCTGGAGACGGTCGTGATCGAGACGTCCGCCGCGCGGGCCACATCGTAGATTGAGCGGGGCGTACTCATCGCTGATGTCCTAGATTCGCTGGCTGGAAAGCGCTTTCCTCCTGGGCTCCGCGGTGGCGCCTCAACGCGCAAAGGGGGAGCCAGATGGCTCCCCCCTTGCGGAACTTCCGTGCGGCCGCAGGCCGCGCGGAGATGCCTACATCATCGGCATTTGCGGCGCCGCGGGGCCTTGCTTCTCCTCCTCCGGCTTGTCCACAACCATGGCCTCGGTGGTCAGCAGCAGCCCGGAGATGCTTGCCGCGTTCTGCAGCGCGGAGCGCACCACCTTGGCGGGATCCACGATGCCTGCCTTGAACATGTCCACGAACTCGTTGCACATCACATCGTAGCCCCAATCCGGCTTCTGTTCCTTGAGGTGCTCTACGACGATGGACCCCTCCTGCCCGGCGTTGATGGCGAGCTGCCGCGCGGGCTCCGCCAGGGCACGGGCAACGATCGAGGCGCCGACCTTCTCGTCGCCTTTCAGTCCTAGCGCCTTGATGGCCTTGCCCGCCACGACCAGCGCGGAGCCGCCGCCGGCCACGATGCCCTCCTCGACGGCCGAACGGGTAGCGCGCAGAGCGTCCTCGGTGCGGGTCTTGCGGTACTTCAACTCGGCCTCGCTGGGCGCCCCGACCTTGACCACCGCCACGCCCCCGGCCAGCTTCCCGAGGCGCTCCTGCAGCTTCTCACGGTCGTAGTCAGACTCGGTTTCCTCGATCTGCTTGCGCAGTTGATGGACGCGCTTCTCGATCTGCTCCTTCTCCCCTGCGCCCTTGATGATGATCGTCTCGTCCTTGCGGATCTTCACCTGCCCGGCGCGGCCCAGGTGGTGCATCTCGGTGTTCTCCAGCTTGAGGCCCACCTCTTCGCTGATGACCTGGCCGCCGGTAAGAATCGCGATGTCATCGAGGATCGCCTTGCGCCGCTCGCCGAAGGCGGGCGCCTTGACCGCGACCGCCTGCAGCGTTCCCCGGAGCTTGTTGACCACCAGGGTGGCCAGGGCCTCGCCTTCCAGATCTTCGGTGATGAGCAGCAATGGCCGTCCCAACTGCACGACCCGCTCCAGGACCGGCAGCAGGTCCTTGATCGCGCTGACCTTCTTGTCGGTCAGCAAGATGACCGCGTCGTCGAGAACCGCCTCCATCTTCTCGGGGTCGGTGATGAAGTACGGCGAGATGTAGCCCTTGTCGAACATCATCCCCTCGACGACCTCTACGGTCGTCTCGATCCCCTTGGATTCCTCGACGGTAATGACACCGTCCTTGCCGACCTTGTCCATCGCGTCGGCGATGAGCTGTCCGATCGTGGCCTCGTTGGCGGCAATGCTGGCGACCTGCGCGATCGCCTCTTTGGTCTCCACCGGCCTGGCCGCCTTGTGGATCTCGGCGACCACCGCGGCGACCGCCTTGTCGACGCCCCTCTTTAGCGCCATGGGGTTGGAGCCGGCGGACACCATCTTGAGCCCGTCACGCATGATCGCCTGGGCAAGGATGGTGGCGGTGGTCGTGCCGTCGCCGGCTACGTCCTCGGTCTTCGTGGCCACTTCACGCACGAGCTGCGCCCCCGCGTTCTCAAAGGGGTCCTCCAGCTCGATCTCCTTGGCCACCGTAACGCCGTCGTGCGTGATTGAGGGCGAGCCGAACTTCTTCTCGAGCACCACGTTGCGCCCCTTGGGGCCCAGCGTGATCTTCACGGCCTCGGCCAGCTTGTTGACCCCGCGCTCCATCGCGCGTCGGGCATCCTCGTTGTAAGCTAGGATCTTCGGCATCGTAGGTCTCCCTTATCCCTTGGCCTTGGGCTTGACCGAGGACTTCTCGACGATGGCCAGCACGTCGCTGGCGCGGAGAATCAGCATGTCACCGTCGTCGGTCTTGACCTCGGTGCCCGCGTACTTGGCGTAGAGCACGCGATCGCCTGGCTTCACGTCCGGAGTGATGCGCTTCTCGCCGTCATCATCCCACTCGCCCGGACCCACGGCGATCACCTCGCCGTGCTGCGGCTTCTCCTTCGCGGTATCCGGCAGGACGATGCCTCCCTTTGTTCGCTCCTCCTCTTCCAGGGGCTTTACGACCACACGGTCGCCCAGTGGCTTGAGCTTCATCGTTTGCGTCCCTCCTTGCGGGGTGTCTGTGGATTTGGCACTCTCAGTGCCTGAGTGCTAACCACCCCCCATCTTATTCCGGCTGACCGTCGCGATCAAGACCCTGGGGGAAAGTCGTGCCAGGGCAGCCCTGCGGGGGCACCCCAGTGGGTTAGCCTGCCAGGGGTAGGTCTGCGGCCGCGCCCATGTCCCAGGAGTCCCTCTCCCCTCGGGTCAGGCGGGAGGCACCGCAGGCCGCAACCATGGCCGCGTTGTCGGTGCAGAGTCCTGGAGGCGGGACGAGCAAGGGAATGCCGAGGCGGTCGGATTCGTCCTCCAGGCGCGCGCGCAGCACCGAATTGGCCGCCACTCCACCCGCCAGCAACAGGGCCCGCGGCCCGTGCTTGCGGGCGGCACGCGCCATCTTGGTCGCCAGCGCCTCCGCAACGACACGTTGGAGAGAAGCCGCGAGACCGGCGATGAAGAGCGGGGAGGGCGACGGCTCGGCTGCCAGCGCCCTCAGCGCGGCGGTCTTCACGCCGCTGAAGCTGAAGTCCAGACCGCCGCCGGGAAACGGGACGGGCAGCGGCACGGCCGAAGCATCGCCGGTGCGACCCAGCCGGTCCAGGGCAGGACCCCCGGGATAGCCCAGACCCATGGCGCGCGCGACCTTGTCAAATGCCTCGCCCGCGGCGTCGTCGCGCGTCCGCCCCAGCATCGCATAGTGGTGGTGGTCCTCGATCAGCACCAGGTCCGTGTGGGCGCCCGAAACGATGAGCGCCAGGGAGGGCACGGGCAGGGGGCCCCGGTCCAGCGCGTTGGCGAACAGATGCGCTTCCAGGTGGTTGACGCCCACAAGCGGCAGCCCGTGCACGAAGGCGAAGGACTTGGCAGCGGCGACACCGACCGCCAGCGCTCCGAGCAGACCCGGCCCGCGTGTGACGGCTATGCCGCCGAGATCGGGCCAGCGCGCTCCCGCCTGCTCCAACGCCAGGTCCACGACCGGGAGAAGCCGTTCGAGGTGCCTCCGAGAGGCCAGCTCCGGGACGACCCCGCCGTACATCCGGTGAAGATCCGCCTGGGAGGCGATGACGTTGCTCTGGATCCGCACGCCGCCGGCAACCACGGCTGCGGCGGTCTCGTCGCAGGAGGTCTCGATGCCCAGCACCAGCACGGCGACCGGAACGAACCCCCTACTCCCCCAGGCTGAGCCGGAGCGTATCGAGCCGGGCCTGCGCTTCGGGCTCCCTGAGGTTGCCGGTCCACATCACCACGGCGTCTTCCCCGTTGTCGCTGTAGTAGCGTCGGCGCAGGGCCACGTCGCGGAGGCCGAACTTGCGGTACAGTGCGAGGGCATCCACGTTCGATGGCCGGACCTCCAGCGTCAGCCAGCGCGCCCCGCGCGCCAGGGCCGCGTCAACGAGGGCCATCAGCAGCCGGCTGCCTATGCGCTCACGGCGGTGGCGGCGGTCCACGGCCAGCGTTGTTATGTGCGCCTCGTCGAAGATCACCCACATGCCGGCGAAGCCCACGACCGAACCCATCTCGTTCCGGGCCACTACGTAGAAGGCGGACTTGTTGTGCAGCAGCTCGGAGCGGTAGGCGTCCTTGGGCCATGGTTGCGCGAACGCGTCCTGCTCGATCGCGCACACGCCTGGCAGGTCTGCCAGCGCCATGGGTTCGACGCGCACCCGCGTTATCTGCTTCATTCTGCACCCGCAGCCGGCGCGCTCCTCTGGCGCCCGGCTACGCGCCACCTTTCTCGACTGCGGAAGACCGTTCCTCCCACGCGCGGGCCTCCGCCCCGCGGGCGTAGATCGGCGCCAGCCGCATGGGGTCGTGGCGCTCCCCACGCACTAGCCGCGTCCTGCCGACCGTCCCGAGCACCGAGGCGCGAGGCCACCAGCGCTCCGCCGGCGCCTGAGAGGCCCACGGTTGCAGGGCCTCCAGGATCGCCGGCGCGTGCAGATTGAGTCCGTCGCCGGCCACAACGAGGGGCTCGTCAATCGGGGGCAACAGGCCGCGGAGCGCACCTGGAGCCACAAGCAGGTCCGGGGTCAACCGCATGAGATCCGCAGGCACTGCCCCACACCGGTAGAGCGCCGCTGCCACCTCGCCGCGCCTGGCATCGGTGACGGACAGCACCAGGCCGGCAGGACCAGGGACTCCGTGCCCGATGGCGCCCGCGGCGATCACGTCGAGCGTCGGGATCCCGATCAGTGGGCGGCCGACAGCATGGGCCCAGGCCGCGGCCGTTGCCGCGCCGATGCGCAGCCCAACGAAACCACCCGGTCCCAGCGACACGGACAGCGCTTCCACGTCCTGGGACCCCATGTGGGCGTCGGCCAAGACCGCGGCAACTGCGCCCAACAGCCACTCAAGGTGGGCGCCGGGAACGTCCGCCGACCGTTCGGAGACGGTCCCCTCAGGACCCACGACCGCCACGCTCCCGCGCGGTGTGCTGACCTCGATGGCGAGTACGCGCATCGGGTTCACTCTTCCGCCGCGACGGCGATCCGGTCGGCCATCCCAACGGGCGCGCTCAGAACGAACACGCGGCAGGTTTCGGATTCGCCGAAGGCGCACTCGACCCACAGGTGATCCGCCGGCAGGATCCATGGAGCACGGTCGGCCCATTCCACGAGGACGATGCCATCGCCGTCCATCAACTCCTCCAGGCCCAGGTGCGCCAGATCGCCGGGGTGCTCCAGGCGGTAGAGATCGGCGTGGTAGACGCGCACCGGACCGGCGTACTCGCGGATCACCACAAAGGAGGGGCTCGCCATGTGCCCGGTCGCCCCGGCGCCAAGCGCCAGGCCGCGGGCCAGCACGGTCTTGCCGGACCCCAGCGGGCCCACCAGCGCCACCGTATCCCCCGGGCGCAGGTGCGCGCCGATGCGTCGCCCCAGGGACTCGGTGGCCTCGGGCGAGGAGGTCTCAACGGCTACGCGCATGGAACCAGGTATGGCGGAGCAGGCGCGGCGTTAGCCCGGAGGATCGGGCTCGGGTTTGACGCGCACGCGCAGGCCGTCCAGCTCGACCACGCGCACCCGCTGGCCATCCTCAATGGGGCCCGCGACGGAGGTCGCGCTCCACATCTCGCCCCGCACGTGCACCTGGCCCTCGGGGTCCAGCCGCGACCGGGCCACGCCCACGGCATTGACCAGGTGATCCTGGCCGCTGCGCGGCTGGGCACGCTGCGCGCGGATCCCCGCACCCACGGCGAACAAGAAGAACGCGGCCAGCAGCGCGGCGACGGTCAGAATCAGTCGCAGCGAGATCTGCAGGAACGGCGCCTGATGCTCGGTGAGCAGAACCGCGCCGATGATGAAGGCGATGACGCCGCCGGCGGTCAGCACGCCGTGCCCCGGCATCTTGAGGTCGGCGATGAAGAGCAGTATGGCAAAGGCGATCAGCAGCAGGCCGGCGATGTTCACCTGCACGATTGCGAACGAGGCCAATCCCAGGATCAGCGCGATGCCCCCTACAACCCCGGGCAGTATTGCCCCTGGGTTGTAGAGCTCGACCATGATGCCCAGGATCCCGATGTTCATCAGGATGAAGCCGACGTTGGGATCGCTGAGCATGGACAGAAACCGCTCGGTCAGGTCCATCTTGTGGTCCACTATCCGGGCCCCTGCTGTGCGCAGCGTCTTCGGACCAAGGTCGGTCTCGACGGTCCGGCCGTCGAGCTTGCGCAGCAGGTCGTGCATGTCTGAAGCCACGAGGTCCACGACCCGCTCCGCTACGGCCTCCTCCTCGGTGATGGAGACGGCCTGTCGTACCGCCTTTTCAGCCCATTCGGCGTTGCGTCCCCGGCGCCGGGCCATGGCGCGCAGGTTGGCCACCGCGTCGTTGGTGACCTTCTCCATCATGGCCTTGTCCGGCTCCTTGCCCTCGCCCGTCCCGACGGCCACCGGGGTCGCGGCGCCGATGTGGGTGGCCGGGGCCATGGCCGCGACGTGCGCCGCGTAGGTGATGAACACCCCCGCGGAAGCCGCCCGCGCGCCGTGGGGCGCTACGTAGACGACCACCGGCACCCTGGCGTTCAGGATGGACTTGGTGATCTCGTCCATGGAGCGCATGAGACCACCCGGGGTATCCATCTGGATGACCAGCGCCTCGATGCTCGCGGGGTCGGCGTCGCGCACCGTGCGCAGGATGAACCGCGCCGTGGCCGGCCCGATGATGCCGTCCACCACGATGCGGTGCACCTCGGTGCCGCCCCTCGGCGCTGCGGGTGCTGCACCCTCAGCCAGCCCCGTACCCGCGGCCGTTGACGCCACCAGGATCGCAGCGAGCAGGGCGATAACGATCAACCGCGGGCGCTTCATGAGCGACGGGCCTCCTCCACTAGCCGGGTGAAGAGCCTCAGGTGAACCGGGTGGTGGCGCACAAGACGCTCAGGATGCCACTGGACCGCCATCACCCACCGGTGCCGCTGGCTCTCCAGGCTCTCGATCGTGCCATCGGGGGCGCGGGAGGTGATGACGAACCCGGGCGCGGCCTCCGCGACCGCTTGGTGGTGATAGGAGTTCACAGACAGTGGTCCCGTGCCCAGAATCTCGGCCAACCGGTTTGTGGGCTCCACGATGACCTCGTGAGATGTCTCCCAGTAGTCCCCGCCGCTCTGGTAGTGAGAGGAGGAAGGAATCCCTGCCAGGGAGAGATCCTGCCACAGCGTGCCGCCGGCTGCCACGTTCATGACCTGCGCGCCCCGGCAGATGCACAGCACCGGCAGCTCGGAGCGAAGCGCGGCGTGCGCAAGGTCCAGTTCCATCAGGTCACGCGCCTCATCAATCCTCAGCGTCTCCTGCACAGCGGCGGCAATATCCTGCCCATAGTGCCTCGGGTGCACGTCCTCACCGCCCGAGAGTAATAGCCCATCGAACGCCCCGGGAAGCGGATCGCCGGGCCCGGCCGTGACAGGCTGCCCGCCGGCCAGGCGTACCGCGTCCACGTACCGGTGAGGCACGCTCCCCTGCTTCGCCGTTATCAGTATAAGGGGTAACCTGCCCTCAGGGTGCATAGACCGGCTGCTGCCCTCCTCCGTACCCCGGACCCGCACCCTCGCCCTGGCTGCTTATCGTCAGCGACTGCGCGTCCAGCTTGACCGAGCGGATCTTGAAGGTCACCGGCCAGAGGCGCTGGTGCATTACCGGATTCAACTGCCGCTCGAGGTCGCGGATGGCGGCCGAGGGCACCGGCAACGCGCCGGCGTGGAGCGTGTCGAAATAGAAGAAGACTTCTGTGGTACCGGACACGGCAAAGAACCCCTTCATGCGCAGCCGCGTCGGCTGGCCGCGGAACAGCACCGTCCCGGAGCCCAGCAGATAGCCGTCCTGAGCCCAAAGCCGGATGTCGTCGAAAGCGTTGCCGGCGTTGAAGTAGTCCTGGAGGCTGCGCAGCAGCACCCGAACTTGAAGGGCGCTGTCGCGGAATTCCAGGACCTTCAGCGTGCCTGCCTGGAGCGCGGCAGGATCGAGGCTCACGCCGACCAACCGGATCATCGCCTCGTCAACGCGCAGGCCCTCGTTCAACAAGAGGCGCCGGCCCACCGCGGTGATGCGGGCGTACCCTCCCTCGTACAGGTCGGGAATCGCCTCGATCCGCATCTCTTCCGCGGACTGGAGAAACGTGCCAAACGCCCGGCGCAGCAGCGCCTCGTCCGCAACTGCCGGCAGCGCTGCGAGCGCGGCGGCCACGAACGCCACGGCGAGGACAACGGGTGCGGCGCGGCCGGACACCGGACCTTCCCCTATCCCTCGGCGAGCCACCCGGCGTACGCGAAGAGCGCGGGCTGGCCGCCGGTGTGCCAGAACACCACGGTCTGGTCCGGCCCGAACTGCCCGCGCCGGACCATGTCAACGAGCCCGGCCATGGCCTTGCCCGTGTAGACCGGGTCCAGCAGTATCCCTTCGGTCCTGGCCACCAGGCGGATCGCGTCGAGGCACGCGGGTGTGGGGACCGCGTACCGCTCGCCCACGTATTCGTCCGTCACCACGATGTCGTCTGGGTGGGGTCTCCAGTCGAGGCGCAGGAGCGTGACCAGTTCCTCGGCCAGGCCGCGGACCCGGGCGGTAACAACCTCCCGTGTCGGCCCGACGCTGATGCCCTGCACGCGGATCCCGGACTGCGTGACCTTCATCGCGATGTAGAGTCCGGCCTGTGTCCCGCCCGAGCCGCTGGCGTGCACGATGGCATCGGCGCGGATCCCCCGGCCGTTCAGTTGATCAAGCAATTCCAGCCCGGCGTTGGCAAACGCCGCCGCGCCCAGCGGGGTCGAGCCCCCAAGTGGAATGACGTAGGGAGTGCGTCCCTGCCTCCGCAAGTCGCGCGCGATATCCTCCATCACTCCCGTCAGGATGTAGGAGTCGTCGGTGTTGATGATGCGTACGTCTGCGCCGAGGACCACGTCAAGCAGCAGGTTGCCCTGCCGCTCTGGCGGCTCCTCTCCGCTGAGCACGACGATCGCGTCCAACCCCAGGCGGCGTGCAGCGGCCGCTATGGCCCGGGCGTGGTTCGACTGCACCGCGCCCACGGTGATTACCACGTCGCAGCCGCGGTCCACCGCCTCGCCCATCAGGTACTCGGCCTTCCGGACCTTGTTTCCGCCGAATGCCAGCCCGGTGATGTCGTCACGCTTGAACAGGATGCGCGGTCCGCCCAGGTAAGCCGAGAGCGAGGGCGCTTCCTCTAGTGGCGTGGGTAGTGATCCAAGCTTGATGCGTGGCAGGCGTCCGAGCTGCACTGGGTCCCCCTTTCTACGTGGCGAGCACCTACATGGCTACCGCGTTCAGCACGCCACCCCAGCGTGCTCCCTGATCAGGGCGTGGGCCGCCTCAACCGCAACGGCCTCAAAGCGAAGCCCGGTTCCTGGCCCGGCTTGAGCGATACGGCCAAGGTCTGGTGTGATCACCCAGCCTATCTTCGGATACCCGCCCGTCGTCGGGCCGTCGGCGAGGATCACCAGCGGCTGGCCATCTGCTGGAACCTGTATGGCGCCGGGTAGGAGACCATCGGACAGGATCTCGGCGCTGCCCTGGTGTCCCAGGACCGAACCTGCCAGCCGCGTCCCGCTGCGGTCGCGCTGCGCGGTGGCCGTGTACGCCCGGCCCAGGAAGGCCGCCTGCGCCTCGGCCCTAAAGGCCCGGGCCTGGGGACCAAGGACCACCCGGATCGGACCGCTCCTCGCGTTCAAGGGGGCGGCGGATCTCCTGGCCCTGCGCCGGCCGCTGCTTGCTTCTCCCAGCCCAAGAACATCTCCTGCCCGGAGCGCGCGTCCCAGCGGCCCGCCCGGACCACCCCGGGCGTAGGCGGAACGGCTGCCCAGCAGCGGAGGCGCCTCAACTCCGCCGGCTATCCCCAGGTAGAGCCACTGGCCCGCCCGCGGCGGTTCGAACTCGAGCAGATCACCGGGACGCACCCGAACCGGTTCCCCCGGGTCGAGCGCGGTCCGGTTGACCCGGGCGTCGAGATCGGCGCCGGCGACGGCGATCTCGGCCTCTGAGAGAACGCGCAGCCTCGGGCCGGGAAACGTCAACTCAACGGCCGCGGCGCCCGGCAGGTTGCCCAGCACACGGTTGACCTCATCCAGCGCAGGGCGGTCCAGCGCGCCGGAGGCGGGAACACCGAACCTCCGCCATCCCGTCCTGCCGTGGTCCTGCACGGTCGTCATCAGACCGGGTTCCAGCACCTCGAGGAGGGGGCGGCCAGGCGCGCTGATGGTCGCCGCTTCCCATGCCGCGGAACCGCCGGCGACCGGCACGAACCGCACCCGATCGCCTGGCTGCAGCAGGCACGGCTGGGCACGCCGGGGATCGAACAGGCATAGCGGGGTGCGGCCCAGGAGGTGCCAGCCGCCCGCGGTCTCCTGAGGGTAGATGCCGCTAAACGCGTCGGCGACGGCCACGCTGCCGGCCGGCACCCGTATGCGGGGAGTCGGGCGACGGGGCATCCGCAGTTGCGGCGCCAGCAGCCCCAGATACGGAAAGCCGGGTGCGAACCCGAGCATGTAGACCAGGTAGTCCGTCCCACTGTGCAGCCTTACGATCTCGGACGGACTCAGCCCGCAGGCGTGCGCAGCCGCTTCCAGATCCGGTCCGGTTGTACCGCCGTAGACGACCGGGACCTCCACCAGGGCCCCGTCCGAGGCAGGCACCGGCGGCGCTGCCCGGGCAGCGGCCTGGGCGCGCCCGGCGATCTCATCGAAGGAAACCGCCAGCGGGTCGTATAGCACTAGCACGGACCGGAGCCCTGGGACTGTTTCCACCACGCCGGGCAGATCACCCAGGCGGCGGTGGGCGCCGTGGACCCTTGCGATTGTCTCCGGCGAGAGCTCAGGGGCGAACTCCACGAGGAGCCCGCGGTCCCCGGCGGGCGCCACGCGAGGCCAGGCGGCGCTCACCCGTCTGCCCTCGGGTAGGATCCCAGCACGCGGAGGAACGCGGACACGCGGGCCAGGTCCTCCAGCGCGGCGCGGCCCTCGGGCGAATCACGGTGCGTCTCTATGTCCACGTAGAACAGATACTCCCATGGGCGATCACGCCGCGGACGCGATTCGAGTTTCGTCAGGTTGATGCCGCGCTCGGCAAACGCCCCGAGCGCACGGTAGAGCGCGCCGGGCACGTTGGCCGTGGAGAACACCACCGAGGTCTTGGCGCGGTCGGCCGAAGGAGTGGGCGTCAGCGAAAGCGCCAGGAACCTCGTGTAGTTGACGGGGCTTGTCTCGATGCCCTCGACCAGCACCTCCAGGCCGTAGATTTCGGCGGCGTGCCGGCTGGCTATCGCCGCCACGCCGGTGCGGCGATCCACGGCCACGATCTGGGCGCTCCCAGCGGTGTCATAGGTAGCCACGGTCTCCCACCCACCGCGCGCCAGGAACGCGTCGCACTGGGCCAGCGCCTGGGGGTGCGAGAGCACGGTGTGGATCGCCTCCAGCGTCTCACCGGGCAGGACCAGCAGGCAGTGCTCTATGCGCTGGTTGTGCTCGCCCACGATGTGCAGGGAGCGCCGCACCAGCAGGTCGTAGGTATCGTTGATGCTGCCTGCCTGGGAGTTCTCAACCGGCACCATTCCCCGATCCGCCGCGCCGCGCTCCACCGCGTCGAAGACCGCGACGAGCGTGCGGCAGGGCAAAGGTTCCAGGGGTCCGAAATAAGCGATCGCCGCCGCCTCGCTGTAGGCGCCCCGCTCCCCTTGGAAGGCCACGCGCATCATTCTGCCTCCCCACCAGCCACCGCCACCGGCAGGCCGTCGCGCAGGTAGACGCGGGGCACGCGCCGGCCCACGCGGCAGAACAGCTCGTGGGGGATCGTGCCCGCGGCGTCGGCAACCTCGTCCACCGGCAGCCCCGGGCCGAAGACGATTACCTCGTCGCCCTCCCGAACCGGTGTGCCGCCCGCGTCCAGCATCGTGTAGTCCATGCACACGCGCCCGGCCACCGGAAGGCGCTGGCCACCCACGAGCATCTGGCCGGCGTTGCCCAGCACTCGCGGGTAGCCGTCGGCGAAGCCCAGTCCCACCGTGGCGATAGTGGTGGCCTGCTGGGTCCGGTAGGTGCCGCAGTAGGACACCGGGGTCCCGGCCGGAACACGCTGCGCGCGGGTCACGCGCGAAAAGAGCGTCATGGCGGGGCGCAGCGCAGGAGCGTTCAGGTGCGGGGCAGGCGCGACGCCGTAGAGGGAGATGCCGATGCGCACCATGTCCAGATGGGCCTCGGGATGGGCGAAGGTCGCGGCGCTGGCCGCGGCGTGCGCGATCGCCAGAGGGAACCGCTCCCGGACGAGCGCAACCGCCCGCTCGAAGGCGGCGAGCTGCGCCCTGGTCGCCGCCGGATCGAGCGCACCGGCGCACGCCATGTGGGTAAGGACGCCTTCCACCTCCACCTTCGAGGGGTCTACGCGGCCGAGCAGCCCGACCAGTTTCTCCACCGTGACGCCCATCCGCGTCATGCCGGTGTCCACCTTGAGGTGAACGCGATGCCTGACCCCTCCGGCGAGCGACTGCAGGGCTTCCAGGGCAGGGATCGTACCCACCGTCAGCCGACACTCAGAGCCTGCAACGCGCGGCAACCAGCCGGCCGAGATAGGGCCCAGGATCAGGGTAGGAGCGCGCACGCCGGCGGCGAGCAGCTCCGCGGCCTCCCCGGGAGTCATCACACCCAACCAGGACGCGCCGGCTGCGAGCGCGGCCCCGGCAACCGGGACGAGCCCGTGGCCGTATGCGTCCGCCTTGACCACTGCCATGAACTCGGTCTTACCGGGAAGCAGAGAGCTGACTGCGCGCACGTTGTGCGCCACGGCATCGAGGTCAACCGATGCCCACGTCCGTGATCGCGCCCGTGCGAGGGTGAGCTCCAGGTCGTTCATGAACCGGCCAGCCCCAGCGGGGTGACCAGCTCGGCGACCGATCCAGAACGAACGGCAGCCAGAGACCCGGGCAGCTCGTCCGCAACCTCGCGAGCCAGCACTCCCACCGGGCCCCTGCATGCCGCGGCCCGGTCGCCGGCCAGAGCGTGCAGGTACGAACCTGTCCAGGCCGCGGCGGCAGGCGGCAGGCCCTGACCTACCAGCGCGGCGATTACCCCGCAGAGGACATCGCCCATGCCCCCTGCGGCCATGGAAGGATTACCGGTGGGAATCACGAACGCGGCCCCGGCCTGGTCGGCGACGACGGTGCGGGCTCCTTTCAGGACAACCACCGCCCGGAACCGTTCGGCTGCCGCGCGCGCTGCCTGCAGCCGGTGCCGCTGGATCTCGTCCACCGTGCACCGCAGCAGCCGCGCCAGCTCCCCGGGATGCGGTGTGAAGATGCGCGCGGCCCTGCCTGCGGGCAACTCCCCTGGGTCGCCTGCCAGGATGGTCAGGGCGTCAGCATCCAGCACCAGGGGCCGAGAACACTCCGCGATCAGGCGTTGCACCACGGTCGCCGGCCCAGGGAGTCGTGAGATTCCAGGCCCGCACGCGACAACATCGGCCGAACCCGCCAGGTCGAGGACCTGGTCGGCGGCCTCGATTGCCAGCGCACCATCGCTGTCCGGGAGCGGAAATGGCATCCCCTCAATGACCACCGGGCCCACGATCGGGTAGATCGCTCGTGGCACGCCCAGCGTCACCAGCCCGGCGCCGGCTCGCAGCGCTCCAAGCACCGCCAGGACCGCGGCGCCGCTGTGCCCGACCGAGCCGGCGATCACCAGGACCCGCCCAGCGTCGCCCTTGTGCGCGTCGAGGCGGCGCAGCGGAATCGCCGCTTCCACCATGTCGCGGGTAACCATGGCGGTAAGTATCCTGGAATCGTTGATCAGGCGCTGCGGGTGGCCTACATCGGCCACCCAGATGTGGCCGGCGTGGACGGCGCCCGGGACAAGCACGAGCCCTGCCTTGGGGAGCCCCATCGTAACGGTTGCGGCGGCGCGCACGGCGTTGCCATCCACGGCCCCGGTGTCGCCGTTCACGCCAGAAGGGATGTCTATTGCCAGAACCGGCCGGTCGCAGGCGTTGATGGTCTCGATAGTCTTGGCGGCGAGACCGATCGCCGGGCCGCGAAACCCGGTCCCGAAAAGACCGTCAATCACTACATCTGCGCCTGCCAGCACCGCCCGCAGCCCGGGCATCGCCGTGCTGTCGAGGTTGGTGATCTCCACGCCGGCCCGACGCGCGGCCTGGAGGTTCACCGCGGCGTCGCCGCTGACCTCGGCATCGCGGGCGAGCAGCACCACCAGAACCCGCCACCCGGCAGCCTGCAGAACCCTGGCGGCAACCAGCCCGTCACCGCCGTTGTTGCCCTTGCCCGCGACCACAACGGTCCTCGCGCCGCCGCGTCCTACCAGCCGCGCTGCCGCCTGGGCCACGCCGCGGCCCGCGGCCTCCATGAGGAGCAGCGTCGGCACACCGAACTCCTCGGCTGCCCGGCGGTCGAGGGTAACCATCTCTTCGCTCGTTGGGAGTCTCAAGCGTCGCCTCCGGCTCTGCCGCTGCGTGGCTTCTTGCAGGTAAGGCCGGTTTCCTCTCGGATCTTGCCCACACTATCCACAGCCCGGGAACGGCCGTTGGGGATTGACTGGCCAAACGGCCGGTGGTAGGTTTCTGGCTAGAGGAGCGTGAGCCCAACGGCGAAGTAGCCGAGTCAAACGTCGCGTACGTGGACTCCGAGAGCCGGACGGTCTTCTCAGGAGGTAACTCCCGAGAATAGCCTACCGAGCGGTACGAACCGGCGGCGCGACCGAAGACGGTGAAAAGTCGGACAAAGCCAGCGCTCCTCTTCTATTTCCCCTAGTTACCCAGCGCCACCGCACTTGCCACCGCGTGGGCGTGCGTGTGCGAGAGCGTGACCAGCACGCTGACCACGCCCTGCTGGTCGGCGATCTGGCGCGCGGCGCCGTGCAGGCACACGAGCGGCCGTCCCTGATCGTCGTTTACGATCTCGATCTCGCGCCACGCCATCCCCCGCCGGCCGACACCCAGGGCCTTCATCACGGCCTCCTTGGCCGCAAAGCGCGCCGCCAGCCGCGGCCCGCGGACCAGCAGGGGCCGCGCGCGTTCGATCTCTGCCGGCGTGTAGATGCGACAGACGAACGCTTCACCCCAACGGGCGACCGCGCGCTCGATGCGATCCACCTCGACCATGTCGGTCCCGAGCCCGAGCACCCTCATCCCGGCAGCTCCGCCTCGTCGGCCAGCATGATGGGTATCTCCGCGCCTTCGATCACTTGAATGGGATACCTGCGCCCGCAGGCGGTGCAGACGATGCGATCGCCTTCGCGCACCACCGCCGCGTGATCCACCGGACACGCCAGCACTCGCAGAAAATCCTCGTCAATCGCCATCTGCGCACCCCTTCCTTACTACTCGACCGTCACGCTCTTGGCCAGATTCCTTGGCTGGTCAACGTCGTGGCCGCGCAGCACCGCCACGTGGTAGGCGAACAGTTGCAGCGGAATGATCGCCAGCGCCGGCGCGAGGATCTCGTCCACTGAAGGGATGCGCAGCACGGTGTCGGCGTACCGCCCTATCTCGCGATCATCGTCGTATGCGATGGCGACCACCTCCGCGCCGCGGGCGCGCACCTCCTGGATGTTCGAGACGGTCTTCTCGAAGACGGCGCGCTGCGTCACGAGGGCAAAGACCGGGGTTTCGGGCGTGACCAAGGCCAACGTGCCGTGCTTGAGCTCCCCGGCGGCCAGCGCCTCGCTGTGCAGGTACGAGATCTCCTTGAGCTTGAGCGATCCCTCCATCGCCACCGCGTAGTCGAGACCCCTGCCGATGAAGAACGCGTGCTCGATCCGGTGGAGGCGCCGGGCAAGTTCTTCCACCTGGGTCGTGTCGGACAGCACCTGCTGCGCGAGCACCGGGAGGTGGCGCAGCCCCGCGATCAGCGCTGATGCCCGCGCGCGCGCTAGCATCCCCCGACGGACGCCCAGGTCAACGGCCAGCATCTGGAGCGCCGCCAGCATCGTTGTGTAGGCCTTGGTGGACGCGACCGCGATCTCGGGTCCGGCGCGGACGAACAGCACGTCGTCGGCCTCGCGCGCGAGCGTGCTTCCCACGACGTTCGTCACCGCCAGCAGGCGGCTGCCCCGGGTGCGGGCCTCGCGTGAAGCGGCCAGCGTGTCGGCCGTCTCCCCGGACTGGCTGATGGCCACGGCCAGCGTGGTCCCCTCGATCAGCGGGTTCCGGTAGCGCAGTTCGGAGGCCAGATCCGGCTCGACCGGCACGCGGGCCAGGTGCTCAATCGTCCACCGGCCCACAAGCGCAGCGTGGAAGGCCGTGCCGCAGGCGATGACCCAGATCTTGTCGAGGCGCTCGACGAACCCTTCGGGGAGCGCAACCCCATCCAGCTCGGCCCGATCCTCGCGGTCGAGGCGGCCCATCACCGTCTCGTGCAGGGCGCGCGGCTGCTCGTAGATCTCCTTGAGCATGAAGTGCGCATATCCGCCCTTCTCGGCCATCGTCGCGTCCCAGGTTATGTGCTGAGCCGCTCGGGCAAGGACCCGTCCCTCCAGGTCGGAGATCGCCACGCCGTCCGGCCTGATGACGGCCAGCTCGCCGTCACCGATCACGATCACGTCGCGCGTGTACGGGAGCAGCGCCGGGATGTCGGATGCCAACAGCATCTCGCCGTTTCCGACCCCGATGATGAGCGGACTGACCATCCGGACCGCAACGATGTGATCAGGATGATCGGCGCTCAGCACCACGACCGCGTAGGCCCCCCTTGCCTGGTGCAACGCCTCCCTGACGGCGGCTTCCAGCCGGTCCGGCCTGCCGACCGGCAGCCGCGCGTGCGCGGCCTCGATCAGGTGGGCGAGCACCTCGGTGTCGGTATCCGACCGGAACCGGTGCCCTTCCGCCTCCAGCCGTTCCTTGAGCGGCAGGTAGTTCTCGATGATGCCGTTGTGGATTACGACGTGCCGCCCGGTGCAGTCGCCGTGGGGGTGAGCGTTGACATCGGTGGGGATGCCGTGGGTCGCCCAGCGCGTGTGACCGATGCCCACGCAGCCGGCGGGTGGATTGGTCTCCAGCGCCGCCTCGAGCACGCCAAGCTTGCCGGCGGCCTTGCGCACGGCGATGCGGTCGCCGTCAAGCAGGGCCACGCCGGCGGAATCGTATCCCCGGTACTCCAGCCGCCGTAACCCGTCCAGCAGGACCGGCAGCGCCGGCCGCGGCCCAACGTAACCCATAATGCCGCACATGGCCTACCCCACCCCTGCTCGCCGCAGCCATCGCTCACGAATCGCCATCAAGAACAAGGGCGGTATCGTGCGCACGACGCTCCACCTCCGCGGCTCGCGCAAGACTCTATAGAGCCACTCCAGACCGACCCGCTGCATCCACCGGGGCGCGCGCGGCACCCGCCCGGCCAGCACGTCGAAGGAGCCCCCCACCCCTATCGAAACCGGCACGCCCAGTGCCGCGCTCCAAAGCTGCATCCAGCGCTCCTGCCGCGGCGCACCCAGCGCTACCATCAGGAGTTCGGGACGCGCCTGCCGGATCTGCGCCAGCACTGTCTCTTCCTCCTGGGGGTCGAAGAACCCGTGGCGAGTCCCGACGATCTGCAGCGTGGGATGGCGCCGGCGCAATTCCGCGGCAGCGTCCTCGGCCACCCCCGGTGCGCCCCCCAACAGGAAGACACGGTGCCCGGCGGCGGCGGCGCCGGCGCAGAGGGCGAGTGCCAGGTCAATCCCTGCCAGGCGCTCGGACAGCGGCACTCCCAGGATCCGAGCCGCCAGAATCACCCCTATCCCGTCTGCGGTGACAAGCGCCGCGCCGTTGACGAGCGCGCGGAGCGCGGGATCGCGCGCCGCCTGCACCAGCAGCGAGCCGTTGAGCGTCACCACGTAGCCCGGCTGGCGCGCGGCGATGCGCTCGCACGCCCATCGCAGCGCGCCTTCCAATCCCACGTCGTGCGCCTGGGTCCCGAACAGCTCGCGCCTTGAAGCCGCGACGTCCACGAGCGCCGGAACCGTCAAGACGGCACGCCGAGGCGGCCGGCGATGATCGATGCGACCTCTTCTGCAACCGCGCGGGCTTCCTGGTGGCTGCCGGCCTCGACCATGACGCGGACCAGGGGCTCCGTACCCGACGGCCTCACCAGGATACGCCCGTGCGAACCGAGTCTTGCCTCGGCTTCAGCCACGGCCCTGTTCACCTCCGGCGCGTCAATCAGACCGTTGCGCTCGCTCACACGCACGTTCACGAGCACCTGGGGAAAGCGTGGGATCTCCGCCCGCAGCTCCGAGAGCCGGCGCCCGGTCGCGGACATCACGTTGGTCAGCGCGATCGCGGTCACCAGGCCGTCCCCGGTTGTGGCCTTGTCGAGGAAGATCAGGTGCCCGCTCTGCTCGCCCCC
>CAYLKW010000002.1:0-1286 GCA_964384245.1 uncultured bacterium
CCTGGTCACCAGTCTGTCGTGATCCTGACAAGATCAACAAAGTCGAGCATCTCGGTTGATACTCTCGACAACACCATGGGTCTCATTGCGGGATTGGCAGACGCCATTGCGACCGCATACGAGAAATCGCTATCAATGGGTGCTCAGATTACAGGGGATTCCATGAAGAGATTCGTTTCACACTTGACTCGGGCTTCCGAAGCCCTGGAGCGGATAGAGGCGGTGCCTAAGTTACCACTGCCCCACCCGCGCAGCAGGCGCACGACCGCGGCAGCAGGCCGCCGGTTCGTTGGGACGCTCCGTAATGAGACACCCTGCCATCCGGTTAGCAGAGTAGGGTCTCGGCTGCGCAATCAATCCCGGTGGCAGAGTGGCAGGGGTCGTGGTTCCGCGGAAGTGTGACGTGTTGGTGTCGGGAGCGTGAGGCACCCGCGGGTTCGGAGTCCTTCGCTTCAGCGCTCAGGCGAGCCCTTCGCCCTGGGCCGCGGCTCGCAGGCGTTCGTCGAAGGTCAGCATGACCAGTTCAGGCAACTCCGACCGCATGCTCATCGCCGCGGCCAGATGCCAGAGATCAGGGCCGTGCAGGGGCCACTTCTGCGCGAGGAGTCGGGCGAGGTGCCACTCGGGGGTCATGTTTGTCCGGTACCATGGGCCGTTTCGAACCGCTGCCCGTGCCGCGTCCAGCAGGGACCGAGACAGCGCGCGCTCACGCTGCGCGCGGGCCATGACCCCATGCACCTCGGCCCATGCCAGCGTGGAGAGCAAGTGCGCGGCGGGCCGCGTGATCCATCGGCGCGCCTCGATCGAATGCCGGTCCTCAAGCATCACGGACAGGATGGCTGAGCTGTCCCAATACACCGCGACGCGAGGCATCCTCATCGGGCCTCTCGACCTTCCCGAAGCCACCGTTGGGCCAGCCCATCCTTGAAGGGGAGAGGCGGCGGGAGGTCCCGCGCATGACCGCGCGGCGGATCGAGGAGTCCCATCTCTTCCAGACGCCGCAGGCGCTCTTCCATCGGCAGCCTCTCTGTTGAGGGCGGCACGAGCCGGGCCACAGGCTTGCCGTGATCGGTGATTATCCATTCTCGGCCCCGTTGGGCATCGCGCAGGAGCCGGCTGAACTGCGCTTTGGCTTCTCGCACACCCGTCGTCCGGACCTTCATCGCGGGCCCACCAGTTGCGATCATTTTGACTCCGTTCATATTGTATCCTTTATGACCACATTTGTGCAAGACCACGCGGCGTTGCTGGACGCCAGCGGCCCCCATTCTGTCTATCGGCCGCGC
>CAYLKW010000002.1:1386-2617 GCA_964384245.1 uncultured bacterium
AAGTACGACCGAGAATACACCTACATCCTTGACGAACTTGCCCTGGACTTCACACCGAGGGTGGCGCTCGGCAAGGATCGGCTGCCGATGGCCGAGTTTGGCAACGGACGGGGGGGTGCGCTGCAGTACGATCTGTTCCTGATGAACGGGAAGGCCGGCAGCGCCATTCCTCCATTGATGCTCAAGGCAGGAGAGCGGGTACGCTTGCGGCTGATCAACGTCGGTTCGCTCCCGCATGCGCTGCACACCCATGGGCACATCTTCAAGATCATTGCCACCGACGGCAACCCTGTCCCACCAGCGGCGGAGTGGCGAAAGGACACGATCCTCATTGGCCCGGGAGAACGCTATGACCTGGAGCTGGTTGGCTACAACCCGGGCGTGTGGCTATTTCACTGTCACATGCCGAACCACGGCGCCAATGGCATGATGACCACCATCAACTACGAGGGGTTCAAACCGCTGCACGGCCAGGTGCATCTTCCCTCCGTGAAGCGGTCGCAAGGAGTCCCGGCGGCCCCTACTGCCCCGGTGGCCCCTGCGGCGCGGACTGCCCAGGTGCCAGTGGCGAAGGGGGCGTCTGAGGTGATCGTGAGGATGCTCGACAATCGGTTCGAGCCCGCGACCCTGACGGTTCCGGTTGGGACCCGGGTGACGTGGGTGAACAAAGGGATCAACGCGCACACGAGCACCGGGCTCGACGTCTACTGGGACAGCCCCAGTGTGCTCGCCGGCCAGAGGTTCTCGTTCGCGTTCACGAAGCCGGGAACGTACCGGTATCTCTGCAGGCAGCATTTCCTCAACGGCATGATTGGGACCGTTGAGGTGGCTGCCGGGAGGTGAGGGTGTCGTCGAGCATGGAACGCTGGTCAAAATCGCGAGGAGGGTGAACGACGATGAGAAGTGCGATCGCAATTGCACTAGTGCTGTTGTCGCTGTCCGTCTCGTTGGCGATGACCCCACAGCCTGTCACCGCGGCACAGACCTGGACAGTGCTTGTTGGTGGCGGAACCAAGGGCACCGCTGTTGTGTCCAACTCATTTAGCCCGCGGACGATCGAGATCGCCTTGGGGGATACGGTGACATGGGTCTTTCAACAGCCCTTTCCGCTGCACACCGTGACATTCATGAGCGGCGAGAAGCCGCCCGAAGTGATCGTGCCCGAGGGTGACAAGATGTACGCCAACCCCCAGGTCTTCTTCCCGGCAGGCGGCAAAACGTATGACGGCAC
>CAYLKW010000002.1:2717-34275 GCA_964384245.1 uncultured bacterium
CAGCAGCAGGCTTGCTGGCCTTCTCGCCTTCATGGCTTGCCGGCAAGACTTCGCTGCGGCCAGATGTGAGGGACGTCAGGCAGGCCGGGCCGCGCGGACCGGTGTGCTACAATGTTACGGATCCGGTCTCCGCGCCGGGCCAATCAACCATGGCATCCAGGCGTCCGATCCCCGACCCCTCCCGCACCCGCGCGCGGCGCCCCAGGTCCCGGCGGTCTACCTGGAAGGGCGTCCTCCTGCTGCTGGTGCTGCTGGGCCTCGTGCTGCTGCTCGGTGGCGGCGTGGCGCTCGGTGTGGCGGTGGCAGTGGGACGCCAGATCCACGACGTTTCGCGGCTCTACAACCCGCCCAGCCAGGCCACCCGGATCTACGGCCAGGACGGCGAGCTGATCGCCTCGCTCTTCCGCGAAAACCGGCAGCTTGTGCCGCTGGCCGAGATCCCACCCGTGATGCGGCAGGCCGTGCTCGCCATCGAGGACGAACGGTTCTACAACCACAGGGGCGTGGACCCGCGTGGGATCGCGCGCGCGCTGTGGCGCAACCTCCGCGAAGGCGAGCTGGTGGAGGGCGGCAGCACGATCACCCAGCAGCTCGCGCGCATGCTCTTCCTCTCGCAGGAGAAGGCGCTCAGCCGCAAGGTGGCCGAGGCCCTGCTGGCCCTCGAGATCGAGCGCCGGCTCACCAAGGAAGAGATCCTCGAGCGCTACTTGAACCAGTGCTACTTCGGGCACGGCGCCTACGGCGTCGAGATGGCCGCCCGCGTCTACTTCGGCAAGCCGGTGAAGGACGTGACGCTGCCCGAGGCCGCGATGCTGGCCGGAGTGATCCGCGCGCCCTCGATCTACTCGCCGCACCGCAACCTGGCCCTGGCCCGCTCGCAGCAGGCGCTCGTGCTCTCGCGCATGGCGGCCCTAGGCTACGTCAGCACGCAGGAGGCCGCCGCGGCGCGCAACGCCAAGATCGTGCTGGCCCCGCCGTCCAACGCCGGCCTCGTCGGCATGCGCGCGCCCTACTTCGTTTCAATGATCCTGGCGCGCCTGCTTGAGACCTACGGCGAGGACCTGGTCTACAGCGGGGGGCTCCAGGTGCACACCACGCTGGATCCCAAGATGCAGGCCGCTGCCGAGAAGGCGGTGCGCGCAGGGATCGCAGGCGCGGCGCGCCGCAAGCTGAACGTCGGCCAGGCAGCGCTGGTGGCCGTGGATCCCCAGACCGGCGCGATCCGCGCCATGATCGGCGGGGTGGACTTCGCATCCAGCCAGTTCAACCGCGCCTGGCAGGCCCGCCGCCAGCCCGGCTCGGCGTTCAAGATCTTCGTCTATTCCGCGGCCGTCACACAGGGAGTGCCGCCCACGCGCGTCCTCGAAGACGAGCCGATCACGTACAAGATCCGCGGCGCTCCGGACTGGAGCCCCAAGAACTACGACGGCAAGTACTCCGGGCCCGTGACGCTGCGGCGCGCGCTCGAGCGCTCGATAAACGTGCCTGCAGCGCGCATGCTTGTTGAGCTGGGCCCGGAGCGGGTCATCGAGGCCGCGCGGGCAATGGGGGTCGAGAGCCCGTTGCAGCCCCACCTGTCCCTGGCGCTGGGGTCGGCTGACGTGACCCCGTTGGAGATGACGACCGCGGCTGCCACGCTGGCCAGCGGCGGCCTGCGCGCGCAGCCGCTGGCCATTCTGAAGGTCACCGATTCCCGCGGCAAGGTGCTGGAAGAGCACCGGAGTCGGCGGCAGGTGGGCCTCTCGCCTGAGGTCGCCTACGTGATGACAGACATTCTCAAGGGCGTGATCGAGCGCGGGACCGGCGTGGCCGCCGGGATCGGCCGTCCGGCCGCGGGCAAGACCGGGACGACCGACGACTACCGCAACGCCTGGTTCGTTGGCTACACCCCGCACCTGGCGACCACCGTGTGGGTGGGCAACGACGACAACACGCCGATGCGCAGGGTGGTCGGCGGCATGGTGCCGGCAGAGATCTGGGCCGCGTTCATGCGGGAGGCCACTTCCACTCATCCGCCCACCGGCTGGACGCCTCCCGAGGGCGTGGTTGTGACAACCGTCTGCGCAGGAACCTGGCAACTGGCGACGCCTGCCTGTCCTCACCCCCGGCGCGAGGTGTTCACCCGCGCCACGGCGCCCACGCGGTACGATCTCACCGGCGGCGGTCCGGGGGGTGGAGGTACGGAGCCCACCCCGCTCGCCGTGTCCGCGCCGGCCGATGGCGCGCTGCTGACGCCGCCCTTCACCATCGAGGGTTCCACGGCACCCGGCGCCATGGTGACGATCGTGGTGACCGCCGAGGGTGCGGGTGGAGGCGCCAGGGCGGCGGAGGTCTCGATGCAGTCCGGCGCCGCGGGCCGATTCGCCTACGAGTTCCGGCCGTCTTACCGGGCGCCCGGCACGCAGTACGTGATTACCGTAACGGCAGTCGGATTGAACGGGTCGCGGGCCTCACGGACCGTGACCGTGACGGATCCGGTTGCCGATCAGCAGGGACGCTGAGCGAGGTGCATGCGCCATGTCCGGGCATTCCAAGTGGCACAACATCAAGTTAAAGAAGCAGAAGGTTGACCTGGTTCGGGGCAAGCTGTTCAGCAAGGTCTCCCGCGAGATCATGGTCGCGGCCAAGGAGGGCGGCGGCAACCCCGACGCCAACATGCGCCTGCGCGCCGCGATCGAGCGAGCCAGGGCAGTCGGGATGCCCAGCGACAATATCCACAGGGCCGTGCAGCGTGGGTCCGGGGATCTGGCAGGCGCGGACTATGAGACGATTGTGTACGAGGGTTACGCGCCGGGCGGCGTGGCGGTCATGGTGGAGGCGCTGACCGACAACCGCAACCGCACCGCGAGCGAGGTGCGCGCGGTCTTCACGCGGCACGGAGGCAACTTGGGCGGCGGTTCGGTGGCGTGGATGTTCGAGCGCCAGGGAGCGGTGATCGCGGCAAGGGGCGCCCTATCAGAGGACGACTTCCTCCTGGCGGCCCTGGAGGCAGGAGGCGAGGACGTGCGCACCACCGACGAGGCCTTCGAGGTTCTTACCGCTCCGGAAGCGGCCTTCAAGGTCAAGCAGGCTCTGGAGGCGCGGGGTCTGACCGTGTCCAGCGCGGAGATCAGGATGCACCCCAGGAACACGGTTCGGGTCGAAGGCAAGGACGCGCAGCAGGTGCTCCGGTTGCTGGACGCGCTCGAGGATCTGGACGACGTGCAGAACGTGCACGCCAACTTCGACATCCCTGACGAGATACTACAGCAGGTTGGGTAGCGTGCCTCTTGTGATGGGGATTGATCCCGGACTGGAACACACCGGGTACGGCGTCCTTCAAGGCGGGGGTTCTCGCCCCAGGGTCCTCGAGATGGGAGTGCTGACGACGGAGCGCCGGGGCGAGTTGATCGTCCGTCTGCAACACCTGCACGAGGACGTTGTGCAACTTCTGAGCGAAGCGCGGCCCGAGTTGGTGGTCCTCGAGGATCTGTTCGCGCACCCCAGGTTTCCCAGGACCGCCATCGTGCTGGGGCACGCGCGCGGCGTCATCTGCCTGGCCTTGGCCGCTTCACGCACCCGGATGGTGACGCTGGCGCCGAGCGTGGTGAAGCGCGCGGTGACCGGCTCGGGCCGGGCCACGAAGACCCAGGTCCAGGAAGCCGTGCGCGCGCTCCTGGGACTGCGCCGCCTGCCCGAACCGCACGCTGCCGACGCCCTGGCGCTCGCGTACGCGGGGCTGGCGCGCCTGCGGAAGGTGACGCGGTGATCCGGTTCCTGCGCGGGCAGGTGCTGCATCGCGGCGAGGGCGCGATCGTGATCGAGGTCGGCGGCGTGGGCTACGAGGTGTCGCTGCCGCCCGTGGTGGAGGCGGCGCTGCCTTCGGGCGAGGGGGACGCGCCGCTGGAACTGTTCATTTCCTACCACGTTACCGCCAACCAGCCCCGGCCATTGCTGATAGGGTTCCTGCGCGAGGTCGAGCAAGAGTTCTTTGAGCGGTTCATTACCGTGGATGGCCTGGGGCCGACCAAGGCAGTACGCGCCATGGTGCGGTCGGTCCACGAGATAGCCGACGCGATCGAACGGCGGGACGCGGCTTTCCTGCAACGGCTGCCTGGCATCGGCGGCCGGAGCGCGGAGAAGGTGATCGCTACCCTGCACGGCAAGATGGGCAAGTACGCGCTGCTGCGCGAGGCCGCCGAGCCGCCCAAGGCTCCGGAGGCCGACTTCCGCGAGGAGGTCATTGAGGTGCTTACCCGCCAGCTCGGACACCGTGCGGCCGAGGCCCACCGGATGGTGGAGGAGGCGCTCCGCCGCGCCCCGCACCTGGACTCGGTTGAGGCGCTCTTCCAGGAAGTCTACCGACTCGAACGGGGCGGGGTCGAATGAGCCGGCAGCGGCTGGATCCCGAGGTCGCCGCCGAGGAGGAACAAGCCCTCCGCAGCCTTCGACCGCAGCGGCTGGACGAGTGCATCGGACAGACGCGGGTCATCGAAGGGCTCCGCATCAGCATTGATGCCGCCTGCGGCAGGAGCGAGTCGCTCGACCACGTCCTGCTCCACGGCCCGCCCGGGCTGGGCAAGACCACGCTGGCCGCCGTCGTGGCCCGGGAGATGGGCGCGCAGCTCGTGGGCACCAGCGGTCCGGCGCTGGAGCGGGGCGGCGATCTGATGGGGATCCTCACCAACCTCAACGCCGGGGACGTCCTCTTCATTGACGAGATCCACCGTCTCTCGAGGGGGATCGAGGAGCTGCTCTACCCTGCCATGGAGGACTTCTGCGTGAACTTCGTCCTGGACAAGGGGCAGCACGCGCGCACCCTGCGCTACCAACTCCGTCCCTTCACCCTGGTTGGAGCGACGACGCGGGCCGGGCTGCTGTCATCTCCGCTACGGGAACGGTTCGGCATCTTTCACCACCTCGACTTCTTCACCAAAGAGGACCTGATGCGGGTCGTTCTCCGGTCAGCCGGGATCCTGCAGGTGCCGGTGGAGCAAGGAGGCGCCGAGGAGATTGCATGCCGGTCGCGCGGTACCCCCAGGATCGCCAACCGCCTGCTGCGCCGGGTTCGCGACTACGCCCAGGTGCGGGCCGGGGGCGTCATAACCCGGGTGGTTGCACAGGAAGCGCTGGAGTTCGAGGGCGTGGACCACCTTGGGCTGGACGGCCTCGATCGCGATCTGCTGCGCACCTTGATCCAGGTGTACGGCGGTGGCCCGGCCGGCATCGAGGCCCTGGCCGCGTCGCTGCACGAGGACATTGACACCCTAGAAGAAGTGGTGGAGCCCTATCTCCTGAAGGCCGGGCTCATTGTCCGCACACCGTCCGGCCGGCGCGCCACCTCGGCAGCGTATGCCCACCTGGGTCTGGTTCAGCCTGAGGGGCCGCGCGTACAGGGGGGCCTGTGGACAAAGTGAGGCCGCCGGGCAGGTTTGCGGTGCTGCTCGCGGCGGTCGTGCTGCTCGCCTGCGGCACTCCAGCGCGCGCCTGGCAGGGGACGGGGCAGCCCTCGGATATGGTCCGCGTGGGGCTGCTGCTGGGCCAGGAGTCCCTGACCATAACCTGCGCCGGACCGTTCGATCTGCTCGACGTCGAGTCAGGCCGCCGCGAGACGCTTGAAGCAGGACGGCTGACCGCGCGCGCCACGCCCGGAGGGCTTGAACTGGACGGCGTTGGCTACGGCGCCACGGTTCGCCTGGTGCCGCGGGGCGCCCTTCTCCAACTCGGCGGCAGGCCGTACCGGGGTCTGATCGAGTTGAGGCGCACCGCGGTCGGCCGCGTGACCGCGATCAACGAGATCGACCTGGAGGAGTACCTCTACGGCGTGGTGCGCAGCGAGATGGATCCGCGCTGGCCGCCCGAGGCGCTGCGGGCACAGGCGATCGCCGCGCGCTCGCTGGCCGTGCAGAGCGCAGGGAGGTTCGCCGCCGAGGGCTACGACGTGCGGGCAACGACCGATTCGCAGGTCTACGGTGGGGTGGCGGCCGAGGACGCCCGCACAACGGCTGCGGTGGACGCCACGCGCGGGATCATCCTCTTCCACAACGGCAGGCCGGCTTTCGCCGCCTTCCACGCCGACTCAGGCGGCGCCACGGAGAACAGCGAGTACGTCTGGGGCGGCGTGATCCCCCACCTGCGCGGCGTACCCGATCCGTTTTCCAAGGGCGCGCCCAACCACGAGTGGACCCTCCGGCTCGACCTGGCGGTGATCGAGGCGCAGCTGCAGCGCGCGGGCCGTCCCCTGGCAGGTCTCCAGCGCCTTGAGGCTGCCTCCACCAGCCCGTCCGGACGCGTCATGGTCCTTCGGCTCGGGGCTGCCTCCGGGGGAGGCGAGATGCGGGGCACCGAGTTTCGCACGGCGGTGGGCACGAGCGTGCTCCGGAGCACGCTGTTCACGGTACGTTCTTACCCGACAGAGGGCACGGTCGAGATCGCAGGGCGGGGGTTCGGACACGGCGTGGGAATGAGCCAGTGGGGCGCCCGCGGAATGGCGCTGGCGGGCCGCGACTACACCGCCATCCTCAAACACTACTACACGGGAATCGTGATCGCCGCGCGGCCCTGATGCGCCTGTCCGATTTCGACTACGCACTTCCGCCCGAGCTCATCGCGCAGCGCCCGGCTTCACCCCGAGACGCCTCGCGGCTGCTCGTGCTCGACCGGTCCACGAAGCGCACGGCACACCGCATCTTCCGCGAGATCGGCGACTACCTGCGTGGCGGGGACATCCTGGTGGTGAACGACACCCGTGTGATCCCGGCGCGGCTGCGCGGGCGCCGGCGCAGCGGAGGGGGAGCGGTGGAGCTGCTGCTGCTCCGCCCGTCAGGAGGTCGATCCGGAGGTGAGGGCGCCTGGGAGGCGTTGGCGCGCCCTGGACGCCGGCTTCCGCCGGGCACGATCGTCGAGGTGGGTCCGCGCGCGGCGCCCCTGGAGGTCGTGGGCCGTCTGCCGGACGGCCGCCGCCTGGTGCGGCTGGCTTCCGGTGAGAGCATGCTCGACCTGCTGCGCCACTGCGGCGAGGTGCCGCTGCCCCCGTACATCCGGGATCGGTGCTCTGGCCCCGAGGACTACCAGACCGTCTACGCCCGAGAGGAAGGCTCGGTGGCAGCGCCCACCGCCGGACTGCACTTCACGCCCGAGTTGCTGGCCCGGCTCGGCGATGGGGGCGTGGGGCTGGTTACGCTGACCCTGCACATTGGAATCGGAACCTTCCAGAGCGTGCGCACGGAGGATGTGCGCGAGCACCGGATGGAGGCCGAGCACTCCACGATTGCGCCCGAGGCCGCATCAGCCATCAACGCGCGCCGCGGCCGGTTGATAGCGGTGGGCACCTCCGCGGTGCGGGCCCTGGAGACCGCAGCGGGCCCGCACGGCCGCATTCAGGCCTGCAGCGGGTGGACCGATCTGTTCATCACGCCGGGCTACGCCTTCCGCGCGGTGCAGGGACTGGTGACAAACTTCCACCTGCCCAGGACGACGCTGCTCATGCTCGTCGCCGCGTTCGCCGGGCGCGAGGCAGTCTTGAAGGCATACGCCGAGGCGGTGCGGGAGCGTTACAGGTTCTACAGCTTCGGCGACGCGATGCTCATCCTCTAGGATCCGGCAACCGCGTACCCGGCAGCTTCCAGCCGGCGTACTGCCTCGGCGCGGTACCGGTGGTCAACTTGCCAGACGCCCGGGCGCAGGGGATTCTGGTATGCTCCCAGCCCGCTCAACAGCTTCTTGAGGTTCTCGTCCTCCGGGGCTGTGGCGCGGATCTCGACGCCGCTGTTCACGGTTGCGCGGATCTTGACCGCACGGGTCTTCGGGGCGGATGCGGGTCGCCCGCCGGGATTCAGTGAGGAGACCCGGACCTCTACTGCGCTCGGGGCGGCAGTGACGTTTTCGTCAGGCATTCGAGCCTCCAAGAGGGCGCACGCGTACGGCGACATTCTACAGTCTGACCCCAGGGGCGGCAACTCCTGGGCGCCCGTCGGTCCTGGAGGAAAAGAGGGACCACAACAGGAAGGATGAGAAGGGTGAGCAGGGAGGTCGGATGGTGGGTACAGGGGAGCTGGCTACGAAGGTAGTGCCAATCAGGGACGATCCGTGGGACATGGCGTTGCGGCAGTTCTGGCAGGTGGCAGGACGCCTGACGCTCAAGCGGGGGATTCAGGAGTACCTGGTCACCCCGCACCGCGAGCTGACGGTCAACTTCCCCGTCAAGATGGACGATGGATCCATCCGGATCTTCACGGGATACCGCGTGCACCACAGCACCGTGCTGGGGCCGAGCAAGGGGGGGATCCGCTACCACCAGGACGTGACCCTCAACGAGGTCCGCGCCCTGGCCATGTGGATGACCTGGAAGTGCGCCCTGGTGAACCTGCCCTACGGCGGCGCCAAGGGCGGCGTGGTGGTGGATCCCACGACGCTGTCTGCGGGCGAGCTGGAACGGTTGACCCGGCGCTACGCTTCCGAGATCAGCGTGATGATGCATCCCCTGGGAGACATCCCGGCCCCGGACGTCGGCACCAACGATCAGGTCATGGCCTGGATCATGGACACCTACAGCATGCACGCCGGCCACTCGGTGCCCGCCGTCGTGACCGGCAAGCCGGTCTCAATCGGCGGTTCGGTGGGTCGGAGGGAAGCGACCGGCCGAGGCTGCATGATCGCCGCGCGCGAGGCGGCGCGCCTGCTGGGCCTTCCCTGGAGCGGAGCGACGGTGGTCGTCCAGGGGTTCGGGAACGTCGGATCGGCCGCCGCCGCGTTGATGCACGCCGAGGGCTGCAGGATCGTGGGCGTCAGCGACGTGTTCGGCGGCATCCACAACCCCGACGGGCTGGACATGCCCGCGTTGCTGCGGCACGTGGCGCAGACCAAGAGCGTGGTTGGATTCCCCGGGACGCAGGCCGTTACGAACCAGGAACTGCTGGAACTGCCGTGCACCTACCTCGTGCCGGCCGCCCTGGAAGGCCAGATCACCGATGCCAACGCCGGCCGGATCAAGGCCCGCGTAATCGTGGAAGGCGCCAACGGTCCCACCACGCCTGACGCCGACGCCATCTTGGAGAAGAACGGGGTCACGACACTACCCGACGTCCTGGCCAACGCCGGGGGTGTGATCGTTTCCTACTTTGAGTGGGTGCAGGATCTGCAGTTGTTCTTCTGGAGCGAGGAGGACATCAACCAGCGCCTCGAACGGATCATGGTGCGCAGCGTTCACGAGGTGATCGAGCTGGCCCGCTCGCAGGGCATCTCCTACAGGCTGGCCGCGCTGCAGCGCGCGGTGGAGCGCGTCGCGGAGGCGCTGATGATACGCGGGATCTACCCGTAGCCACACCTGCCGCAATGGACTTCGAGGTGGTGTACCAGGCGCCGCGCATCGCCGCGCGTGCCGGTTGTCTTCGTACTCTCCGCGGTGAGGTTGAGACCCCGGCGTTCATGCCGGTGGGCACCAACGCGACCGTCAAGGCGCTGACCCCCGAAGAGGTAGCGGAGACGGGCGCGCAGATGATCCTGGCCAACGCGTTCCATCTCTACCTGCGGCCCGGCCCTGAGATCATCGCGCGCGCCGGGGGGCTACACGCGTTCATGGGGTGGCCAGGGCCAATCCTCACCGACAGCGGCGGGTACCAGGTCCACAGTCTGGCGAAGACGCGCACTGTGGACGATGAGGGCGTCGCCTTCCGGTCGCCGATAGACGGCAGCCTGCACCGGTTTACGCCCGAAGGCGTGGTGGAGATCCAGCGGCAACTGGGTTCCGACATCATCATGCCGCTGGACGTCTGCCTGGGTTACCCGCACGATCCCGGCGAGGATCGGGCGGCGCTTGAGCAGACGCTGCGCTGGGCCGTGCGTTCACGCGAGCACCACGCCAGGAGCGGTACCGGAGCGCTCTTCGGGATAGTGCAGGGGGGGTTCGATCCCGCACTTCGCGCCGAGGCCGCGCGGCGGACCGTAGCGCTGGAGTTCCCGGGCTACGCGCTGGGAGGGTTCTCGGTGGGCGAGCCCCGCGAGGTCATGCAGGATGCGATCGCGGCCGTCGTCGCCGAGCTGCCGGCCGAGCGGCCGCGGTACGTCATGGGTCTTGGAGACGCGCCAGGCCTGCTGGAGGCCATCGCCCGCGGGATAGACCTCTTCGACTGCGCGCTGCCGACGCGGGTGGCCCGGACCGGCGTCCTCCTGACGCGGTCCGGCAGGATCAATCTCAGGAACGCCCGGTTTCGGGATGACCTCTCGCCGCCGGACCCGGACTGCGCCTGCCGCGTCTGCGCGCGCACCACGCGCGCCTACCTGCGGCACCTCTTCGCCGCCGACGAGATGCTGGGGCCCCGCCTGGCAACCTACCACAACCTGGCCTTCATGGGCGCGCTGCTCCAGGAGGCGCGCTCTGCGCTGCTCGATGACCGGTACGAACACTGGATGTCAGGGGTACTGGCGAGGTATGCCTCGCGGTGGTAAGTTAGAGGAGACGTGCCCGGCTCCAATCAAGTAGGAGGGTTTGCTGATGCCCCAACAGCAGTCGCAGGTTGCCGTGATCGTTCTGTGGGTTCTGATCTTCGTGGTCTTCTACCTGTTGATGATCCGCCCCCAGAGGGCCCAGGCGCGCAAGCGCAAGGAGATGCTCGGTGGCCTTCGGCGCGGCGATCGGGTGGTGACCATCGGGGGAATCCACGCCACCATCGCCGAGATCAAGGAAGATGTCTTGAACCTGGACCTGGCGCCCAACGTTCGGGTCAAGGCCGACCGTGGGGCCGTGAGCTACGTCCGCTCCAAGGCTGAGCCGAAGGGAGAGGAGTGACCACGGAGCAGCGCCCCATCGGCACGCCGACCCAGGAAGACGTCAGGCGCGATCCCGAAGTTGAGGCCTTCATCACCAAGGCCAACGAGTACACCGGGGTCATCGGGTACACCGAGCACGGCGTGCGCCACGCCAGCCTGAGCGCGAACATCGCGGTCAACGTCCTGCGCAGGCTGGGGCATGACGCCAGAACCGTCGAGCTGGCGGCGATCGCGGCCTACCTGCACGACCTCGGCAACCTGGTGAGCCGTACGAACCACGAGCAGGCTTCTGCCATGCTGGCCGACCGCATCCTGGCGCGCCTGCAGATGCCGCCCGAGGAGCGGGCCATCGTCATGGGCGCCATAGGCAACCATGAAGAACGGCACGGGGACGTGGTCAGCGCCGTTGGCGCCGCGGTAATCCTGGCCGACAAGTCCGACGTCCACCGCTCGCGCGTGCGCAACCCCGAGCCCAAGACCTTTGACATTCACGACCGTGTCAACTACGCCGCGGAGCACTCGTTCCTGCGGGTGGACGAGAAGAGCAAGACCATCACCCTGGAGCTGACGATTGACACCACGATGTCGCAGGTCATGGAGTACTTCGAGATCTTTCTGGACCGGATGCTGATGTGCCGGCGCGCCGCGGAATTTCTGGGGTGCGGCTTCAAGTTACAGATAAACGGGGTCAAGCTGCTGTAGCCGTGCATGCGCCGAACAGTTGCAGTTCTACCGCTTTTCAACGAGGAGCCGACGCTCGCCCGTGTACTCGACGAGGTGCGGCGGTGGGCTCAGGGCTCATCCGTGCTCGTCGTGGACGACGGCTCGACCGATCGGTCCCCCGAGGTGCTGCGGTCCTACCCCGACATCACAGTCATAACCCACGCGCATAACGAGGGTTACGGCCAGTCACTGATTGATGGGTTTGCGTATTCCCTGGCCCACGGGTATGACGCCGTGGTCACGCTCGACTGCGACGAGCAGCACGAGCCCCGACAGATACCTCAGTTCGTGGCCGCGCTGGAGGACGCGGACATAGTTTCCGGAAGCCGGTACCTGGACCCGAGGATCGGCGGCGACGATGCTCCGGCCGAACGGCGCCAGCTTAACGAGGAGATCACGGCCCGCCTGCGCGTGCTCACCGGGTACGCGATCACCGACGCGTTCTGCGGCTTCAAGGCCTACCGCGCCGGCGCGCTCCGCCGCATGACGCTGACCGAGCCCTCCTACGGCCTGCCGCTGCAAGTGTGGATTCAGGCGGCGCACCACCGGCTGCGGGTTTGCGAGCTCCCGGTCCCGCGCATCTACAAGAACCCCGAGCGTCGCTTCTGGGGCGGGCTGGACGACGTGGACGCCAGGCGGCAATACTACGAAGAGGTGCTTCGCGAAGAGGTGCAGCGTTGGCCGTTGTCCTAGCCATAGGTCCCCACCCGGACGATGTTGAGATCGCGATGGGCGGCACGGTCTGCCTGCTGCGCGCACAGGGGCACGAGGTCGTCGTCTGCGACCTGACCGATGGCGAGCCCACCCCGATTGGATCGCCCGAACGGCGGGCCGCGGAGACAGACGAGGCCTCACGCCTGCTGGGCGTCCGGCGCCGATTGACCCTTCGCCTGCCCAACCGGTTTCTCCAAGACACGATCGAGGCACGGCTTCAGGTGGCGGAGGTGATTCGGCAGGTGCGCCCCGACGTTCTCTTCGTCCCGTACTGGGTGGACGCGCATCCCGATCACGTCGCGGCCTGCGCGCTGGCTGAGGCCGCCCGTTTCACCGCCAAGCTCACGCGGACCTCGATGCAGGGCGAGCCGCACTACCCTGACCGCGTTTTCCATTTCTTCAGCACGCACTACCGGCTCCACGTGAAACCGTCGTTCATCGTGGACATCTCCGAGCACATCGAGACCAAGATGGCGGCGATAGCGGCCTACGCTTCGCAGTTCGGCGACGAGCGGGGAAACGCCGCGCTCCTCGACGCGATAAGAGAGACCAGCGCCTACTGGGGTCGCCTGATACACCGGCGGTACGGCGAGGCGTTCGTCTGCCGTGAGGAGATAGGGATCGCCCGTTGGGACGGCTTGATCTGATGGCCGAGGTCGTGGGGCCGCCCCGCTGGCCCGAGCTTGAACTGGAGATCCCAACCACCTCCCCTGTGGCCGTGGGAGTCCCTGCCTACGGCTCGTGGCCGGAGTTGGGAAGGGCCAACCGGCTGGCGCTCGATGCCGCAACCGTCCAGGTGGGCGGTCTCTCCCTGGGCGAGCTTCGCCGCACGGCCCGCCGCGAGGCGCTGGCCCTGGCCTCGGTCTACACCCGTGAGCTGGGGTTGGAGGCGCCCGACTACGGCACAGAGCAGGTGATTTGCACCGGCCACCAGCCTGTACTGGCGCATCCGGGCATCTGGATCAAGTACCTGGCCCTGGCGCGCACGGTGCCGCCCGGGGGCGTGGGGCTCGGCCTTATCGTGGACAGCGACGCGGTTGAGGAGATCGCCGCGGAGGTGCCCCGAGCCGACGGCCTGCTCCGCCGCGAGCGGATCGTGCTCGCGCGCGCCGGGCCTGAGGTACCGGTGGAGGCGCTTCCAGCGCCCGATTCCGAACAGTGGCAGGCGTTCCTTGGAGCCATCGAGGCGCGCCTGCACACGGCCGGCGGCCCTGCTCTGGCCCTGGGATGGAGCCGCGCGCGGCTCCTGCCGGCCCCGCCCTCTCGCCTGGGGCTCGCAGGGGCTGTAACCGCGGCGCGCCGAGCGCTGGAAGGGCCGCGTTCCTACCTTGACCTGCCGGTTTCGTGGCTTGCCCGCACCCGGGCGTTTCGCTGCTTCGTGCTTTCCATCGCGCACCATGCCGATAGGTTCGCGGCAGTGCACAACGCGACGCTGGCCGCCTACCGCGCGCACTACGGCATCCGTACCGGCGCCCAGCCGTTTCCTGATCTGACGGTGGGGCCGGGGCAGACCGAGTTGCCATTCTGGCTGGTGGACGGCGGGCAGAGGCGGGCGCTATTCGTTGGCAACGGCGGCAGCAGGTTCCACGCCGCCGGCTCTGATGCGGGCCCGGTTCCCCGCGACCCCGATGATCCGGCGTTCGCGGCCATGGGGATTCGGCCCCGCGCGCTTGCGCTGACCGCGTTCGCCCGCCTGGTCATCTCTGACCTGTTCATTCACGGGATCAGCGGCGGGCGCTACGATCGCGCAACCGACGCCGTCATGGAAGCTTTCTACGGGGTGCGTCCTCCGGCCTACGCCACGGTCACGGCGACCCTCCACCTGCCGTTTCCCGCGGGCGCGCCCTCACAGGACGGACGCCACCGGCTGCAGCGCCTGCTGCTGGACCTCCAGCACAACCCGGACCGTTTCTTGCCCTCCGGCGACGGGCCGCACGTCGCGCTGGTGGCCGAAAAGTGGGCACTGATCGGTCGCCTTGAGAACGCCGCAGACCTGACGCGGCTGGAGCGCCGGGCGGCCACCCAGCGCATCCGCGAACTCAATCTTCTCATGCAGGATGCCGTTGCCGACCGCCTTGCGGAGGCACAGGAGGCGCTCCGCCAGCACGACCGGCGCGAGCAGGAGGCAGAGGTGACGGCCTACCGCGGCTATCCGTTCCTTCTCTTCCCCGTTGAGGCGGTGGAGGAGCTCGTGGACCAACTGGCTGGCGGTGCCCGGGCACACGAGGCGCGGAAGTGAGCGGCGGCATCTTGGACGGGTGGGTGGTGGAGGCGCGCGGGCTAGTGAAGGCCTTCGACCACCGGCCCGTGCTGCGGGGCGTGGACCTGCGCGTCCGCACCGGCGAGACGCTGGCGATCCTGGGCGCCAACGGTTCGGGCAAGACCACGCTGCTCCGCTTGATCGCCACCCTGTCGTCGCCGACCCGCGGGAGCGTGGTGTGGTTCGGCGACCCGTCGGCGCCACTAGTGGAGATCAGGCGGCGAATCGGACTGGTTCCGCACGAGTCACTCCTCTATGACGCGTTGACCGTGGAGGAGAATCTGGTGTTCTTCGGGGGACTGTACGGCCTGGCGCCGGGGAGGGTGGAATCCGCCCTGGACGAGCACGCGCTGCGGCCGCTTGCCCTCCGCCGGGTGCGCGTGCTCTCGCGCGGGCAGCGCCAGCAGGTGAACCTGGCGCGAGCGCTACTGCACGAGCCTGATCTGCTCATTCTGGACGAGCCGTACACAGGGCTCGACGTGGGCGCATCCGGCCGCCTGACCTCCACGCTACGTGCCTGCGCTTCGCGCGGTTGCACCGTGATTCTGACGACGCACGACCCCTCCGGAGCCGAGGCGCTGGCCGCCGACGTCACCGTGATGCTGGACGGGCGGCTCACCGAGATCATGCCGGCGGCAGGGCTGGATGCGGCCCTCCTGGCGGACTGGTTCCGCGAGGGACGGCGATGAGGGTCGTGCGCCTGCTGGTGGGCAAGGATCTGCGCCTGGAGTGGCGCGGCCGGGAGATCGTCTCGGCCATGGGCCTGCTTGCGCTCCTGCTGGCCATCGTGCTCGGCGCCACCAGGTCGGGTCCCGAGGCCGCCCCCGCGGCAATGTGGGTGACCTACGCGTTCGGCGCGACGCTGGGGTTCACGCGCACGTTTGCCCTGGAGCGCGACCACCTGACGGCGCTCCTGCTGGCCCCGCTTGACCGCGGGCTGATCTTCGCGGCCAAGGCGCTCACCAACTGGCTGGGGCTGGTGGTTGTCCAGGTGATCTCCCTGCCGCTCTTCGGCGCGTTGTTCACAGAGACGATCTGGACCCGGCTGCCCGCGTTGGCCTTGCCCATGCTGCTGGGCGGGATCGGACTGGCCGCCGTGGGCACCCTGTTCGGCGGGCTGATCGTGCAGGCTCGCCTGCGGGAGGCACTCCTGCCGATACTGATGCTCCCGGTCGTGCTTCCACTCGTGACAGCCGCGGTGGGCGCCACGGCCGGAATTCTCGATGGGCTGCCGCTTTGGGCGATCGGCGCGCAATTGCAGCTACTGCTGGTCTTTGATATCATCTTTGTTACGGCCAGTTTCCTGCTATTCGAGTATGTCGTTGAAGAGTAACCGGCTCATTACCGGGGGAGTGTGCGGGTGAGGGTGCTGCTGTTCCTCGGAAGCGTACTGATGCTTGTGGGCGTCGCCTGGGCGCTGCTGGCGGCGCCCACGGAGCTGTTTCAAGGCGCGCCCCAGCGCATCATGTACCTGCACGTGCCCAGCGTGGTGACCGCCTACGTCGCGCTGCTGGTGGTGTTCGCCGGCAGCGTGCTGTACTTGTGGAGGCGCGACCCACGATGGGACCGCCTGGCCCGCTCGTCGGCCGAGCTGGGCGTGCTGTTCATCTCCATGACCCTGCTCTCGGGCGCCATCTGGGGCAAGGCGGTCTGGGGCGTCTGGTGGACCTGGGACGCGCGCCTGACCACCACGCTGATCCTCTGGTTCATCTATGTCGGTTACCTGATGGTGCGCGCGTGGGCGCCCGGGTCCCGCGGCGCGCGGGCCGCGGCGATCATTGGAATCGTGGGGGTGCTGGACATTCCCATCATCCATTGGTCGGCTATTCTCCTGCGCACGCTTCATCCACAACCGACGGTCTTCCGTTTGCAGGGGCCGGCGTTGCCTCCCAGCATGCTGATTCCCCTCGTGATCAACCTGGTGGCGTTCATGCTGGTGTTCGCGGGGCTCCTCCTCCTGCGCGTGCGCCAGGAACAGACCCTGGACGCGCTGGCAGAGACCCTCGAGGGGAGCGCGTAGCAGTGGGATACGTGGCCGCAGCCTACATCGTGATCGCCGGGCTCTTCGCGGGGTATGCCCTGACGCTCAAGGCGCGGCAGCGCCTGATCGCCGATCTCTCCGACGCGGCCGGCACGCCTCAGGGACGCTCGTGATTCCAGCTAGGCGCAAGCTGTTTGTGGGAGCGGCGATCATCGTGTTGGGGCTGGTGTTCGCGGCTTACCACGGCGCTCGATCTTCCATGGTGTACTATCTGACCACCACCGAGTTCGCGCTCCGGCCGGAGTTGCGCGCGGCCAGGGTCAGGATTGCTGGCAGGGTTGAGCAGGGATCGGTGACGAAGGCCGACGGCGAGTCTCGGTTTGCGATTACCGATGGGACCACGCGCTACAGGGTGCGCTTCCGCGGACCGCTGCCCGACCTGTTTGCCGAGGGCAAGGAAGTGCTCGTGGAGGGGCGGCTGGACGGCGAAGGGATACTGGCGGCTTCGCAGGTTATCTCCACCCACCCGGTCGAGTACAAGGAGAAACACCCGGGGCGGTGAGAGCGTGAGTGGTGAACCTCGTGGGTGAAGTCGGCCGGTTCGCCCTGCTGGCCGGTCTGGTCGTCGCGCTCTACGGGATCGCGGCAATAGCGCTGGGTCTAGCCCGAAGGCACGGCGGGTATCTCGCCAGCGGGCGCCGGGCCGTCACGGTCTGGGCGCTCCTGATGGCGCTGGCTTCGGCCGCGCTGATGACGGCGTTCCTTGCCCGCGACTTCTCGGTGCGCTTCGTCGCCATGGCCAGCGAGTCAACCCAGCCTCTTCTGCAAACGATCATGTCTTTTTGGGGGGGGCACGACGGCGCCCTGTTGCTGTGGGCCCTTATCCTGGGGGGCTACATGGTGACCGCGGTGTGGAGCCTGCGGTTCCATCCGGACCTCCAGGGCCCCGCGGCCGCCACGCTGCTGGTGGTCGCCGCCTTCTTTTCCCTCCTGCTGGTAGGGGCCAGCAACCCGTTTGTCCCGCTGGTTCCGCCGCCGCCCGACGGGCAGGGGTTGAACCCGCTACTGCGCAACCCGTGGATGTGGGTCCATCCGCCGATGCTCTACTTGGGGTTCGTTGGAATGAGCGTGCCATTCGCGCTGGCGGTGGCGGCGCTGATCACCGGTCGCCTGGATGACACCTGGGTGTTGCTTTCCCGGCGCTGGGTCGTCGTGCCGTGGATCTTCCTCACGCTGGGTCTGTTGTTCGGGGCGAAGTGGTCCTACGTCGTGCTCGGGTGGGGAGGGTACTGGGCCTGGGACCCGGTGGAGAACGCGGCGTTCATGCCCTGGTTGACCGCCACGGCGTTCCTCCACTCGATCCAGATCCAGGAAAGGCGAGGAATGCTGGTGCCGTGGAACGTCGCGCTGGTCCTCCTCACCTTTGGATTGACGGTCTTCGGCACGTTCCTCGTGCGAAGCGGGGTGCTGTCCTCGGTTCACGCCTTTGCCGAGGCCCCCTTGATAGGGTATCTCTTTCTGGGTTTCCTGTCGGTCCTACTGCTGGTTTCCTTCGGTCTGCTCGCCTGGCGATGGGAGGCGCTGAAGAGCCGCGGCACGGTTGAGACGATCATAAGCCGAGAGACGGCCTTCCTTGCCAACAACCTGCTCTTCGTGGCCGCGGCCGTCGTGGTGTTGCTGGGTACGATGTTCCCGGTCCTGACCGAGGCCTTTCGTGGCGTCAAGATCAATGTGGGGCCGCCCTACTTCAACACGGTGATGGTGCCCATCTCCGTCGGCATACTCCTGCTGATGGGAATTGGGCCGCTGCTGCCGTGGCGGCAGGCCACGCCCGAGCAGCTCGTCAGGAACTTCACGCTCCCTGCGGCGGGGGCGGTGCTCGGTGCGCTGGCGCTGGGACTGCTCGGCGTGCGCCACCTTGGCGCCTTCCTGGTGTATGCCGCCGCGCTGTTCGTTCTGGGCACGATCGTACAGGAGGTCGCCCGGGGCACCCGCGTGCGCATCGGGCGCGGGGAGATCGCGCCCCTGGCGCTGGCGCGGCTCTTTGGGCGCAACCGCCGCCGATACGGAGGATACGCGGTCCACCTAGGCGTCCTCTTGATGCTGGCCGGGATCGCGGCCAGCAGCGCGTTTGCCACCCAGGCCGGCGCCACGCTGCGCCCTGGGGAGCGCTTTAGCGTGGGGCGGTACACCCTCGAGTACGGAGGCCTTCGCCACAGCGAGCTTCCCGGCATAGACGTGACCGAGGCGTCGGTGCGCGTCTGGGTCGGCGCGAGGTTCCTGGGCTCATACGCCCCGCAGCGGTACTTCTACCGTGCGCAGGAGCAGCCGATGCACCACGTCGTCATACGCTCCTCGCTGCGCGAGGACCTCTATCTCATCCTCTCCGAATGGACGCCGGACGGCAGGGGAACGATCCGCGTGCTCGTGCATCCGTTGGTGTCCTGGCTCTGGATCGGCGGCATCGTGGCCGTCCTGGGTGCGGCGTTTGCCATCCTGCCCGAGCGGCGGCGGAGGGCGCCGTGATAGAGGCGCTCTTCTTCACCGTGGCGGTGCTGATCGCCGCGTACCTGCTTGCGCCGGCGTTTCAGTCCTTGCAGATACCGGAGGCCGACCCGCGTGATGCGCTGGAGGCCGCCAGTGACGCCTCGCTGCGCGCCCTGCACGATCTAGACCTGGACTGGCAGACCGGCAAGCTGTCCGAGAGCGACTACCGGGCGGCGCGGGCCCTCCTCGAGGCCGAGGCCTCCGAGGCCTTCCGGCAACTGGCCGGGCCAGGAGCCCGGCAGTGAGGCGATCTCTGCTGGTCGCGGTAGCGCTGCTGGCAGCCGGCCTAGCGGTCGGTTCCGCATCCGGTGCTCCCGCAGGCGGAACTGCCTCCGGCCTGGTGCGGAACGGCACCACCGGGCAACCCGTTCCTGATGCCGAGGTGGCGCTCGTCTTCATCGCCCCCGAGGGCGCGGCGCAGGTCGGCCGGGCGCGCAGCGACGCGCGCGGTCGGTTCGCGTTCAGCGGTCTTCCCGATGGCCGCTACCTGGTGCAGGTTGTCCGCGATGGGGTGACCTACGCGGCCCACGCGTTGGTGAGCAGCGGGGCGCCGGCCGAGGTCGTTGTTCAAGTGCACGACGCTTCGGACCGCGTGCCGCTGCGGGTATCCCTGCTTGGCATCGCGGTCGAGGCCCGGGCAGGGTACGTGCGCGTCTCGGAAGCCGTGCACCTTCAGAACGCCGGCTCCCAGACCTTCCTGGGCGGCGTCGTCCTTCCCTTGCCCGCGGGAGCGCGGTACGTGGCCTTCCATCAGGGGCTACATCAGCCTCGGGTGGAGGCCGGTGCGATCGTGGACCGGTTGATCGTCCGGCCCGGCACCCACCAGATCGCGTACGGCTACAGCGTGGCCGGCTCCGGCGAGGTTGACCTTGGCCGAAGGCTGCCGCTGCCGGTCGAGCGCCTGGAGCTGTTCACCACCGATCCTGCCCAGGCGCGTTCCCCGCGGCTGCGGCCCTCCACACCGGTGACCTCCGAGGGCCAGACCTACACGCGCGCCACCGCGCGCGCCGTGCCCGTGGGCGATCTGGTCCTGGCGGTGACCGGCGTGCCCGCGGTCAGGCTGTGGCCTGCGCCGGCTGCCGCTGCGTTGCTCGCCGGACTGCTGGCCCTGGGACTGGCGTGGGCCACGCTGCGCGAGGGGAGTCGTTGAGGCCCGGGCCTTCGCCCATGGCAATCGATCTCGATCGGATCTACGCGCCGGTGGCCGCGGACCTCGGGGCCCTCGCCCAGCTCCTGCGGCGCGAGCTTGCTTCCAGCGACCCGTTCATCTCCGGCCTGGTGGATCACGTGCTGTCGGCCCAGGGGAAGCTGATCCGCCCGGCGCTGGCGCTGCTCAGCGCAAGCGCCTGCGGAGGCGCCGACGAGCAGCGGCTCGCTCTGGCCGGGACAGTGGAGCTCGTGCACGTTGCCTCGCTGATCCACGACGACATCATTGACGCGGCCGACCTCCGCCGGGGGGTTCCGACCGTGAACGCGCGCTGGGGCAACCAAGTCGCCGTTCTGGTCGGCGATTACCTTTTTGCGACCGCCTTCGGTTTGATCAGTCGCGTACGACATTCACAGGTGGCGCCGGCGATTGCGGAGGCTGCGGTGCTGATGAGCCGGGCCGAGATCATGGCGGCTGAGACCGGCGATCGCCCGCACGAGGACGAGGCTCGGTACTTTGAGATCATAGAGGGCAAGACCGCGGCCCTGTTCTCAGCGGCGTGCCGGTGTGGCGCTCTGCTGGCCGGTGCGCCGCCCGCCACGGCCGATGCGATGGCGGAGTTCGGGTTCAGGTGGGGGGTGGCGTTTCAGATCACCGACGACGCCTTGGACCAGACAGGCGATCCGGGGTTGCTCGGGAAGCCTACCGGGAGCGACATCGCCGCGGGCAAGATCACGCTGCCCGTGATCGCAGCACTACAAAACGCGCCGGGGCCTGACCGCGACCGCCTGCTCGGCATGCTGCAGGGGCCGCAGGATGCCGGGTCGCGCGACGAGGTGCGTGAGCTCCTCGATCGGTATGGCGGACTTCGGCACGCGATGGACGCCGCGCACCGGTCGGCGGGAATCGCCGCCGCCGCCCTCGACGTGCTACCTGATGGCCCGGCCAAGGCGAGTCTTCTGCTTCTGGCGGATTTCGTCGTGGTCAGGACCCGCTGAGGGCAGGGGCAGACGTCCACCGTGCCGAGTCTAGCCTCGCCGCAATGGGAGCTTGCTGCCGTCGCCTTCGGCGTGGGCACACACCTGGCCGTTACCCTTCTTCTCTTGCTGCGCTACCTCGACACGCGCGGGCGACCGGTCCTGTGGTGGGCGGCGGCGTACGGGTTCCTGACCGCGCACGAGGTAGCGGAGGTAGCCCTCGGCGCCGCGGTTCCCCCGGCGTGGATGGCTGGCCGCCATCTGTTGAAGCTGGCCGCTGCCCTGCTGCTGTTGGGATCGTTCCCGGTCTACCGGCGTTTCCTGCGATGGGCCTCGGCGGCGGCCGTCCTCGCCGTCCTCGCGGCTTGGATGCTGGGGCAGGCAGGGCATCCCTGGCCGTGGGGCGCGCTTCCGCCTTCGTTCGTTGCGGGCGTGCTGTTCGTCGTGGCCGCGGGGCGATACCACCGCGTGGAGGAGCCCAGGCATGATCCCGCAACCCACCTGGTCACCTGGGGGCTTGCGCTGACAGGGCTGCTGGCATTGGGTTATCCCTTCGTGCGGCCACAGGAGTGGGGCGTTCTAGTGGGCGCGCTGCTCTCGGGGCTGTTCACCCTGATGCTCGGCGTGGGGTGGATCGTACGGTCCTGGCGCGATACCCGTGAACTGGAACTGCTGAACGCGATCGCCGGCGCCCTGAACCGGCTGACGAACGTCGGGGAGTCGGCGCAGGAGGCGTTGCGGCTGGTGGCCCGGCTGCTGGGCATAGAGGCCGGGTGGATCTTCCTGCGGGAGGGCGACCAACTGAGCCTTGCCGCCTGGTTCGGATTGCCGGCGCCGCTTGCCGCTGAAGCACATCTGAGGATGGGTGGAGACTGCCACTGCCTGCGCCTGCTGGCCGAGGAGCGGCTACCCCTTGCCGTGAACGCCGTGGACTGCCAGCGGCTGGCACAGGTGGGGATTGCCCACACCCGGCACGCCAGCGTTCCGCTGCGCGCGAGCACGCGCACCCTGGGGTTGATGAACCTGGTGCTGCCCGGTGGGCGCACCTTCAGCGATCGCGAGCTGCAGATGCTCTCAACGGTGGGTCATCAGATCGGCCTTGCCGTGGAGCGCGGGTTGCTGTTCGGCGAGCTGGCCGCGAAGGAACGCACCCGCGGGGAACTGCTCGAGAAACTGATCACCGCCCACGAGGACGAGCGAAGGCGCATCGCCCGCGAGCTCCACGATGAAGCCGGGCAGGCCCTGACGGCGCTGATCGTGAACCTCGAGCTTGCGGCCCAGGAGGAGTCGCCGGATCGGGTCCGTACCCACCTGATCCAGTTGCGGGACCTGGCCGAGAGGACGTTAGCCGAGATCCGCCGGCTGATCTATGACCTGCGGCCGTCCATTCTCGACGATCTCGGGCTTGTCGCTGCGCTGCGCTGGTACGCCAAGTCCCTCCTCGATCCCCGCGGCATCACCTGGTCGCTCTCCGTGAGCGGCATCGCCAGCCGTCTCCCACCGGCGATGGAGACCGTGGCGTTCCGGCTCGTGCAGGAGGCGCTGGCGAATGTGCAGCGCCACTCCCGGGCCACCGCGGTGACCGTTAGCCTGGCCCTGGTCGGGAGGGAGTTGCGCGTCCGCATTGAAGACAACGGCCAGGGTTTTGACACCCAGCGCATCCGCACGGCCGGCCGCGATGGCGGGTTCGGCCTCATAGGGATGCGCGAGCGCGTCGAGCTGGTAGGAGGCCGATGGGAGGCTCACTCAAGACCCGGAGCAGGCACGATCATCACGGCGACGCTGCCGCTGCGCGAGGCCGGGGCGGAGCAGTGAAGAGGATCCGCGTGGTTGTCGTGGACGATCACGCCATCGTCCGCGAAGGGGTGCGCATGATCCTGGCGACGCACCCCGACATCCAGGTGGTCGCGGAAGCCGACACAGGCGCGCAGGCCATCGCGATGGTCGAGTCCGTGCGCCCCGACGTCGTCGTGATGGATATCAGCATGCCCGGCATGAACGGCATCGAGGCTACCCGCCAGATCCGCGAGCGGATGCCCGGCGTCCGGGTTCTGGCGCTCACGATGCACGAGGACGAGCACTATGTGTTTCAGTTGCTGCGCGCCGGGGCATCCGGGTACGTGCTGAAGCGCGCCGCGGCCACCGACCTGGTGGACGCGGTCCGCGCTTCAAGCCGGGGCGAGGCGTTTCTCTACCCCTCGGTCGCCCGGACCGTTGTGCAGGACTACCTCAGGCGCCTGGACAGCGGGGAGACCGAACGCCGGCGGTTCGATGGGCTGACCGCGCGCGAACGCGAGGTCCTCGCGCTGATCGCCGAGGGACTCACGAACCAGGGTATCGCGAGCCGTCTCTACATCAGCATAAAGACCGTGCAGACGCACCGCGCGCACATATTCGAGAAGCTCGGACTGCACGACCGGACCGAGCTTGTTCGCTACGCGATCAGGAAAGGACTCATCGAGCCGTAGGACAGGACCCCCGGGGGAGGAGCCCATGAACTTCGCTACTGCCGGTCACCCACGGACCTCCAGGCAGAGATGGTTCGCCGACGGTCTGCGGCAAGTGCTCCTGGCTCACGGATTCGATGAAACCTCTCCAGACCAGGCGCCCAGGGTCGTGCTCCACTTCGTGGACCCGGAGGCCCCCCGCCCCTTCCGCCGTAGGGCGCAGGCGACGTTCGTCGTCTCCGTGATCGAGGGCCCGCCACCCACAGGGGAGATCCTGCCGGCCCTGTACCCACTGTTGGTCCGCACCCTCAGCAACATGGTGATCTACCTGCTGCCAGAGGGGAGCGAGGCGCGCGTCTACGTGGTAACGCTGGAACAGGGTTACTTTGCCGTGGACGGGACCGACGATCAGGCGTTCTTCGGCCACATCTTCGATAGGATGTACCCTCTGGCATCGGCCCAACTGGTGATCAGCAACGAGTTCCACACCGACCTGGAGGAAGCGCTCTGGGAAGGGGATGAACTCACGGCCGCGCTGGCAGAGGCCGGAGCCCGCCTGGACGCCCTCAACCTGCTGCCGGCGGCGTTTCCCATCGAGGAGTTGTTGCCGCCGCGAGACCTCGAGCACGTCCGGCGGCTGTTCGGCCTGGGCGGGCTGTCCTACGGCAACCTCAGCGTGCGCAAGGACGCCCGCCGCTACTGGATGAGCGCCAGCGGCGTCAACAAGGGCGCGATGCGCATCGTGGGCCGCGACATGCTGCTGGTCAAGGGGTACGACCCGGAGCGCAACCTCATGCTGCTCAGCGTTCCACCCGGGATCGAGCCCCGCCGTGTTTCCGTGGATGCCATCGAGCACTGGATGATCTACACCGCTCATCCCGGGGTGGGCGCCATCATCCACGTACACTCGTGGATGGAGGGGGTTACCTCGACCCAGGTGCAGTACCCGTGCGGCACCCTGCAGCTCGCCCAGGCCGTGGCCGAGCTCGTGCGGGACAGCCCAGATCCCCACCGCGCGGTGGTCGGTCTGCGCAACCACGGCCTGACCATCACGGGCCCGAGCCTGGCCGACATCCTCGACCGCGTCGCAGGGCGGCTGCTTCAACGGGTGCCGATGCTGTAGGGAGTCCGGGTCCTCGGCCGCGGGCGCTAGCGGCCGACCCTCCAGCGATGGGGGATGTGGCAGGTAGTGCACGGGGTGCTCTTCAGCACCGTTTCGGGATGCAGCTTGGCACTGGGCTCCGCGTGGCAGGCGGCGCAGGCCACGACCGGCTGGCGTTGCTCGTGCGGCTTGTGGCACTGAGCGCAGGCGAACTGCATCGGCGCGCCGGCGGGCCAGGATCCGACCTCCCTCGGGATCAACCGATGGCATTGGAGGCAGGTTTCGCGGACAGGCTGCAACGGGGCCTCTGGACGGAGGAACTCGTGACAGGTGACGCAGTGCTGGTCTGCCATGGCGCGGATCTTAACGACCCGCTCTCCCCGAGCCTGGGCGACGTGGCAGTTCCCACAGGTCTCGATTGGAGGCTTGAAGCGGTGGACGCCTGGCGAGTGACAAGTGACGCACTCGATCTTTCGCTCTTGCTCGTGGAGCCGGTGGCCCGGCGTGGCCGCAACCTGCCGCCACCTGGGGTCGTTGCTCTCATGGCAGCGGGCGCAGACGGTCTTGGGCACAACCGCGTGCTTGCCCACCTTGCGGGGTTGGCGGGCGACGAAGGTTATGACCTGCCGGGCGCTCTCGACGACGTTGGCCGGATGGCAGTTGTGGCAGCTTATCTTCCGGTGCTCGCTCTTCTGCCACGCCGTCCACGCTGCCTCCATGGTGTGGCACGAACGGCAGAACTCAGGGTTGTTCATGGCGTAGTCGTAGCTGCTCCACGCCCCAAGGACCCCGGCCGCGGCCAGCACGATCCCGGAAGCCATTACGGCGGCGGCCAGGAACCTCGGGAGCGCGCGGACGCGCGCGTCCACGGAACGCAGCCATATCAGCAGACGGGTCAAGCGCACCCCTCGCACTCCATGGAGTACTGGTATTCTGCCCTGCCGGGGCGGGCGACTACCAGGAGTTCCGTTCCAACATGGGTAATCCCTGCTCCCACGGAAGGAATCGCTCCGGGGAGGCAGGCGGGTGCCCCTTGGGGCGAGAACTAGAGGGAACGCTGATGACGCCGCTGGTCTCCGTCTTCTTCGTCTACGGCCTGGCCTTCTTCTCGATGGGCCTGGCCATCGCGCTTGAGGCCCGCCGCCCCAGCGACCTGCTGCTGATCCGTCCCCTGCGCTATCTGGCCGCGTTTGGCGTGCTGCACGGCTGCGTCGGCTGGATTGACATGTGGATGGCCTCCCCGATGATGGCCGACGCATTCGCACCCACCGTGCGCATCGTGCGCCTGGCGCTGTTCGCAGCGTCCGTGCTCGCGCTGGCCCAGTTCGGCGCCGACCTGATCGCGTCGGTCGCGCCCCGGGCCTCCGCCGTCCGGTTCGTGCCCCTTGTGCTGGCGGTGTTCTGGGCGCTGAACTGGACGATCGTGCCGCACCTGGCGCCAGCCGCGGTCGAGGAGGTCACCCGCTCTCCCTCGTGCCTGCGTTGCCACGCTGCGGTTCCACCCTTCGGTCCGGAGTGGGTTCCCAGGATCCTGGCGCCGGCCTCTGCCCAGGCCGACGTCTGGCTCCGGTACGTGCTGTTTCTCCCGGCGTCGCTGCTGGCCGCGGCCGGGTTCTGGATGGAAGGCCGGCGGCTGGCAGGCCTCACGTACAACGCCATTGCGCACGCTTGCAGGTGGACCGCGCTGGCCTTCGTCGCCAACGCGGTGATGGCCGGAATCGTAGTGCCTCCGGCGCCGTTCTTTCCGGCAACCGCGGTGAACTACGACACGTTTCTCTCGGCCATTGGGATCCCCCCGCAGTTGTTCCGGGCGGCCATCGCGGTGACAATCGCGGCGCTGACGCTGCGCGTTCTGCGCGTCTTCGAGATGGACGCCTCGCGGCGACTGGCTGCGGCTACCGAGGCCCGGCTGGAAGCCCAGAAGGAGGCGCTGGACGCCGTGGAGGCGGCCCGGTCGGCCGCCGAGACGTGGACCCGCACGTTGGAGGACCGGGTGGCCTCCCGGACCTCAGAGCTCGAGCACCGGACGCACGAACTGGCGGCGCTCAACGCCGTTGTCTCGACGGTCACCAGCTCGCTGGATCTCAACACGATCCTCGAGGCGACGGTAGATCACGCGCTGGGCCTGGTGCGGGGTGAGGGGGGGGGGATTACCGTCTTCCCCTCCACGCCGGGCGAGGCGGCCACGCACGTCTTCCGGGGTCCCTCCGGAGCGGAGATCGCGCGGATCAAGGGGTTCGATCCCGGCGCGACCGCCGTAGGGGAGGTCGCGTTTGCCCCTGGAGGCGCGGCTCGGCCTTTCGTCAGGGTGCCGCTTCGCGCCAAGGATCGGCTGCTCGGGGAACTGACGGTCCTGGGGCAGGTTGGGAGTCGCTACTCGGAAAGTGATGTCCGCCTGCTCTCCATCGTGGCCCAGCAGGTCGGCGTGGCAGTGGAGAACGCAACACTGTTCCAGGAGACAGCCACACGGCGCAGGGAGGCCGAGACCCTCTACAGGCTGGGGACGGAGATCACCGTGCTTTCGGATCTCAGCCAGGTCCTGGAGCACGTGGTCGCCGGCGCGCTCTCTCTGCTGGCCGCTGACGTTGGGATCCTCAGCCTGATGGACGAGGACCGCGCCCGCGTGGTGGTGCGCGCGGTTGCGGGCCTGCGCGGCGAGGCCCTGAAGGGCGTGGAGCTGGCGCCCGGTCAGGGGATAGCCGGGTACGTCATCCGCAACGCGCAGCCGCTGGTAGTGAGCGACTACCTGGTGGACGCGCGCATCAGCCACGAGTTGGACAGCATCGTGCGGCAGGAAGGACTGCACACCCATCTGGCGGTACCGGTAGCCGCCCGGGGGCAGGCCATCGGGTGCCTGGCCGTGGCCTTCCGTCGGGTGCGGCCGGCGGCGGACGATGAGATCAGCCTGCTCACCCGGATGGCCAACCAGGCGGCCATTGCCATCGAGAACGCGCGTCTCTACGAGCAGGTTCAGAGTCTCGCCATCCTGGAGGAGCGCGACCGCCTGGCCCGGGAGATGCACGATAGCCTGGGGCAGAGCCTGGGCTACCTTAATCTCAAAGCCAAGCTGGTTGAGGATCTCGTCATAGCGGGCAGGGCGTCGGATGCGCAGGAGGAACTAGCCCAGATCCGCCTCACCATTCACGAGGCCTACGATGAAGTCCGCCATGCGATACTGGGCCTGCGGACCGCCGGCGTACAGCAGGACCTCGAGGCGACGCTGCGAGGCCAGATAGCGCGATTCCGGGAACAGGTCACGATCCCGGTGAGCTACGAAGCCCAGGGCCCTGTGCCTTCGGTGCCGGCCCTGGCAGCGGTTCAGGTGACGCGCATCGTGCAGGAAGCGCTGACCAACGTTCGGAAGCATGCTCGGGCCACTGCCGTGCGGGTGGAGCTGGCAGTCGAGGAAGGTCGCCTGGCGGTGCGCGTCAGCGATAACGGCTGTGGGTTCAACCTGGAGGCCGTGCAGGCAGCCGCGGGTGCCCGGTTCGGACTGGAGACGATGCGCGAGCGCGCGGAGAGCATTGGCGGTACGCTGGAGATCACTTCGGCGCCAGGGCAGGGGACAGCCGTGACCCTCTTGGTCCCCACTGCCATAGTGCGGTGATGAGGGAGAGATGATGGACAAGATCCGCGTGCTTCTCGCCGACGACCACGCGTTGTTTCGCCGCGGGCTGGCGAGCCTGCTGGCGAGCCACGCGGACATCGAGGTCGTGGGGGAGGCCGGCGACGGGGGGGAGGCTATTGAACGCGCCCGGGAACTCATGCCGGACGTGGTGCTGATGGACGTGAGGATGCCGGGCGTGGACGGGCTGGAGGCAACCCGGCGCCTGAAGGGGGAGATGCCCTATATCAGGATCGTGATGCTGACGGTCTCCGAGAGCGAGGACGACCTGTTCGCCGCGCTCAAGAACGGTGCGCAGGGCTACCTGCTCAAGAACCTTGACCCCGACGACCTGATCGCCTGCCTGCATCAGGTGCAGCGAGGTGAGGCACCGCTGGCGCCGCCGATGGCCGCCAAGATCCTGAAGGAATTCACCGCGCCCTTGCCGCGGCCGGGTCCGACGCTGACTCCGCGCGAGCGCCAGGTGCTAGAGCTGGTAGCACGGGGCGATGCCAACAAGGAGATTGCGCGCCAGCTCCAGATCTCCGAGAATACCGTGAAGAACCACCTGCGCAACATCTTGGAGAAGCTGCACCTGCAGAACCGCGTGCAGGCGGTCATGTACGCTCTGCGCGAGGGACTGATCGAACCCCCCGACTCCTAGGTACTTCCACCCAGGCGCTTCCAACAGACCGCGCCATGGCCTGGTCAGTTAGGACTACCCTGCCTGGTCCGTTTGGACACGGGTTGCCCGGTCATGGCTGCCCGACCGGGCGAGATTGCCATGCCTCGAACTTCCCCCTCTAGATGGCCCGATGCACCGATGGTACCGCCCCGCTGCCCGGCCTACGATGTGGACAGGAGGACGCGAACATGAGCTGCCGTGTCCTGATCTGGTCTGAGCGCACCGCCTTCGTCCGGGCGATCCGGAGCCTGGCGCACCGGGAGGATCTGGTGGTGATCGGGATTGCGCGGACCGGGGACGCGGCACTGGCGTGCGTCCGGGTAGCGGATCCTGACGTGGTCCTGGTGGATCGGGAGACAAAAGAGCGACATCCCGAGATGGTACTGCGGTTGATGGACGCGGGAACGCGCACCAAGATCGTGGTGATGGACCTGGTTGACGAAGCAGTGCGCGTGCTCGAATGCCGGCGCGCAACCGCGGCTACGGTGCGCGATCTTGTTCGAGCCATTCAGGGTGATCTGGCACAGCAGTTAGCGTAGGAGGGGGGAGCACAATGCATCCGGTCGGACTGGCACTGGCATTCCTGGTCTTCTGGTCGCTGGCCGCGGTAGGGGCCTTCCTGGTGTTGCACGGTGGCCGCAGGCTGAAGGGCGGGACCAGCAACGCCTTCTGGGCCATCGTCAACGGGACGACCGCGCTGCTCGGCGCAACGATGATGAGCGCCGGCATATACGCGACGTTCGTCGTCCTGTACGCGCGGTAGGCCTTCTCGCTGCCAGCGTGACCCACGCCGGGTCAGCCGCGCAGTTGGCCGTTGCGCGCAGGGCGCGTGTCGGGTATCCTTGGGCGTGACGTCAACTGGCGGGGGGAATTAGTGTACTGGTTGATCCTGTCGGCTGCCCTCTGGATGCTGGCATTTCCCCAGGCAGGGCTCGCCCAAACCAACGAGACCTGCCTGGCGTGTCACCAGGTGGAAGGCACGAAGGTCCGCTTCCCAGGCGGCGGCGAGATTGACGTCACGGTGGACCCCAAGAAGTTCGCGGCATCGGTTCATGCGCCGCTCACCTGCGTCACCTGCCACACGGATCAGGCCGATTACCCGCACAGCCCGGTCAAGGCCAAGACGGCGCGGTCCTACCACGTTCTGGCCCAGCAGATATGCGCGACGTGTCACGCCGACCAGGCGAAGGTCTTTGAAGCGAGCATACACGGGCAGGGCTTACGGATGGGCTTGGCCGACGTGCCAACCTGCACCTCGTGTCACACCGCCCACGCGGTGGTGCGGCCGAAGACCGCGGCGTTTCGCAACAACATCCCGGAGACCTGCGGTAACTGCCACTCGGACGCGGCCGTCATGGGCAGGTACGGTCTGCGGCCGGTCTACCAGGCATACGTTGAGGAGTTCCACGGGGTCACGACGCGTCTCTATCGCCTGGTCACGCCACTTGCTCCCTCGCCGTCCGCGGTCTGCTACGACTGTCACACCGCGCACGCGGTGCGGCGACCCGCGGATCCCGCAGCGCCGGTGGCGCCGGCGAACATCCTGGCAACCTGCCGGACCTGTCACAAGACGGCGGGGCGGTTCTTTGCCACGGCCTGGAATGAGCACCAGGCGCCAAGCATGCGGCACTCCCCGCTGGTGTACATGGTCCAGGTCTTCTACAAGATCCTCATCCCCGGGGTTGTGGGCTTGCTGGCGGTCCTGACGGCGCTGGACCTGTGGTTCTGGGCAGTGACCCGCTGGGGAGGCCGGAAGGTATGAGCAGGGGGCGCGGGGATCTTGCCGTCGAACGCTTCTCCCTGGCGCAGCGCGTCGAGCACTTCTTGCTGCTCATCTCCTTCAACGTTCTGGTGATAACCGGGCTGCCGCAGAAGTACTCTGGCGTGGGGTGGGGCGAGCGGCTCATCGCGCTCTTCGGGGGGATAGACCAGACACGGTTCATCCACCGGACCTTTGCGGTCATCCTGGTCATGCTGGGGCTCTACCACCTTCTCGTGGTCGTGGCCACGCGCAGACGGCCGGTGCGCCGCCATGACATGAGTCTGAACATCCAGGACATCAGGGACCTCATTGCCGACCTCCGGTTCCTGTCAGGCCTGAGCCAGGAGCGGCCGCAGTTCGGCCGGTTTGACTACCGGCAGAAGTTCGAGTACTGGGCAGTGCTCTGGGGAACGGTGATCATGGCCGTCACCGGTCTGATCATGTGGTTTCCCTCAATTCTGACGCGATGGCTGCCCGGGGTGGTTGTGCCGGCCGCCCGGGTCGCGCACGGCGGTGAGGCCCTGCTGGCGCTGTTCGCGGTAGTCATCTGGCACTTCTACAACGCGCACTTCCGGCCTGACATCTTCCCGATGGACCCAGCGATGTTCACGGGCAAGATCACGGTCGAGCGGCTCCGGCACGAGCACCCTGGGGAGTTCGGCGAGCTCCAGGACCTGGGGATGCTGCCAGAAGCGCGCGCGCCTGAACCGGAGGCCAACCAGCAGGTATCCCCAGGATCCAGCGCTGTCTGACCGGCCTGATCGTCTTCAACTCCCGCAGTGACCCTAGAAGGAAATAGGGTATTCCCCCTAGCCCATGTTTGACAGAATTCAGGAGTTCTTGAGCCTCTCGGATCCCCCTGG
>CAYLKW010000003.1:0-113 GCA_964384245.1 uncultured bacterium
GCCTGATGGGTTACAGGAACGTGAAGGGCGTGGCGCTGGGGATGCGCGAGTGGAACGCCCAGAACTTCCCGGTGGTCAGGTAGCCAGATCCAGCACGCCGCAGTACGCGGCCC
>CAYLKW010000003.1:123-32576 GCA_964384245.1 uncultured bacterium
GGGCAGGGCATTCCGTGCCCCCCGGGGCCGCGGCCGTCCTTCCGGCCCTGCGGGAACTATGGTCAGATCTCCCGGTCTCCCATAATCTAGTAGGAGCAGCGGCTGATGCCGCCGCCATCAGGAGGGACGCCTTGAACCCGAACTCCCCGGAGCCACACCTAGCTGCCATCAGCGTCGAGGACGCATTGGACCTTGTTCTGCGGTCCGTTTCCAGGCAGCCCGTCGAGGAGGTGCCGCTCTCCGAGGCAGCAGGGCGGGTGCTGGCCGAGACCATCGCGGCATCCGAAGACCTCTGGCCCTTCCCACGGGCGGCGATGGATGGGGTGGCGGTGCGGGCAGGCGATCTGGCCAGGGCATCCGATGCCGCGCCGGTCTTCCTGGAGGTGGTCGGCGCCATCTTCTCGGGCCAGGTTTGGGCCCTGCCCCTGGAGCCCGACACCGCCGTCAGCATCGCCACAGGAGCGCCGGTGCCACCGGGTGCTGACGCGGTCGTGCCCCAGGAACTGCTCCGCCGCAGCGGCAATCGTGTCGCGATTGCCCAGCCGGTCGAGCCCGGCCGTCATGTCTTCCCGGCAGGCGAAGAGGCCCGTGCCGGCGAGGTCGTTCTGCAGGCCGGGACCATGCTGCGGGGCGGGGATCTGGCCCTGATTGCCGCGATCGGGCGCAGCAGCGTTCCGGTCTTCAGGCGCGCGGCGGTGGGCATCCTGGCCACAGGCGACGAGCTCGTGCCAACCGGGTCGTCCCTGGGTCCCGGGGAGGTGCGTGAGAGCAACTCCTATGCCCTGGCCGCCGAGGTGGCGGCGCTGGGTGCGGCGCCGCTCCGGCTGGGGATAGTGCCCGACGATCTGGCTGCCCTCGAAGAAAGGATCCGCGAGGGGCTGAGGGCCGACGCCCTTGTGGTCTGCGGTGGGGTATCCGTTGGCGAACGCGACCTGGTGCGAGGTGCCCTTGGCCGGCTCGGCGTTGAGATGAAGTTCGCCGGCGTCCGCATGAAGCCGGGCTCGCCGGTGGCATTTGGGCTGGCTGGCTCGCGGCCGGTGTTTGCGCTCCCTGGCACGCCCGGTGCCGCCCGCATCGCCTTTGAGGTGCTGGTGCGTCCGGCCCTGTGCGCGATGATGGGTCATCGTGATATCCACCGCCAGGTCGTAACGGCCACGCTGAGCGCCGGGCTGAAGGTGAAGCCAGGACGCCTCCGGTATCTGTGGGGACGGGCAGCCCACGGTCCCTTCGGCATCGAGGTTACCCCGCTCACCCGGCAGGGGACCTCAACCCTTCGTTCAGCGAGCGAGGCCAACGCGCTCATCGTCGTCGAGCCAGGCGACCTGGAACTGCCCGCGGGTGCTCGCGTTACTGTCCGTCTCCTGACGCCGGCAGGACTGCACAGCGCCGGCGGCCAACCAGCGGTCCTGGGTGTGGTCGGCGGTTCAGGGAGCGGCAAGACCACCTTGATCGAGCGGCTGATCCCGGCACTGCTGCGGCGTGGCCTGGCAGTTGCCGTTGTGAAGCACCACGCTCACATGCGGTCGGTTGACGACGAGGGAACGGACACCTGGCGTGCCGTGCAGGCAGGCGCGATCGAAACCGTGCTGGCAGGTCCTGGTGGCGCCGTGCACCGGCGGCCGTTCGCGGGCGACCCGCCGCTAACGCAGGTGCTGGCAGGTTTGCGCCACGCGAACCTGGTGCTTGTGGAAGGATACAACGGGTCACCCTGGCCCAAGATCCTCGTGATGAGGGAAGGCGTCACGCAAGACCGGCCCAAACCCGCGGGCCCCCTCATCGCGGTAGTGGGCGCCGGGCCTGCCCGCGGCGGCACGGAGGGGGGCGGTGCGCCCGCGTTCACCTGGCAGGAACTGGACGCGGTTGCCGACCTGATCGTGGACCTGATTGCACGCAAGGTGGTTGCTACATGAGCGTGGGCGCCAGCGTCACAGGGGTAGTCCTTGCCGGGGGCGAGAGCAGGCGCATGGGGACCCATAAGGCCTTTGTCGAGATCGAGGGCGTGCCGATGATCGAGCGGGTGCTCCACGCCCTGAGCGCGTGTTGCTCCGAGGTGTTGATCGTCGCCAAGGAACCATCGGCTTATGAGCATCTGCGCGTTCGGGTAGTCCCAGACAGGTCTGCCCTCCAGTTGCCCCTGGTAGGCGTCACGAGCGGCCTACAGGCGGCCTCGATGCCCTGGGCGTTCGTGGCGGCGTGCGACATGCCTTACCTCTCTCCAGATGCGGTGCGGCTCCTGGCCGGGTTGGCAGAGGGCCATGACGCGGCCGTTCCCAGGGTGGAGGGTCGCTGGCACCCTTTGCACGCCGTCTATGCCACCTCGACGCTGCCCTTGTTCGAGGCGCACCTGGCGGCGGGAGAGCGGCGCATGTGGGCAGCGGTCGAGGCGCTGCGCGTGCGGCAGGTGACAGCGGCTGAACTGGAGGCCGTTGACCCGGGCCTGCGCACGCTGTGCAACGTCAACACGGCCCAGGAGTGCCGCCGGCAGGGAGGGGCGCGCCCCGGACGCATTGAAGTGTAGTTGCGTGAAGGCCGTTGTCTCCAACATCACGATCCCCCGATATCTGGCGGCGCGATCTCTCGGCCGCCTCTGGCGCCCTGCTTTCTGGGGCAGGCTGAGCCCAATCCGTCTGGCCGAGATCCCTGAGCCCCGCCTGCCCGGAGCCGACTGGGTCAAGGTGCGCGTGCACCTGGCCGGCGTCTGCGGGAGCGACCTGCACCTGGTGCTCCTGGAAACGAGTCCATATGCCACGGTCTACGCCTCGATGCCGTTCGTCATAGGGCACGAGAACGTCGGCACAGTGGTGGAGGCCGGTCCTGATGCGGGCGTGGCAGTGGGCAGCCGGGTTGTGGTGGAGCCAGTGCTGGCCTGCGCAGCGCGGGGTTTTGCAGATCCATGCCCGGCATGCGCGCGGGGCGACCACAACCTTTGCAGCCGGTTCGCCGAGGGATACCTTTCCCCAGGGCTCGGACAGGGCGCCTGCCGCGACACCGGTGGGGCGTGGGGCGAGGTGATGGTCGCACACCGCTCGCAACTTATCTCCGTTCCTGCCCATGTCTCCGATGAGCAGGCCGTCCTGGTGGAGCCACTGGCGGTGGCGGTGCACGCCATCCTGAGGTTCGTGCCCCCGGATGCCGCCACGGTGATGGTGGCCGGCGCAGGAGCGATTGGGCTTGCCGCGGTGGCGGCGCTGCGCGCGCTCCGGCCAGGTGCGCGGGCCGTCGTGCTTGCACGGTATCCGCACCAGGCCGACCTGGCGCGTCGCATGGGGGCTTCGGCGGTCATCGCCCCTGCGGGGCACGCTCACTACCGGGAGATCGCCTCACTCACGGGTTCCGGTTTGCTGAAGCCCATGCTGGGGCCGCCGGTGCTCACCAGCGGCGTGGATGCCACGTTGGAGTGCGTGGGAACCGGGCGCAGCATAGCCGACGCGCTTCGCCTGACGCGCGCAGGCGGTGCGGTGGTGCTGTTGGGTCTGGCAGCGCTTCCAAGGGGCGTGGACTGGACTCCGATCTGGCTGCGCGAGATCGCGGTTCATGGCGGCTTTGCCTACGCGCGCGAACAGGTGGATGGTCGAACGGTCCGGTCCATGGACCTGGCCATGGACCTGTTGGCGACCGGCGGCGTGGACCTGCGGTCCCTGATCACGCACCGGTTTCCCCTGACGGAGTTCCATCGCGCGATCGAGGTGGCTCTCGACAAGCGGCGGCACCGCGCCGTCAAGATACTCCTGGCGCCTTCATAGGCGGGCAGATGCGTCTCTTCCCTACGTTTGGTAGAATACGGCCACGCGCGCACGTTCCGGAGGTGTAAGCATGCCACCGCGCATCAGCACCATCCTGGTACCGGTTGACTTCTCCACGGGGTCCGCGGCAGCGGTCGAGTGGGCTCAGGCCATTGCCGGCGCGTTCAGCGCGAAGATCGTCCTGCTCAGCGTGATTGACGTGTCGGTGAGCGCTATCATGGGCGGTCCCGGCGGCGTCATGGTTCCTCCGCCCCCGGAATCGCTGCTGGACCAGATGCGTGAAGAGGCGCGCACGGAGATGGCGGCGGTGGCCGCGCGTGTTCCGGGTGCGACTCCCCTGATCAAGGAAGGCACGCCGCGGCACGAGATCCTCGCGGTCGCCGCGGAAGTGGGGGCCGACCTGATCGTCATGGGCACGCACGGACGCACCGGACTTGCGCACCTGCTCTTCGGGAGCGTGGCGGAACACGTGGTCCGGCACGCCGAAGTTCCTGTCTTCACGGTTAGGGGGGCCAAGGAATCATGAGATCTGGGCGCCGTTCCGGGCGAGGTCTATGGATCGCGATCGCCGCCGTTTCCGTCCTAGGTGCCATCGGTGTGGCGGTTCTCCACTGGAAGACCGCGGCGCCTCCAGCGGCCGCACCCCCCCTGCCCGTGCCGGAAGTATCCACTGGGACGGCGCGCGGGCGCCCTGACGCGCCGTTGACGCTCGAGGTGTTCTCGGACTTCCGGTGCAAGTACTGCGGCGTCCTCGCAGAGTCAATCGAGCCGCTCATCGTCTCCGAGTACGTCGACACCGGAATCGTCCGGATCGTGTACAGGCAGTTCCCGGTGGGAGGTCCGCTCTCAGAGCAGGCAGCCGAGGCCAGCCTGTGCGCAGCCGATCAGGGTAAGTTCTGGGCTTACCACGGCGCGTTGTTTGCGCGCCTGCCCAGGGGTGAACTGCGCGGGGCTGGCGATCTCGATGCCGCCGCGCGCGAGATCGGTCTCGACCAGGCGGCGTTTTCCCGCTGCCTCCGCAGCGGCCAGATGCGCGCCCGCGTGGACGCCGACCGGAACGAGGGGCTGAGGCGTGGAGTACAGGGCACCCCGACCAGTTTCGTGGGCGGCCGCGCGATCGTGGGCGCTCAACCCATTGAGGTGTTCCGTGCCGCCATCGAAGCCGCGCGCCCGCGCTAACGCCGCCCGCGCCAACGCCGCCCGCGGACCTGTCGCCAGCACACAGGGCCGCGCCTGGCAGGCTGCCGCATTGGTCGCGGTGGCCGGAGTAGCGGTCTCGGGATACCTGCTCATCAGCTCGGTGCGGAACATCGCGCCCGTGTGCCTCGTAGGCGCGTGCGCAGAGGTCGCTGCAAGTCCCTATGCTCGGCTTCTCGGAATCCCGAACGCTGCCCTGGGATTACTGCTGTACGTGGTGGTCGCCTTCGTAGCGATTGTGGGCGCGACCCGCGCATCGGTCCGGCCCTGGGCGTCCCCTGCTCTTTTCGGCCTCGCGGTGTTCGGGGCGACCTTCTCGGTCTACCTTACCTGGCTGCAGGTGGCCGTGCTCCAGGCGGTCTGCGCGTCGTGCGCGCTGAGCGCGGTGCTGTGGGTGGTGCTTCTAGTGCTCTCCGTCGTGATCGGACGCCAGAGACCCCAGTAATATCCGTCCAGAACCCTATTGTGCCGCCGAGTGGCTTCAATACGATGGAGCCAGCCGCAAGGATGCGGTTGAAACAGCGGGGTCTTGTGCCATGCTTGTTCGCGACCGGATGAGCGCTCCAGCGATCACGGCCGAGACCAGGACTTCACTCGCGGAAGCTCTGGGTGTGATGCGCCGGCTAGGAATTCGCCGGCTTCCGGTGCTGCAGCGAGGCCGGCTCGTGGGGATCGTTACCTGGACCGACCTGATGCGCGCGCAGCCCTCCCTCGTTGCAGGGGTGGACGCCGAGGCGGCCTCTGCCTTCCTGGAACGGACCGCGGTACGCGAGATCATGAGTCCAGACCCACTGACGATCGGGCCCGATGCGCCCATAGAGGCCGCCGCGGTGATCATGCGGCGCGAGAAGATCGGCGGGTTGCCGGTCGTCGAGAAGCGGTCGCTGCTGGGCGTAATCACCGAGAGCGACATTTTCGAGGCGTTCATTGACCTGACCGGCTTGCGCCAGGGGGGCGCGCGATTGGTGGTGGATCTTTCGGACCGCGCCAATGCCATCGCCGGGCTCGCTGCCATCGCCGACGGGGTAGGCGTTCCTCTCGACTCGCTGGCCACCTATCAGCAGTGCGATCGCAGGCTGGCCGTCCTGCGCGTGGCCGTGCCCTACCCCCTGCATCTCGTCGAAGCGCTCAGCGAAGGCGGGTTCCCAGTACTCCACCTTGCTGCTCCACCTTCGGGATCGGATGCGACCAGGGGGAGGAGGCGATACTCAACCTACTCCCGTGCCTGGGAGCCCGCGGCGCGTTAAGGGCAATCCTGGCGACGGTGGTGGTGCAGACACTCCTCACCCCCCGTCGGACAACCGATGCGGAGACTGTGCCGCCACCCCGCCAGGAGTTCTGTGCTATACTTCACCCTCGGAGCCATGTGTCTGGCATTGCCGCACCGCATCACCCGGATTCTCGATTCCGGACGGGCCCTGGCAGAGGGCCCTGACGGGGAACGCACGATCACGACCCACCTGGTTGGCGAACTTGCCCCTGGAGCGTACGTCATCGTAGTCTACGGAGCCGCGATCCGCGAGGTCGCCCCAGACGAGGCAGCCGAGATCCTCAAGCTCGTGGCCGAACTTGCTGGGGAGAATCCGCCCCCAACGCAATGATCCGCCCCCAACCCTTGAACTCCGCGTGGGCACTTCGTCTCCTGGCAGCGTTCGCCGTGGCGCTGCTACTTCTGCTTGCCGCCGTGGGTGGTGCAGGGGCGCTGCCTGCCGGTCCGCTGCGGTTGGTGTGGTGGACGGACGTGGGGTTTCCAACGCCGTTTGCGGTTTCCACATTGGGGCCCGGCGGGGTGGTGCGCCTCTCGCTCCTCTACGACACCCTGGTGTGGAAGGATCATACCGGTGTGATTCCCTGGTTGGCAGAGTCCTGGCGGGTTTCCGCCGACGGCAGGCGGTGGACGTTCGCTCTGCGCAAGGACGCTGTCTGGCACGACGGCCGGCCGCTCGTGGCCCGCGACGTACAGTTCTCATTTGAGTACTACCGCACCCATCCCTTTGTCTGGGTTGACACATCCATCGTTGCAGAGGTCAGGGCGGACGGCCCGCACGCGGTGACCTTCGTGCTCCGCGAACCCTTCGCTCCTTTCCTCGAGGACGTCGCCGGGATCGTTCCCATCGTTCCGGCCCACCTCTGGGAAGGGGTAAGCGAGCCGCGGAAGGCGCAGGGTCCAGGCATGACCACCGGATCAGGGCCGTATCGGCTGGCAGAGTACCGGCCGGGGGTCGGGGAGTACCGGCTTGAGGCAAACCGACGGTACTTCCGGGGCCGGCCCAGGTTCGAGGAGGTTCAGTACACGGTCGTTCCCGCGGAACGGCAGTTGCTCGCGGTTCAGAGCGGCCAGTCCGACGCGGCGATGGCCGATACCCACGATGTGGTGCGCGCGTTTTCCGGCCACCCGTACTTGCGGACCTGGCAGAGCGAGCCCCTCTCGATCGCGCGGCTGCTGTTCAACCTGGAACGGTCGCCCTTTGATCAGAAGGCGGTGCGCCAGGCGGTGGCCTACGGGATCAACCGCACGCAGCTGGCAACGCTGGTCACGCGTGGGCCCGGCGTTCCGGGAAGCCCTGGCATCGTTCCGCCCACGGACCGCTGGCACAACCCGCGCGTTCAGGCCTATCCCTACGACCCCAGCAGGGCCAGGAGCCTGGTCGCGCAGGCAGGCCTGACCTCCCTCTCGTTTGAGCTCCTGGCCAGTCCATCGCCGGTGGTGCCGGTCGTGCAGGAGATGTTGCGGCGCGCCGGGATCGAGGTGGCGGTGCGCACCGTGGACGCCCGGACGCGGGCCGCCCTGGTTGCCGAGGGCAAGTACCAGGCGGCGCTGACGTTTCACATAGGGGCCGGAGGGGACCCTGACTACCTGCGGCGGTGGCTCGGTGGCGGAGAGGCGAACCTGTTCGGGCAGTCTGCGGAGTTCGCCCATCCCGAGTTCCGGCGTCTGGCCGCAGGGCAGGCCCGGACTCTGGATCCAGCCGCCCGCCGCGCGAGCGTCTACCGGATGCAGGAGATCCTCGCAGACGAACTTCCTACCCTGGCGCTCTACTACCGGCGGTTCTACTGGGTCTACGACAGCCGCAAGTTCGCCCCCATAGCCACGGCCGGGGGCCTGATGAACGGGATCCCTCTGATCGAGAACAAGCTCGCGTTCCTGGGGCGGTAGCCAGGGGTAGGGTACAACTGTGCGGCGCCTGGTACGCTACGCCGGGTTGGTCTGCACCGTTGCCCTGTTGAACTTCCTCGTGCCGCGGCTGCTTCCGGGGAGCCCGGCAGCAGGCGGGGGCGGCGACGAGGCCGCGGTCCTGCCGTCTGCCGCCTACCAGGCGCTGGTTGCCACCTATCACCTCGACCTTCCACTGCAGGCCCAACTCGCCAGGTACCTGGCCGGGCTGCCCAGGGGAGACCTGGGATGGTCGTTGACGTCGCACCGCCCGGTTGCCCGCATAGTGGTGGAGCGGCTGCCATGGACGCTCTTTCTGGTAGGGGGCGCCGTCGTGCTGGCCGCCGCGCTCGGCGGCTTGCTGGGGTGGGCAGCCGCCTGGCATGGGCGCCGAAGGTCCGTCCGTTTTCTGACCGCGGCGACCGTAGGCGTGGGCGCCCTGCCCGAGTTCCTGATCGCGATGGCCCTGATAGTGGTGTTCTCCTCTCGCCTGCAGCTCTTCCCGGCCGGGGGTGCCACCACGCCGTTTGCCGGCAACCAGGGCCTGTTGCGAACCCTGCTCGATGTAACGTGGCACGCGGCCCTCCCAGGGCTAACGCTCGTCCTGGGTTTCACCCCGGCCTTTGCCCTGCTGATGCGCAACGCGCTGGTGCCCGTGCTGGGTGAGCGGTATCTGGTGACGGCACGTGCCAAGGGGCTTACCCCTGGGCGGGTGGTCTGGCACGCGCTGCGCAACGCGCTGCCGCCTGTGGCCACGCTCCTGGGGCTACGGTTGGGAACGGCTGTCGCTGGCGCGGCCGTGGTAGAGCGTATCTTTGCCTACCCCGGGATGGGCTGGCTTCTGTACGAGGCGGTCAGCACGCGCGACTACCCACTTATGCAGGGCGTGTTCCTCGTCGCCAGCCTGGCGGTGCTCACGGTCAATCTAATCCTGGATCTCATTGCGGCCCGGCTCGACCCGCGGGTGGAGGGCCAGGCGTGAACGCATCCGGCCACCCGCGGCGCCGGCGCAATGGACGCGGTACAGCCGCCGCCGGAACCGGGGTGCTGGTCGTCCTGATCCTCCTGGCGCTGGCCGCGCCCCTGCTGTCACCTGAGGAACCCGGCCGGATCGCGGGCGATCCTGCAGCACGCCCTGGCGCGCGCTTCTGGCTGGGCACCAACGCGTTGGGGCAGGACTTGTTCAGCCACCTGCTCTATGGCGCCAGGACTTCTCTCCTGGTCGGGTTTCTTGCCGCCTGCCTGTCCACGGGCCTGTCAGCCGCGGTAGGCATCTCCGCGGGGATGTGGCGGCAGGGCCAGGGCATGCTCATGGCGCTGGTGGATCTCTTCCTGGCCCTGCCCCAAGTGCCGCTTATCGTGCTGCTGGTCGTCTTCTGGGGCCCGGGCTTCTGGCCACTGGTGGGTACGCTTGCCCTGATCGGATGGGCGGCGTTTGCGCGCGTCGTGCGCGCGCAGGTCTCGGTGACGTTACGGAAGGAGTACGTTGAAGCGGCCCGGGCACTTGGGGCCACGGAAGGACGCGTGCTCCGGGCAATCGTCCTCACGGAGGTAGCCCCGATCCTGTTCACGAAGTTCCTGCTGACGGTGCGATGGGCGGTCCTCATGGAGGCCACGCTGGGGCTGCTCGGACTGGCCGATCCCGGGCGCGTGAGCTGGGGGCTCGTGCTCCATCAGGCCTTCGGGTACCCGCTGCTCTTCCTTACGGACGCCTGGATCTGGTGGGTAGTTCCCCCGGCGATGGGGATCGTCTTGGTGACCGTTGCGTTGATGGCCGTCGGGCAGGACGTTGACCTGTGGCTCAACCCGGCCACGCGTCCTACGGCATAGACCCTAGGGATGTCGTAGGCAGGGCATCGTGCACGCCACCGATGGGCACACTGCAGTCCCCATCCTATGATGGTGGAGGAGGGATGTGCTGGATGTCAGGCGGCTCGTTGCAGGTCAGGCCTCCTGGTCCTGCCGTGGCGGCACCGGGAGGCGTTCTGGACGGCATGCTGCTCTTCGCCCGGTTCGCCTTCATGCCGAACCATCTGGGCTACTGCGGTGACGATTTCAACGCCACCCTGCTGGCCTACCTGAGGGAAGGCGCCTCCGACCAGGGGCTGCGTCGCCACCTCCACGCGTTTTCCGGCGCCCTGCCCTACCTCCAGGTGATCGCTGAATCCAACGGGATAGCCGACCCGTTCGACGCGCGGGTAGTGGAGGCGTACTGGATCGGCAACGACCTGCTGGAGGCGGTGGACTGGGCGTTCCACGCTAGGTGTCTTCACGAGCGGTTCAAGGGCCGCGTGCGCCCGGCCACCATGGAACTGCTCGTGGGCAAGCCCCGCGCCGGCGCGCGGGCCCACCACGCCTTCCACGTGTTCGACGTTTCGTTCCGCACCGGGCTGCCCCAGGGCGATGCAGCGCTCGATCTCTGCCGCATCGGGTGGGGGACCGTTAGCGCCGTTGAGCCCGGCGCCTTCACGGTGACGCACCAGCCGATCGTTGTGCGCCAGGGACGGTTGTCCTTCGGCGAGCCCCAGCCGGAGCGTGTGCTCCGCGCGATGGGCAAGGATCAGTTCCTGGATGAGGTCTCGGTGGGCGACGTGATCGCCTTTCACTGGCGCTGGGCATGCCTAGCGCTTGCCCCTGCGCAGGTGGCGAGTCTGGAGCGGTACACCCGGGGCATGCTGGTCCTGGCCAACCAGACCTTCTGAGGCGGAGGCGGATGCACGAGGTGGCGATAGCACAAGCCCTGCTGACGGAGGTTTCGGCCGCGGCTTCGCGGCACGGGCTGAAGAGCGTCTCGGCGGTGGGCGTCTGCGTGGGTCACCACAGCGGCGTTGCGGCCGAGGCCCTGATGCAGGCCTTCGAGATCCTGCGCGAGGGTTGCGCGGGCGGCGCGGTGCTAGAGCTGAAGACCGTCGAAGGCGCCGATCTCCGCATGGAGTGGCTGGAGGGAGAATGACGGTGCGCGTAGAGGTAGTGGAGCGAATCCTGCGTGCCAACGACGCGCTGGCCGGCGAGGTACGCGCCCTGCTCGATGGGGCCGGTATCACGGCCATCAACCTGATTGGTTCCCCGGGCAGTGGGAAGACCTCTCTCCTGGAACGGACCGCGGCCCTGCTCCACCCACGGCTCCGGCTTGGGGTCGTTGAGGGTGACATCGCCACGACCCGCGACGCCGAGCGCGTTGCCCGCTGCGGCATTCCAGCTGTGCAGATAGAGACCCGCCTGGTAGGCAACGCCTGCCACCTGGACGCGGGCATGGTGCGGGCCGCGCTCGGTCACATGCCGCTGGCAGACGTGCAAGTCCTGTTCATAGAGAACGTTGGGAACCTGGTCTGTCCCGCGGCGTACGATGTTGGCGAGCACCTGCGCGTCGTGGTTGCCAGCGTGTCCGAGGGCGACGACAAGGCGTACAAGTACCCGTCCACGTTCGCCAGGGCGGACGCGGTGGTCCTTAACAAGGTGGACCTCGTGCCGGTCACCGAGTTCTCGCTCGAGGCCTTCACGGCCGGCCTGCGCGAGGTCACCTCGGCGCCGCTCTTCCCGATCTCGGCGCGCACGGGAGAGGGTCTGGCAGGATGGATTGCGTGGATCGAGGCGCGGCACGCAGGTCAGGCAGGCGATGCGGCTCGCTCCGCGGCCGCCACCGGTCAGGGTCCGACGGCGGCGGACGGTACGCGGACGGGCTAGTCACGGGAGGCGACATGGAGCCATATTCTCTGGCCGAAGCACTGCGCTCCACGCTGCTGTTTGGAGGGCTGGAGCCACGGCTGATCGAAAAGCTGGCCGCGATTGCATCGGAGGTCGCATGGGCCGATGGCCAGGTCGTATTCCGCGAGGGCGAGGCGGATGACAAGCTGTACCTGGTGATTGAGGGGCTCGTGGCCCTGGACATGTACATTCCCAACCGCGGTCGCGCCACCATTTTGACCGTCGGCCCGCACGAGATCTTCGGGTGGTCGGCGGCCGTGCCGGTTGTCGGGAAGAAGACCGCCAGCGCGCGTGCGCTGCAGACAACGCGGGCCATCGCAATAGACGCAAACGCACTGTGCGAGGCCTGCGAGGAGGATCACGACCTCGGCTACTACTTCTATCGTGCCCTGGCGAACGTCATCGCCAGCCGCCTGACCGCGACACGCCTGCAGCTCCTGGACGTGTACGCGGTGGGCAAGGGAGAGTGAGGGACGGTTGATGGCTGAGCAGATTCCCCTACTTGGCGGGCAGGTGGTCATCTCCAAGCCCGCCCTGCAACAGGTCTTCGATGCGTTGAGCGCGGCCGGCTACAGTCTGATCGGCCCGACCGTGCGCGAGGACGCCATCGTGTACGACGAAATCGCGCGCCTGACCGATCTCCCCGTCGGGTGGGCCGATGAGCAGGCGCCAGGTGCCTATCGCCTTCATCGCCGGGACGATGAGGCGCACTTCGGGTTCGTTGTCGGCCCCCATTCGTGGAAGAGGTATCTGTACCCACCGTCGCTGAGGCTCTTTTCCACGCGCCGGAGGGAGGACGGGTTCAGCGTCGAGACGAGCAACGATCCCCCACCCAAGTATGCCTTCATCGGCGTGAGAGGGTGCGAACTGGTGGCCATCGCCGTGCAGGACCGGGTGTTCCTCGAGGGTCCGGTCGCGGAGCCGCACTACAAGGCCCGACGCGAGCGCGCCTTCGTCCTGGCCGTGAACTGCACCGAGCCCGGCGGCACCTGCTTCTGCGCCTCCATGAGGACCGGTCCCCGGTGTTCCTCCGGCTTCGATCTGGTCCTCACCGAGCTGGACGACGTATTCCTGCTCGAGGTCGGCTCGGCGCTCGGCGCGCAGATGCTGTCCGGGGTCGAGTGGCGGCCAGCCGGCGCCTTCGAGCTGAGTCGCGCCCGGCAAGCGATGGCCGAGGCCTTGACGCGCATGGGCCGGGGACTCAACACCCACAATCTGCCCGAGCTGCTGTACGACAACCTGGAACATCCCCACTGGGCAAACGTGGCGGAGCGCTGCCTCTCCTGTGCCAACTGCACCATGGTATGTCCCACCTGCTTCTGCTCTGACGTGGCCGAAGTAAGCGATCTCGTCGGCGAGACTGCCGGCCGGGTGCGCGTGTGGGACTCCTGCTTCAATCGCGAGTTCTCGTACGTGTTCGGGGGACACCTGCGGCCCAACACCCGCGCCCGGTACCGCCAGTGGCTGACGCACAAGTTGGCGTCGTGGACGGACCAGTACGGCGTCTCGGGGTGCGTGGGGTGCGGTCGGTGCATCACGTGGTGCCCGGTGGGCATTGACCTGACCAAGGAACTCGAGGCGATCAGAGGGGAGAGCCAGTCATGACACCTGCCACCGGCCATCCCATGGTGCCCCAGCCAGCGGCGATTACCCATGTCCAGTCGGAGGCGCCGGGCGTCAACACGTACACGCTGGAGTTCAGGGACCCGGCTGCGCGCGACGCGTACCGCTTCCGTCCCGGTCAGTTCAACATGCTCTACCTGCCAGGCATTGGGGAGTCGGCCATCTCCGTCAGTTCGGATCCGGCCGAGCCCGCGGCCCTGCGGCATACGATCCGCATCGCCGGCAACGTCACCCAGGCCATCTCTCGGATGGAAGCCGGCGGCGTGATCGGCGTACGCGGTCCCTACGGCAGCTCATGGCCCGTAGACCGGGCCGTGGGCAACGATCTGATCATCGTGGCTGGAGGCATCGGCCTGGCCCCGCTGCGCCCGGCGATCTACCACGTCCTCAGGCACAGGGCCGACTACGGCAAGGTCACAATCCTAAACGGCGCGCGCGTGCCGGCCGACCTGCTCTACCCGCAGGAGTACGACACCTGGCGCAGCCACGACATCGAGGTTGCGGTCACGGTGGACCGCGCCGACGAGACCTGGAAGGGCCGCGTGGGCGTGGTCCCCATCCTGTTCTACGCGCTGCGGCCCGATCCCAAGCGCACGACCGTTCTGGCATGCGGCCCGGAAATCATGATGCACTTCGTGGTCTACGAGGCGCTGGCGCGCCGCATCCCCAAGGAGCGGATCTTCCTGTCGCTGGAGCGCAACATGAAGTGCGCCGTTGCCTTCTGCGGACGCTGCCAGTACGGCCCAACCTTCCTGTGCAAGGACGGGCCGGTCATGAGCTACGATCGAATCGAGCCGTTCTTCACCGTGGAGGAGTTCTGATGGCCACCCAAAAGAAGCGCAAGCCCAGCCTGGCGGTGTTCAAGTTCGCATCGTGCGATGGCTGCCAGCTTTCGCTGCTGGACTGTGAGGATGCGGTGCTCGCCGTGGCGGAGGCGGTGGAGATCGCCTACTTCGTCGAGGCCCGCAGCAGGGCGCTTGCGGGGCCCTACGATGTGACCCTGGTCGAGGGCTCGGTCACGACCCCCGAGGAGGTGGAGCGCATCTGGGAAGTTCGCCGCCAGTCCCGGTTGCTGGTGACCATCGGCGCGTGCGCCACCGCTGGGGGCATTCAGGCCCTGCGTAACTGGGCCGACGTGGAGGAGTTCACCCGGACCGTCTATGCCAGCCCGGAATACATCCACACGATGGACCTCTCCCATCCCATCAAGGATTTCGTGCCCGTGGACTTCGAGCTGCGGGGCTGCCCTGTGAACAAGCAGCAACTCCTGGACCTGGTCACGTCGCTGCTGATCGGGCGCAAGCCGTCGGTCCCGGAACACTCGGTGTGCAACGAGTGCAAGCGGCACGGGACGGTCTGCGTGATGGTAGCGCAGGGGACCCCGTGTTTGGGTCCGGCCACGCAGGCCGGATGCGGGGCGATCTGCCCGGCCTACAACCGGGGATGCTACGGCTGCTTCGGCCCGATGGAGCTGCCCAATCCGGCCGCGCTGGGCGCCCGCTTCATGGCGCTGGGACAGACCGCTCGCGATGTCAGTCGCGCCTTCCGAAGCTTCAACGGTTACTCGCCGGCCTTCCGGGCAGCCAGTGAGCAGTTCGAAAAGGACGCCATCCCAAGGTAGTCGGGGGAGAGAGGCAATGGCCGAGAGACGCATCAACGTAGACTACCTGGCCCGCGTCGAGGGTGAGGGCGCGCTGCGGGTGAAGATCAAGGACGACCGCGTCACCGACGTGCAGCTCAACATCTTCGAGCCGCCGCGATTCTTCGAGGCGTTCCTGCGGGGCCGCAATCCCCAGGAGACCGTGGACATCGTAGCCCGGATCTGCGGCATCTGCCCCGTGGCCTATCAGATGAGCGCCGCCCACGCGCTGGAGAAGGCCCTGGGCGTGACCCCTCCGCCTGGCGTGCGTGCGCTGCGCCGGCTGCTCTACTGCGGCGAGTACATCGAGAGCCACGTGCTGCACATCTTCATGCTGCACGCGCCGGACTTCATCGGGCACGAGTCGGCCATAAGCATGGCCGGCGATCCGGCCCTCCGGCCGCTGGTCGAGCAGGCGCTGCGCATGAAGAAGATCGGCAACCACCTGGTCACGGTCATCGGCGGGCGCGAGATCCACCCGATTTCGGCGTGCGTGGGCGGATTCTACCGCGCGCCGCGCCGGTCGGAGCTGACCGCCCTGGTTCCGGATCTCGAATGGGCCCTCGAACGCGCGGTGGAGGCCGTGCGCTGGGCGGCAACGCTGGACTACCCCGACTTCACCGCCGACTACGAGTTCGTCTCCCTGTCGCATCCGGACGAGTACCCCTACAACGAGGGGCGCGTTGTTTCTTCCAGAGGGCTCGACATCCCGATAGAGGAGTACGAGCGGCACTTCCTGGAGGAGCACGTTGAGCACTCCAACGCGCTTCACTCGCGGCGCGAGGGCAGCAAGACAAGCTACATGGTGGGACCGCTGGCCAGGGTGAACCTGAACTTCGACCGGCTCTCGCCGAGGGCGCAGGCGGCGGCGGGTGACATCGCGCTGACCCTGCCCGTGCGCAACCCGTTCATGAGCCTGCTCGCGCGCGGGTTGGAGCTGGTGCACGCCTATGAGGAGGCGCTCCAGTTGATAGCCTCCTATGTGGAACCCGTTCCGTCCAGATCGCCCATTCCCACGCCTCCGCAGGCCGGGGAAGGAGCCCACGCCACCGAGGCGCCGCGCGGCCTGCTCTTCCATCGGTACGCCGTGGACGCCCAGGGCCTGATCGCCGCCGCCAGGATTGTCCCGCCCACCTCGCAGAACCTCAAGCGGATGGAGGACGACCTATGGCAGTACGTGCCCGGGGTGCTGGGGCTGCCGATCGAGGAGGCCACGCTGCGCTGCGAGCAGCTTGTGCGCAGCTACGACCCGTGCATTTCGTGCGCCACGCACTTCTTGAAGCTCGACCTTGAGCGGGAGTGAGGAGAGTCTACCAGGGGCCGGCCCGCCAGCCACGCTGATCATCGGCATCGGCAACGCGTCGCGGGGCGACGACGCGGCCGGGCTGATTGCTGCCCGCCGGATCAGGGACGCGCTTCTTGCCCGGGCGGACCTTCCCGATTCAGGGCGGGTTGCCGTGATCGAGCAGAATGGCGAGGGCACGGCCCTTTTGGCGCTCTGGGAGGGCGCGCGGACCGTCATCCTGATTGACGCAGTCCTCTCCGGCGCGGCTCCCGGCAGCATACACCGCCTCGATGCCCGCAGCCAGCCGTTCCCGGCCGGGTTCCGCGGCTGCTCAACCCACGCGTTTGGAGTGGCTGAGGCGATCGCGCTGGCCAGGGCGCTGGACCGGCTGCCGCCGCGGCTGGTCGTCTACGGGATCGAAGGCCGGTCGTTCGCGGCGGGGGCCGCACCCTCGGGGGCGGTCGAGGCCGCGGCATGGGCGGTAGTAGAGCGCGTGCTAGACGACGCCAAGTAGCGCAGAAATACTGTTACCGTCCGATGGCCTGCTCTGCCCGGAAGGGCTATTCTGGCATCGGTGAGAACACCCATGGCCCCGGCCGCGGAACAGGCACGGGCATTCCCTGAAATCCTCGCGCTCGATGGCGGCGCCGCGCTGGCGGAGTACGAGATCGCTCCAGGCCTCGGCGCCTTCTCCGCGTACAGCCCCCGGCGCGCCCAGATCGTTCGCGAGACGCTTGGCAGGGCGCTTAGGGTTCCGGGCGGGGAGGCGTTCGTCGCGGTGCTCGGCGATGCCATCGTTGGCTACCTGCTGCTGGTGCCGGCCGGCATTGACCAACCCTGGGGCCGCTTGGGGGACGCAAGCGTGCAGGAGATCGGCATCGAGGTAGCGCGCGGGCACAGGGGGCAGGGGATAGCCCAGGCGCTGCTCCGCCGCGCCTTCGCCCGGATGGAGGTCGAGTCGCGGATATGCGTGGCCACCGGCTATGTGTGGTGCTGGGACATCGAGGACACCGTCATCGAGGCCGGGATCTATGCCCACCGGCTGCTTGCCCTCTTTGAGCGGTTTGGGTTTTGCCGCGAGTGGACCAACGAGCCCAACGTGGCCCTGGAGCCGCTGAACTTCCTGGCGGTGCGCATCGGGCGTGACGTGCCCGCGGCGCTCGTCCGGCGCTTTCGTCTGGCGCAACGGGGCGAGCAGGTCGCCTGAGGGAGCGACGATGCGTGTTCGCACCCGCATGACGGCGCCGGCGCTGGTGATTGGGCCGGAGGCCCCTGCCTGGGAGGCGCTGGGGTTGATGCGACGGCACCACATTCGGCGCCTGCCGGTCGTTGACGGCGAGGCCGTGGTGGGGATCATCACCTGGACCGACGCGGTCCGCGTGCACCCCCCGGCAGTTGAAGGTCCGCGGCGTACTCCCAGCCTGTCCGTGGGGGTGCTCGTGCGACACCTGATGGCTGCCGCGCCCGTCACGGTTGATCCGGAGGCCACGCTCGAGCAGGCGGCGGCCCTCATGCGCCGGCACAAGATCGGGGGGCTGCCGGTGGTCGAGGACGGCCGGCTGGTCGGCGTGATCACCGAGAGCGATCTGTTCGAGACCTTCACGGAGATGCTGGAAGCCGGTCCGCACGAGTCCAAGCTCCACGTGGCCGTGGGAAGCGTCGCCGTTGAACTGCCGCGGATCGTGTCCGGCCTGACCAGGGCCGGGATCCCCATCCTTGCGGTGCACACACTGCGCGCCTCAGGCGCGGAGGTCGTCGGACTCATTGTGCATGAGAACGATATGGAGCGCGCCCAGGAGGTGTTACACCGCCTCGCCCTCGAAACAGATGTCATGGAAGAGCAGGGGAGGGGGGACCGCGCGTGACGACTGAGGTTGTCTCGCCGCAGAGGGTGCTCATCGCTGCCGAGCGGTGCAAAGGCTGCAGCCTCTGCGTGGCCGTATGCCCGCCTGGGATTATGGAGTTGGGCTCGCTCAACCGCCTGGGGTACGCCGCCGTGCGCGTGACCGACCAGGCACGGTGCACTTCCTGCACGGCTTGCGCGCTGGTCTGCCCTGAGGTGGCGATCACGGTGCTGCGCCCCCGGAAAGCCCGCCAGAAGCAGGAGAGCAATCCATGACGCGCACCCTAATGAAGGGAAACGAGGCGCTCGCGGAAGCGGCCATTCGCGCCGGCTGCCGGGCGTACTTCGGGTACCCGATCACGCCGCAGAACGAGGTGCCTGAGTACATGGCCCGCCACATGCCGCGGGCAGGTGGCGTTTTCGTCCAGGCCGAGAGCGAGATCGCGGCCATCAACATGGTCCACGGCGCTGCGGGTGCCGGCGTCCGCGCCATGGCCACCACCAGCAGCCCTGGCTTCAGCCTGATGACGGAAGGCCTTTCCTACATGATTGGCTCCCGTCTGCCGTGCGTCGTGGTCAACGTGATGCGCGGCGGTCCTGGGCTCGGCAACATCGCGCCCGCGCAGGGAGACTACTTTCAGGTTACCCGCGGGCTGGGGCACGGCGACACCCACGGCATAGTGCTGGCGCCGTCCACGGTACAGGAGATCGTTGACCTCATGGGCGTCGCGTTCGAGCTGGCCGAGCGCTACCGGCTGCCCGTGGTGATAGCCGCGGACGGCATCCTCGGGCAGATGATGGAGCCGGTGACGCTACCCGAACCCATCGCGCCGCCGCCTCCTCCTGGCTGGGCGACGACCGGCGCGAAGGGAAGCCGTCGCGTGATCTCGTCCATCTACCTGGCCCCGGAAGAACTTGAGCAGCATGTCCTCTCCCTGATGAGGACCTACCAGGAGATCCGCGAGCGCGAGCAGCGATGGGAGGCCTACCGCGCCGACGATGCAGAGGTGCTTGTCGTGGCCTATGGCACGGCGGCCCGCGTCGCCCGCTCGGCCGTGGACCGCGTGCGTGCGCAGGGGCTTGCGGCCGGTTTGATCAGGCCAATCACCCTCTGGCCGTTCCCAACTTCCGCGTTCGAGAGATCGCCGCGCCGGTGGCTGGCCGTTGAGCTCAGCGCGGGGCAGATGGTGGAGGACGTTCGCCTTGCCGTCTCGGGCAGGGCGCCTGTCGGGTTGTACGGCCGCGTCGGCGGGGTGGTGCCTTCTCCGACGGAGGTGGTAGAGGCGATTCGGTCGGTCGTGGCCGGGGAGGTGGTCAGGGCATGATCCATGACATGGTTGAGGTTACCGCCAGGCCCCGCTCGCTGGTGGACGTGCCCCTGCACTACTGCCCGGGCTGCACGCACGGCATCATTCACCGCCTGGTGGCCGAGGCGATTGAAAGCCTCGGCATCCGGGAGCGGACCATAGGCGTTGCGTCGGTTGGGTGCTCGGTCTTCATCTACAACTACCTCGACGTGGACTTCCAGCAGGCGCCACACGGCCGGGCTCCGGCGGTTGCCACGGGCATCAAGCGCGTGCTCCCCGACCGCGCTGTGTTCACCTACCAGGGCGACGGCGATCTAGCCTCGATAGGCACCGCCGAGATCCTCCATGCCGCCGCGCGGGGTGAACGCATCACGGTCATCTTCGTGAACAACGCGATCTACGGCATGACCGGCGGTCAGATGGCGCCGACCTCGCTGTCTGGAATGAAGACCACGACGACCCCATATGGCAGGGACGTCGGCCAGGCGGGCGGGGCGCTGCGTGTGGCCGAACTCCTGGCCGGGATTGACGGCGTGGCGTATGCCGCACGCGAAGCGGTCACAAGCCCGGCCCGCATCCACCGGGCTCGACGCGCGGTCGAGGCCGCGTTCAAGGCGCAGCTTGAGGACAGGGGTTTGGGCATCGTCGAGCTGCTCTCGACCTGTCCGGTGAACTGGAAGCTCCCGCCGGTTGAGGCCATCGCGTGGTGCGAGGCCAACATGATCCCCGCCTTCCCGCTGGGCGTCCTCAAGGACACCACCAGATGCGGGGAGTAGCCGCATGGCCGTTCACGAGATAGTGATAGCCGGATTCGGGGGGCAGGGCGTGCTGTTCCTGGGAGAGGTCCTGGCGCAGGCGGCCCTCACCGAAGGGCGCGACGTCACCTGGCTGCCCGCGTACGGGCCGGAGCAGCGGGGCGGCACCGCGTACTGCACGGTGGTGATCAGCAGCGAACCCATTGGCTCGCCCGTGGTCTCCGACCCAACCGTGATGATTGCAATGAACCGACCCTCGCTGGACCGGTTTGAGCCCTCGGTCCGGCCGGGAGGCCTCATCGTGTGCGACAGCACGCTGACGGGGCGAGCTCCTGAGCGCACCGACGTGCGCGCCGTTGCGGTGCCGGCGACGGCTATCGCCGCCGAACTGGGCGCCCCGCGGGCGGCCAACGTCGTGCTGCTCGGCGCCACGATAGCCGCGAGGCCGATCCTGGCTGCCGAGAGCGTGCGCGCGGCCCTGGACGGGATGGTGACGGACCTCCAGGTGAGGGCGCGCAACGTAGCCGCGTTCGAGCGCGGCGCGCGCGAGGGCTCCGGCCCGTGACGCAGGTCCAGGACGGCGCCCCAGGGGGCCCCAGGATCATCCGGCTCATTGTGGCCGACGACCACGCCATCGTGCGGGAGGGTATCAGACGCCTGCTCCAGGCCGAGCCGGACATCGAGGTTGTGGGAGAGGCGGGCGACGGCGTGGCGGCCGTGGAACTGGCCCAGAGCCTCAAGCCCGACGTGGTGTGCCTGGACGTCAGCATGCCAAGGATGAACGGGGTGGAGGCGACCCGGCGCATCAGGGCCGCCCTGCCGAGCATCGGCGTGGTCATCCTGACCATGCACGAGGACGAGGACTACGTCTTCGAGCTGGTGAAGGCGGGCGCATCGGGCTACGTCTTGAAGCGGGCCAGCGCCCGCGACCTGGTGGATGCCGTGCACGCCGTGGCCGGAGGCCACACCTTCCTGCACCCAATGATCGCGCGGCGCCTGGTCGCGGATCACGACACGGCCAGCAGCCGCGACGAAGAGCGCCGCCGGTTCGACGGACTGACGGAACGGGAACGCGAGGTCGTACGCCTGATCGCCGACGGCCTTACCAACAGGGAGATTGCGGAACGGCTGCACATCAGCGTCAAGACCGTGGAGACCCATCGCACGCACATCATGGAGAAGCTCGATCTACACGACCGCGCACACCTGGTGCGCTACGCGGTTCGGAAGGGGCTGGTCACCGCATGAGCACCCGCCAGGACGCGCCGATTCCAGAGGGGGCGCTGGCAGGGCGCATCGAGCACTCGATCCTGGCGCCCGAAGCCGGCCAGGCCGACGTGGAAGCGGGCTGCGCCGTGGCGCGTGCCCGGGGGGTTCGCGCCGTGGTGGTCAAGCCGGTGCACGTCGCCTTGGCCCGGAGGTTGCTGGAGGGAAGCGCGATCCGCGTGGTGAGCGTGATAGGGTTCCCCCACGGCAACTCGACCCCGAATGTGAAGGCACTGGAGGTCTCTGCCGCGGTCCGCGACGGCGCCGATGAGGTGGACGTCGTGGTGAACATCGGCGCGCTGTGCGAGGGCCGATGGGAGGTCACGCAGGAGGAGCTCCAGGAGGTTGTTGCCGCGGCCGACGGTCGTCCGGTGAAGGTGATCCTGGAAACCGCGCTGCTGACCGATGCCGCCAAGATCCAGGCGTGCGGACTGGCGGCGGCCTCCGGCGCGGCCTACGTGAAGACTTCCACGGGATTTGGCAGGGCAGGGGCAACGGTAGTTGACGTGGCCCTGCTGCGCCGTACCGTGGGTTCTGGAATGGGCGTAAAGGCCTCGGGCGGGATCCGCACGCTGGCGGATGCGACGGCCATGATCCAAGCGGGCGCCGACCTCATCGGAACAAGTCAGACCGAAGCGATACTGAACGAGGCTGGCTCCGTAGCCTGACGGTGCGCGACGCGGCCTCCGCCGGGCCCTCCGGCAGAGGAAAAGGCCAGACCTGCCCTGAAGTATGGGGGCGCGATGGCGGATGAAGATCGCGCCCCTACTGGCGAGCCCTCCGGAGATCTGCTGCGCCGGCTGCTTGCCGACGCTGCCGCCCTGGGCGGTGTGTACGGACGCGCCGTACGGGAACACCTGCACGCCCTTGCGAAGGACTTTGCCTTTGCCGCGCTCATGATTGGCATCGCGGTCGCGCTGGGAGTGATGGCCATAGGCTTGGCAGTCGCCGCGCTCGTGTTGGTGGCCGCGATCTGGCTACCAGGATGGCTGGCCGCCCTCGTGGTCTTGGGCGTCATGATAACCGCGATGGGCGTCCTGCTGTCGCTCGGCAAGGTCCGGCTGCGGCGGCGGAGGGCGGCCTGGGCGGCGCGCGTGGCCGAGGAGATCCGTTGGCTGCAGACCCTATTCCCACGCCGGAGCTAGCCGCGCTCCACCACCGCATCGGTCGAGACCTTGCTGAACTGCGCCTCCGGTTGCGCAGAGGGGCCATCACAGCTGGAACCGTGCCCGGCGACCTGCTGGAGGCGGTGACAAAGGTTGTGCGCGCCCTCCGCCTGGGTCCTGTCATCTCGGAGCGCGTGGGCATTGCCTGGATCGCCGCTCTGGGCGCGGCCGCCGGAGTGGCGGCAGGACGGCACTTGCGGGCCCGGTACATACAGTGGCGGCCGGCAGGCCCGGGGTCTATAATGAGGTCTGGAGGTAACCCAAGATGACAGGATTCGTACCGCCGGCAATTATCGGCAACGTGGGTCCCCTGGAGATGCTTGTTATCCTTTTGATCCTGCTGCTTCTGTTCGGAGCCAGCCGGCTCGCGGGCCTAGGAGCAGCGGCCGGGAAGACGATTAAGGAGTTCCGCAAGGCGATCCGTGACGTAGAGGACGACGTGAACGAGACGAGACCGTCGAAGCCGGACGCCTAGACCCCATGCACGACCGTCCGATGACGATCGTGGAGCACCTGGAGGAGCTGCGGCGGCGGCTCCTCATCGCGTTTGCCGCTTTGGGCGTGGGTGCGGCGATTGGGTTTGCCTTTGTGGACCGTGTGCTCGATCTGCTCATCCGCCAACTCCAAGTTCCGCAAGTCGTCTTCTTCGCCCCGGCGGAGGCGCTGTTTATCCGCATCAAGATAGCCCTCCTGCTGGGCGTCTTCGTCGGCCTGCCGGTGATCCTCTACCAGCTCTGGGCGTTCATCGCCGTGGGCCTCACGGGGACCGAGCGGCGCGCGGTGATGGGACTGCTGCCGCCCTCGCTGGTGCTATTCGCGCTGGGCGCGGCGTTCGGGCTCTTCGTGATCATGCCCGTGGGCGTCCGGGTCCTGCTGGGGTACCAGACCGAGAAGCTGCAGCCGATGCTGGCGGTTGGGCCGGCGCTCTCGTTCCTGATGGCGTTCGTGCTGGCGTTCGGGTTCATCTTCCAACTCCCAATCGTAGTGGTCTTCCTGGCCCGCATGGGCATAGTCTCGCCTGCCACGCTGGCAGCGGGCCGCCGGTACGCCATAGTCGGCATCGTCGTGCTATCCGCGGTACTGACGCCCGGGACCGACGTGGTCTCCCAGATGCTCATGGCAGTGCCGACGTACGCGCTCTATGAGATCAGTATCTGGCTGGCGCGATTGGTCACTCCGCGGCCGGCCTCGAGCGTTCAGGCCTACGTCGAGTAGAGGTGAGCGATGGCCCGTCGCACCCGCAATCCCTGGTGGGTCCTGTTTGTGGTCATCCTGTTTGGCGGACTGCTGGGCAGCGTCATAGCCGAGGCGGTGGTCGGCTACCCGGTGCTCGGTTTCCTGGCGCGCGAGGTCCGCGCCGGCGTTGACCCTCCACTTACCCTGGACCTGCGCATCATAAGCCTGACCGCCGGCGGGATAGTCCGGCTAAACCTGGCCATGCTGCTGGGCGTGGTGATCGCGGTCTGGATCTACCGGTTGTTGTAGCCCCCCATCCCGGCTGATATACTTGCCCCGATGTGAACGTTTCGGCCCCTTTGGGGGACAGGGTGCCGCTGCTGGTGCTGGCTTCCGCCTCTCCCCGGCGCGTTGAGCTCCTGCGTCAGGTCGGGTGGTCCTTCGAGATCGCCGCGACGGTCCCTGAGGAGGAGACGCTGGGGGTGGCTACGGCAGGCGAGGGCGGCCAGGGATGGAGCCTGGATCAGGTGCGGGCGCGCGCGCGCCGGGCTGCGCTGGAGAAGGCCAGACCCGTCAGCGAAGCGCGGCCGGACGCGGTGGTCATCGCCGCCGACACGGTGGTGATGGTAGATGGGATCGTGCTTGGGAAGCCAACGACGGCGGATGAGGCGGTGGAGATGCTCCATCGCCTCTCGGGTCGCACGCACCACGTGACCACCGGTGTCGTCGTCGCCCACGGCCGCCGTGGCGTGACGCTGGCTGATGATTCCACCACCGCGGTGCAGTTCCGGGCGTTGCCTCCGGAGGAGGTCCTCCGGTATGTCGCGTCCGGCGAGCCGATGGATAAGGCGGGGGCGTACGGCATTCAGGGCCGTGCGGCGCTCTTCGTGGAGAAGCTGGAGGGGGACTACTTCACGGTGGTGGGTCTCCCGCTGGCGCGGTTGGCGCGCATGCTCGAGACGATCGGCGTGCGCCCGGCCTAACTCCACCAGCCGCTCCGGTCCAGCCCGCCGCCTCCGGCGCGGGGGCGAACGGGTATCCCCAAGTGGCGCTGGAACCGGAGCGTTGATGGTGGTGGCTGGCGGGCTGTCCGTCAAACTGCTTCCCCCAGAAGACCGACCCAGGGAACGCCTCCTGCGCAGCGGCGCTGAGGGGTTGTCCTCAGTTGATCTCCTGACGGTGCTGCTACGGACCGGCACGCGGTCCTCGTGCGCGACCGAGGTCGCGGGCGAGTTGCTGGCGTCCTACGGCTCGCTTCAGGCCCTCAGCCAGGCAGGGCCGGACGAACTACTGCGGCAGTGCGGGATAGGTCCGGCCAAGGCCGGGGCAGTACTCGCGGCGTTTGAGCTGGGACGGCGGGCGCAGGCTACGCCGCCGGCACGCCGGCCTGCGGTCAGGGCGCCGGGGGATGTGGCAGCGCTGTTGGCCGGGCAGATGCGGCACCTGGACCGGGAGCACTTCCGGGCCGTGCTCCTAAACACGCGCCACGAGGTTCTAGACGTTACCAGCGTGGCCGTCGGAGGGTTGGACAGCGCCCCGATCCACCCGCGCGAGGTGTTCAAGGAGGCCATAAGGAGAAGTGCGGCCGCGGTCATCCTGGTGCACAACCACCCCTCGGGCACGCCCGAGCCCAGCGGGGACGACCTGCGCATTACCGCGCGGCTGGCCGAAGCCGGGCGCGTTGTGGGCATAGAAGTCCTTGACCACGTCATCATCGGTGACGGACGCTTTGTGAGTTTGCGGGAACGCGGCGCGCTGGCGGGCTGACGCCTGCGCCGAGGAGGCAGAGATGATCTTCGACAGGTTGCTGGCGCAGTTCGGGCGCGACATGGGGGTAGACCTGGGCACGGCCAATACCCTCGTCTATGCACGCGGCGTGGGCATTGTCCTGCGCGAGCCTTCGGTGGTCGCCAAGCGCGTTGATGACGGCCAGATCCTGGCCGTGGGCGAGGAGGCCAAGCGGATGATCGGCCGCACGCCTGGTGACATCATCGCCACGCGGCCGATGCGCGACGGCGTTATTGCCGATTTCGACACGACCGCGGCAATGCTCACCTACTTCCTGCGGCGGGCGTCCAACGGCCGGATGTGGATCCGGCCGCGGGTCGTGGTTGGCATCCCGTCGGGCTGCACCGAGGTCGAAAAGCGGGCGGTGGTTGACGCAACGCTGCAGGCGGGCGCCCGAACAGCCTACCTCATCGAGGAGCCCATGGCCGCGGCGATCGGCGCGGGGCTGCCGGTTTCAGACCCAATCGGCAGCATGGTGGCGGACATCGGTGGAGGCACGACCGAGGTAGCGGTCATAGCGTTGGGCGGTATTGTGGCCAGCCGCTCCATCCGCGTCGCGGGTGACGAACTGGACGAGGCGATCATCCAGTACGCCCGCCGCTCTTACAACCTGCTCATCGGCGAGCGGTCGGCTGAGGGGATCAAGATCGCGGTGGGGTCCGCTTTTCCCGTGCGGGATGAGAACGCCGTGGACGTGCGCGGGCGCGATCTGGTATCGGGCCTGCCACGCACGGTGCGCATGACCAGCGGGGAGGTCCGCGAGGCGATAGCCGAGCCGGTACAGGCGATCGTTGACGCGGTGAAGCAGACGCTGGAGCGGACGCCTCCGGAGCTGGCCGCGGACATCGTGGACCGCGGGATCATACTGGTTGGCGGCGGCGCCCTGCTGCGCGGGATGGACCGCCTGCTGGCGGAAGAGACCGGCATGCCGGTCTCGCTTACGGAAGACCCGTTGGCGGCAGTGGTAATGGGCGCCGGGAAGGCTCTTGAGGAGATCGAGACTCTACAGAAGGTGCTGGTCGCGTCCAAGCGCGGTTAGGAACGCTGGCGCGCCAAGGGACCGAGTGTCGCCTAGGTGAGACGGCGGATCTTGTTGGTGGCGGTATTGGCGGCGGCAGCGCTCGCGCTGCTGACGTTCCAGGTGCGCCTGCCCGAGCGCCGGGCGCTGGGTCCCGTGGGGTCCTTCCTGCTGGCGTGGCTGGGGCCTGCCCAGGGCGCGCTTTCGCGCGTGGGCGATGCAGGGACACGGTTCTGGCGCCTCTACTCCGAGATCGGGCGGTTGCGCGTCGAGAACACGCACCTGCGCGAGGATATTGAGCGCCTTTCCGAGGAGACGCTCCGGCTGCGCGAACAGGCCCAGGCGACGCAACGCCTGGAGCGGCTCCTTGAGTTCAGGCGTCAGGTCCCAGGCCGCGCGATCGGCGCGCGGGTGATTGGACGAGGCGGCGCGCAGTGGTTTGCGGTGATCCTGGTGGATCGCGGCGCCAGGGATGGCGTGCGGCTCAACGACACCGTGGTGGGTGCCGGGGGTTTGGTCGGCCGCATCCTGGCCGTAACCCACTCGACGGCGCAGGTGCTGCTTGTAACCGACTCGCGCAGCTCCGTGGGCGTTGTGCTCCAGCAGTCGCGCGAGTCGGGCGTGGTGGAGGGTCAGGGTGGGCCGCTGTTGCGCGTGAAGTACCTGTCCAGGGCGCGTGAGATAGCGGTAGGCGAGGCCGTACTGACCTCGGGCCAGGCGGGCGTGTTTCCTCGAGGCCTGCCGGTGGGAACGATCTCAGCGCTCGTGCGCGAGCAGGGCGCCCTGTATCAGGAGGCAACCGTCCGTCCTGCCGCAAGCCTGGCCCACATCGAAGAGGTGCTGATTCTGATTGGGAGTTCCCCCAGGCCGTGACGCTGCTGAGGATCGTGCTGTTCGCGTGCCTGCTGGGAGCAGGCGCTGTCGTTGACGGCGCCTGGCTGTCCCGGCTGCCCAGGTGGGCCTCACCTGACCTGCTGCTCCTCATCACCGTAGCCTTCGGTCTGCGGCGCGGGCTGGCAGCCGGCGCCCTGACTGGTGCAGCGGCCGGATACCTCCGGGATGTGACCGGAGGCAGCCCGCTTGGGATCTACGCGCTTTCCTACCTGGCCGTCGGCACCGCTGCCGGAGCGCTGGCAGCCGTGGTGGATCTGGGGCAGAGGTACCTGTATGCCGCCGCCGCCGCGCTCGCCACGGTGGGGCTCTCGCTTGCAAGCGGCCTGATCGTGGCCGCCACCGGTCTCACCTTGGTTGACTGGCCCCTGCTGCTGCGGGAGACGGCCGCGGTCGCCGTCTTGAACGCGCTCTTCGCCGGGCCCGTTGCCGCGATTGTTGCATGGGCCGAGACCGTTTCCCGCAGGCGCGATCCAACCAGGATCGTGGCGCGAAGGGCGATACGATGAACATGGAGGGCGCGCCCTGGAGCCCACGTGTGGTCCGATTGGGGCTGATCATCCTCCTGGCGTTTGCGCTGATCGAGGGGCGCCTCTGGTCCCTGCAGGCCATTGACGGAGGCCGCTACCTCGAGTTGTCCGAGCAGAACCGGCTGCGGGACTACAAGGTTCCGGCGCCGCGCGGCGTTATCTACGATCGGGGCGGTCACCCGTTGGTGACCAACCGGCCGGCGTTCACGGTGAGCATGCTGCCCATGGAAGTGTCCGACCCGCAGCGGCTGGTTGCGGAGCTCGCCCCGATCCTGGGGGTCGAGCGCGAGGAACTGCTGGCCCGTCTGGAAGCCGGCCGCGCCCGGCCATTTGAGCCCGTGGTCCTGCGCCGCGACGTGTCGAAGAGCGTTGTGCTGACGGTTGAGGAGCGCCGGCTCGACCTCCCGGGAGTGATCGTGCAGGCAGAGCCGGTACGCGAGTACCTTCTTGGGAGCCTGGGAACGCATGCCCTCGGCCACCTGGGCGAGATCACCGAGGAGGAGCTCCGCGCCAAGCCCCAGTACCGGGCCGGAGACCTGATCGGCAAGTCGGGAGTGGAACGCACGTACGACGCGCACCTGCGGGGAGAGAACGGCCGGCTGCGCGTCGAGGTGGATGCTGCCGGCCGGCCGGTGCGCGTGCTGAGCCGGCGGTCGTCCCGCCCCGGCCACTCCGTGGTGCTCAACCTTGATGCCACACTTCAGGAGGTTGCGGAAAAGGGCCTGCGCGGGCGCACCGGCGCTGTGGTGGTGATGGACCCCCGGAGCGGAGAGGTGCTGGCGCTGGCCAGCGCGCCCACGTTTGACCCTGGTCTGTTCTCCGGAGGGATCAGCCCGGCCAACTGGCGCCGGTTGACCGCGGACCGCGGGCTCCCGCTGATGAACCGGGCGGTCGAGTCCACCTACGAGCCCGGATCGGTCTTCAAGATAATCACAGGGCTCGCCGCGCTCGGCGAAGGCGTGGCGCGGCGCGACACCCGGTTCGAGTGCACGGGATCGCTCCAACTCGGCCGCTGGATCTTCCGTGACCTCGTGGTACACGGTACGCTCAACTTCATCAAGGGCACCGCGGTATCGTGCAACGTGATGTTCTGGCAGTTGGGCCGGGCGCTGGGAGAGGATCGGCTGGAACGCTACGCCCGTGCCCTGGGACTTGGCCAGACCACCGGGATAGACCTCCCCGGCGAGGCCGCCGGTCTCGTTCCCTCGGCAGAGTGGAAGCAGCGGGTCTGGAAGGAGCCCTGGTACCCCGGCGATACGCTCAACATGAGCATCGGCCAGGGGTTTGTCCTGACCACACCCGTGCAGATCGCCCGGATGGTGGGCGCGGTGGCGACCGGCGGGAAGCTGGTTCGGCCGCACCTGGCGCGCCGAGTGCTGGCGCCGGACGGCGCCGAGGTGACGGCGGTTGGTCGGGAGATCGAGGACGCGCCGCTGACCTTGACGCCATCGGTTCAGCGCGCGATGCGCGAGGGGATGCGCGCCGTGGTCGAGGGCGGTACCGGCGCTGCGGCAGCGGTGCCGGGCATGGCGATCGCCGGCAAGACCGGCAGCGCCGAGAACCCCAGGGGCATCCCGCACGCCTGGTTTGCGGGCTACGCGCCGATTGAGGACCCGGCGCTGGTCGTGGTCGTCTTCATCGAGCACGGTCGCCGGGGCGGTGAGGTCGCCGCGCCGATCGCACGCGCGCTGTTTGAGGCGGCGCGGCCGCTACTGGCGCCGCAGCCGGCGGGCCTGGTGCGGCGGTGAGGGCGCGCTGGCTCCGCGAGATGGACTGGGTGCTGATCGGCGCCACCATCCTGCTTGCCGCCTTCGGTGTCCTGGCGCTGATCTCGGCGCGGCACGGGGCGGCGGACGCGGCGTCCTTCCTGCGCGCCCGCGCGCTGCACCTATCGCTGGGCGCCCTGGCGCTGGTCGCCCTGGCGGCGACGGACTACCGTCAGATCGCCGGCCCGTGGAAGGCGGTCTACGCGGGCACCCTGCTGCTGCTGGCCTCGGTGCTCGTCCTCGGGGACACGCGCATGGGAGCACAGCGCTGGATCACGCTGGGCGCGTTTGGCGGCTTCCAGCCATCGGAGATCGCCAAGCTGTGCCTCGTGATCACGCTCGCCCGGCACCTGGACGGCGTGAAGTCCCTGCCCCGCCTGCGCTCGCTCTTCCCGTTTGGCCTGCACATCGCCCTGCCGGCTGTGTTGATCGTCCGCCAGCCCGACCTGGGCACAGCGCTGGTGCTGCTCGCCGTGCTGGCGGCCGTGCTGTACGTCGCCGGCGCGCGTGCGCAGGATCTGGCCGGGGTTGCCGCCGCTGCCGCGGTCGCCGCCCCGTTCCTGTGGCAGTTGCTCCACGACTATCAGCGTCGGCGACTCGCTGCGTTCCTGGATCCGGGCGCAGATCCGCTGGGGGCCGGATACGCGCTGATACAGTCCAAGATCGCCGTCGGATCCGGACAGCTCTTCGGCAAAGGGCTCTTTGCCGGCACCCAGAGCGTGCTGCGGTTCATACCAGAGCAGCACACCGATTTCGTGTTCACGGTAGTCGGGGAGGAACTCGGTCTGGCCGGGGCCACATTGCTGCTCGGGTTGTACCTAGTGTGGTTGTGGCGCGCGCTCCGCATCGCGGAAGGCGCGCGCGACCGCCTGGGGGCGCTGGTGGCCACCGGCATAGCTGCGATGGTCGCGTTCCACGTTGTGGTCAACGTGGGGATGACGGTGGGGCTGATGCCCGTGACCGGCATCCCCTTGCCACTCGTGAGCCATGGAGGCACGGCAATACTCACAACTTTCGCCGGCACGGGGATGCTGCTTAGCATCCACCTGCGCCGGCGCCCGGGAGGCTGACAGGGTAGGCCGGTCCGGGAGAACTGGGAGCTGGGATCATGGGAAGAGAGATAATCGCCAGCATCGAGGCGGGCGAGACGCGCGTGGCCGTCTTGGAAGACGGCACGCTCGTCAACCTGTTCGTCGAACGGTCAGAGCCCGTGGCCGGCAACGTCTACAAGGGCAGGGTTACGAACGTGCTGCCGGGCATGGACGCCGCGTTCGTGGACATCGGCCTGGAGCGCAACGCCTTCCTCCACGTGGCTGACATCCGCTCGCAGCGGCTCGACGGTGAGGAGGTCGAGGAGTCGTTTGGCCGCGGTGCGATCGCCGAACGGTTGCGCACCGGCCAGGAGATTCTCGTGCAGGTCACCAAGGAGCCGATGGGGTCGAAGGGCGCGCGGGTCACGACCTACGTGGCCCTGCCGGCCCACTACCTGGTGTTGATGCCAACCGTCAACTACGTGGGGGTGAGCCGGCGCATCACCAGCGAGGCCGAGCGCAAGCGGCTGCGCCAGATGGCCGAACGGGTGCGGCCCGAGAAGATGGGCATCATTGTGCGCACCGCCGCCGAGGGAGTCGAGGAGAAGGTCCTCTCCGACGATGTGGCGTTCCTGCTGCAGATGTGGAACCGGGTGCTCGAGCGCGCGCGCTCCGGCAAGGCGCCAGCGCCCGTCTACCAGGACCTGCGCCTGATCCGGCGCGTTGTGCGCGACCTGTTTACCGAGGACGTGGAACGGTTCGTGGTGGACTCGCCCGAGGAGTACGGCCGGATCGCGGACCTGCTCTCCTCGTTTGCCCCTCAGCTCCGACCACGGCTGGTGCTCCACCGCGACGACGAGCCGGTCTTCGAGCACCGAGGGATCGAGCGCGAGATAGACCGCGCGCTGCGCCGCCGGGTCTGGCTGAAGTCGGGCGGATACATAGTGATAGACCGGACCGAGGCGCTGACCGTCATTGATGTCAACACCGGCAAGTACGTTGGGAAGACCGACCTGACCACCACGATACTGCGCACGAACCTCGAGGCCGTCGGCGAGGTCGTACGCCAGATCACGCTCCGGGACATTGGCGGCATCATCCTCGTGGACTTCATTGACATGGACAAGGCGGATCACCGCCAGCGGGTGCTGGACGCACTGGAAGAGGCCGTGAAACGCGACCGGTCCAAGGCCCACGTCATTGACCTGACCGACCTGGGCCTGGTTGAGATCACCCGCAAGCGCGTCTACCAAGACCTGGACGAGATCATGCGGGCTCCGTGCCCGTACTGCGAGGGCCGCGGCCGGGTGCTCTCTCCGGAGACGATGGCGGTCCGCGTGCGGCGCGAGGCACGCAAGCTGGTCCGAAGCACCAAGGCACCCGCAGTGCTCATCGAGGTGCACCCCCAGGTGGCCGGCGCGCTGTTGCGGGACGGTGCCGGTTGGGTGCGTGTGTTGGAGGAATCGTCGGGTCGGCGCGTGCGCATCCGCGGCAGGGAGGGACTGCACCTGGAGCGCCTGAACGTTGCCGAGGGCGAGAGCCTGAAGGAACTGGAGGCGGCGCCTCCCGA
>CAYLKW010000004.1:0-18035 GCA_964384245.1 uncultured bacterium
ATGACGGCGGCCTTGTGCGGATCGCCCCCCTTGCCGCCGTGATGCCCGGCCTCGATGTGCTTCTTCGCATTGTCCCACGCCCCGCCCGAGTTGGCCAGGTAGAGCGCGAGCGGCACGCCGGTCACGATGGCGCCCGCCAGCAGCCCGCCGAGGGCCTCCTTGTGCAGGAACACGCCCACGGCAATCGGGATCAGGACCGCCAGCAGCCCGGGGACTACCATCTCCCTGAGCGCGCCCCGCGTGGCGATGTCCACGCATCGGGTGTAGTCCGGCCGGGCCGTACCCTCCATCAAACCCTTGATGCTCCGGAATTGCCGGCGGACCTCTCCGACCATGGTCTGCGCGGTGCGGCCCACCGCCCGCATCGCCAGCGCCGCGAATAGGAACGGAACCACGCCGCCCAGGAGAAGCCCGGCGAGCACCTCGGGGCTCATCAGGTCAATCGTCTGAATGCCCACTGCCTGGCGGAAGAAGAAGAACAGCACCAGCGCCGTAAGCGCGGCGGAGCCGATGGCGAACCCCTTGGCTATGGCCGCGGTCGTGTTCCCGGCCGCGTCCAGTGAGTCTGCCACCTGCCGCACCTGCGGGCCCAGGTGGCTCATCTCGGCGATCCCCGCGGCGTTGTCGGCAATCGGACCGTACGCGTCCACGGACACCGTCATTCCTGTGATCGAGAGCATGCCGACCGCCGCCAGCGCTATGCCGTAGAAGCCGGCGAGTTGGAAGGCGAAGATGGTAGACAGCGCGATCACCACCAGCGGCAGCACCGAGCTCAACATTCCCTGCGCGGTGCCCTCGATGATCACCGGGGCAGGCCCCGAAACGGCTGAGGCTGCAAGGGACCTGACCTCGCGGCCCGAGGTGTAGTACTCCGCCACCTGCCCTACTACCACGCCGGACGCCAGCCCCATCGCTACCGCCCAGAAGTAGCGTAGGTCCCCCATCGTCGCCTGCACGACCAGGAAGGCGGCGCCGGTCATGACCGCGGCGCTGGCCAACGTCCCGCGGCGCAGCGCCCGCCGCGGGTCGGCCCCGCGCACGAAGATCGTGCCGATGATGGAGGCGCCGATGCCCGCGCAGGCCAGTAGCACCGCGGTCAGGGCCCCAGGTTCCTTCAACTGTGCGAACCCGATTGCTATGGCGGCGATTACGGTGCCCACATAGGACTCGAACAGGTCCGCACCCATGCCGGCCACGTCGCCGACGTTGTCACCCACCGCGTCCGCGATAACCGCGGGGTTGCGCGGATCGTCCTCGGGGATGCCCACCTCCACCTTGCCGACCAGGTCCGCGCCCACGTCGGCGCCCTTGGTGTAGATGCCGCCTCCCACGCGCGCGAACAGCGCAACGGACGACGCGCCCAGCGAGAAGCCGATGACCTGGTTGGCATCGCGGAAGAGCAGGTAGAGAACGCCTACCCCCAACAAGCCCAATCCCACCACGGTCATTCCCATCACGGCGCCGCCGGGGAACGCCACCGCGAGCGCGGGGGCCAGACCCGACCGCGCCGCCTGGGCTGTACGCGTGTTCGCCAGGGTGGCCACGCGCATGCCGAAGTACCCGGCGGACACCGAGCACCCCGCGCCCAGGAGAAAAGCCACAGCTGTCCGGAACGCAAGACCCGGCACCAGGCCCGACGCAAGGATCGCGAACAGCACCGCCACGAAGAGCGCGATGGCCCGGTACTCCCGCGCCAAGAACGCCATCGCCCCGTCGCGAATGGCAGCGGAGATGACCTGCATCTCGGGCGTGCCGGGATCGTGCGCCCTCACCCTGTGCGCCAGAATCGCGGCGCAGATCAGCCCCACCACCCCTGCGATCGGCCCCCACCACAGCAGCTCCATCACGGCCTCCCCCAACCTATTAGTTACTGCGCCTAGCCCGCCACCATGAAGAGCCCGGCGAAGGTGCGTACCGCGTACCGATCGGTCATCCCGGCTACGAAGTCGCAGGCGGCCCTGTAAGGGGATTCCGCGCATCCGGCGCTCATCGGATCGCCGGGGATCTCGCTCGGATGTGCCGCAAAGTAGTCGAACAGGAGTCGGAGCATCCGCTGGCCTCGCACGGCCTCCGTCCTTGACGGAGCGCTCAGGTAGACCCGTTCCGCCAGGAAGTCCTTGAGGCCGTTGAGGGCGTCGCGCATCGGGGCCGACAGGTCAACCGCGTCGGTAGTGGATGCCACCGACACGATGTCGTGAACGATCGCGTCCAGCCACCGCGCTCGGGGCTCGCCCAGCACCGCGGTGATCTCCGCCGGTATGTCGGCTTCCCTTATCATCCCTGCCCGGATGGCGTCGTCGGTGTCATGGTGCAGATAGGCCACGCGGTCGGCCGCCCGAACGAGCCGGCCCTCCTGCGTGGATGGTCCTTCCGTGTCCTGACCCGCGGCCTCCAGGTCGCGGAGGCCCTTGGAGTGGCATGCGATCCCGTCCCTTACCTCCCAGGTCAAATTCAGCCCGGCCACGACAGCGCCATCGGCCCGCCTGCGGTACTCGAGGCGGTCCACGACGCGCAGGCTCTGCTGGTCGTGTCGAAACCCGCCCCATGGCGCCATCGCCTCGTTCAGCGCCGCCTCGCCGGCGTGGCCGAACGGCGGGTGTCCCAGGTCGTGCGCCAGCGCGATCGCCTCGGTCAGATCCTCGTTGAGGCGCAGGGCTCGGGCAATCGTGCGGGCAATCTGCGCCACCTCCAGCGTGTGCGTGAGCCGCGTGCGGTAGTGATCGCCCTCGGGCGCCAGGAACACTTGCGTCTTGTGCATTAGGCGGCGAAATGCCTTGGCGTGCACGATCCGGTCGCGGTCCCGTTGGAAGGCGGTCCGTAGCGGGTCGTCGGGCTCTGCCTCGGCCCTCCCGCGCGACTCCGCTGAGCGGGAGGCGCGCGGCTGCAAGGCCGCGGTCTCCCACTTCTCGGTTTCCTCGCGCCCGCGCACGCGCCTAGACGTCCCTGGCCGCCTTCGTGCGCTCACGCAGGGAGGCATGGGCGGCGGCCAGCCTGGCCACGGGCACGCGGTACGGCGAACAGCTCACGTAGTTGAGGCCCAGGGAGTGGCAAAACTCGATAGACTCGGGATCCCCGCCGTGCTCGCCGCAGATCCCAATCTCCAGTCCGGGGCTCTGGGTGCGCCCGCCGGATACGGCCATCTTCATCGCCTCACCCACACCGGCGCGGTCAATCGTCTGGAACGGGTTCTTCGGCAGAATCCCCTTCTCCACGAACTGCAGCAGGAACTTGCCCTCGGCGTCGTCGCGGGAGATACCGAAGATGGTCTGCGTGAGGTCGTTCGTGCCGAACGAGAAGAACTCGGCGTGCTGTGCGATCTCACCGGCCACGAAACATGCCCGCGGCAGCTCGATCATCGTTCCGAACTTGTAGGCAACCTTGACGCCCTCGTGATCAAGCACGTCGCGAACCACCTCCACTAGCTCGCGGTGCGTCTCCCTCAACTCGTTGACGTGACTGACGAGCGGGATCATTATCTCCGGGACCGCGACAACGCCACGCTTGGTCACGCGGCAGGCCGCCTCCATGATCGCCCTGACCTGCATCGCGATGATGGCCGGATAGGTCAGCCCCAGCCGGATCCCGCGCAGGCCCAGCATCGGGTTGGCTTCACGCATGGCGTCTACGGCCCTAAGCTGCGCCTCCTTGCGGCGCATCTCTGCGCGCAGCCCGCGCAGCGAGCGCTGGCCCTTCCCGGGCCGCCACCGGCGAACGCCCTCCAGGGCCTGGATCCGCGCGCGCAGCGCGCTCGTCTCTTCCAGCAGCGAATCGTGCGAGGGCAGGAACTCGTGCAGCGGGGGATCAATGAGCCGGACGATCACCGGCAGACCGTCCATTGCCCGGAACAATCCCTCGAAGTCCTTGCGCTGCAGCCTCAGGAGCTTGGACAGCGCGGCCTGGTACAGGCGGGCCGCCTGGGAAGCCCGTAGCGCCTGCCCTGCCGCCCGGACCTCGGCCTTGAGCTTCTTGTCCTCCGGCCGTTCGGCCGCCGCGCGCTCCGCGGCCCGGAACCCGTCCAGGAGGGCCTGGGCCTCCCCGGCGTTCAGGATCATCTGGCGCACCGTCGGGAGGCGGTCCTCTTCGAAGAACATGTGCTCGGTCCGGCAGAGGCCGATTCCCTCCGCGCCGAAGATGCGGGCACGAACCGCGTCGCGCGGGTAGTCGGCGTTCGCCCAGACACCCAGGCGGCGGGCCGCATCCGCCCAGGACAACAGCTCAATGAGCTCGGCCTGATCCTCAAGCCGGGGCTCAATCGCCGGCAGCTCGCCCGAGAACACCTCGCCGGTGCCGCCGTCAATCGAGATGTACTCGCCCTGGCGAACCGTCCGGCCGTCCACCGAAAGCCGGAGGGCCTCGACGTTAACGCGGAGCGCCTCGCACCCTGCCACGCACGGCAGGCCGAGCCCGCGCGCGACCACCGCCGCGTGGCTCGTGGCGCCGCCGCGGCTCGTCAGTATCCCCTTGGCGTTGAGCATCCCGTGCACGTCATCAGGGTTGGTCTCGGGTCTGACAAGGATGACCGGCTTGCCGGCCTTGCCCCAAGCCTCGGCGGTGTCCGCATCGAAAACCGCGAGGCCCACGGCCGCGCCGGGAGAAGCGTTCAGGCCGCGCGCCATGAACCGCCCGGCGGCGGATGCGGCCTCTTTGGCGCGCGGATCGAACCGGGGATGAAGCAGCATGTCAATCTGACCGGGCTCAACGCGCAGCAGCGCCTCTTCTTTCGAGATGAGCCCCTCGCGCGCCATGTCCACAGCGATCTTGACCGCGGCCTGCGCGGTCCGCTTGCCGCTCCGCGTCTGCAGCATCCACAGGCGGCCGCGCTCGATCGTAAACTCCAGATCTTGCACTTCCCGGTAGTGCCGTTCGAGCATCTCGCAGACGCCCAGGAACTCGTCGTACGCCTTCGGAAGGTCCTTGGCCAGCTCAGCGATCGGCTTGGGGTTGCGGATGCCCGCGACCACGTCCTCGCCCTGCGCGTTTATCAGGTACTCGCCGAACACGCTGCGATCACCGGTCGCCGGGTTGCGTGTGAACGCCACGCCGGTCCCGGAATCGGAGCCCATGTTGCCGAAGACCATGACCTGCACGTTCACTGCGGTGCCCAGGTCGTGGGAGATGCCGTGGAAGTTGCGGTAGTCAACAGCCCGCTTCCCCTGCCAGGAGTTGAACACCGCCAGGATCGCCATCCGGAGTTGCTCGCGCGGATCCTGCGGGAACTCGGTGCCCCGCTCGGACTTGACCAGGCGGCGGAAGGCGTCTACGATGCCGCGCAGGTCGTCCGCGTCCAGGGCGGTGTCCTCAGCCACCCGCTTGCGCGCCTTGACGCGCTGGATTATGTGCTCGAACTTCTCCCCGGGTATGCCCAGGACGGTCTTCCCGAACATCTGGATCAGCCGGCGGTAGGCGTCGCGGACAAAGCGCTCGTTTCCCGTCAGTCGAATCAGGCCATCGAGGGTCCGGTCGTTCAGGCCCAAGTTGAGTACCGTGTCCATCATCCCGGGCATGCTGAACAGCGCGCCCGACCGCACCGAAACCAGCAGCGGGTTGGCGGGATCTCCGAAGCGCTTGCCCACCTTCTCCTCGAGGGCGCGCATCCGCGCCTCCACCTCGTTGAGCAACCCGGCAGGGATCTTTCGCCCTGTCCGCATGTACTCCACGCAGGCCTTCGTGTTGATGGTGAATCCGGGTGGTACCGGCAGGCCCACGCGGCACATCTCGGCCAGCCCGGCGCCCTTGCCGCCCAACAGCTCGCGCATCGAAGCGTCGCCTTCCTCGAAGAGCTGCGTCCACCGCAACCCGCCGGACGCGGCCTTTCTTGCTACTGCCATCTACTCTCACTCCCTTCTAGATCACGAGCACGCTGAAGTCGGCGATCCTCTTGAAACTGCCGGACACCCTTTCCAGCAGGGCCAGGCGGTTTTCACGGAGCACCGGATCGGGCGCGTTCACGAGCACCTTGTCGAAGAAACCGTCTATCGGGCCGGCGAGGGCCGCGATCTCTTCCAGGGCCAGCGCGTACAGCTTGGACTCCGCGGCCTCCGTCAACCTGGGATGGACCCGGAGCCACGCGCCGTGCAGTTCGACTTCCGCCGGCTCCGCGAGCAGCTCCTCCTGGAACTCCCTCGGAGCCTGCTCGCCGGCGTACTCCCCATCAGCGGTCTGCCCCGCCTGAACCAGTATGCGGTGAACCCTCAGGTACCCCGTCGCCAGAAGCGACATCGCAGGCTGCGCGCGGAACTCGTGCAGCGCGCGCGCGCGGGCGACGAGATCGGGAACGTCATCGGCGTCCACCGCGGCCACCGCGTTGATGGTATCGTAGGCGATTCCGTCGTCGGCCAGCATGCCCTGGAGCCGCTGTCGCACAATCCTGAGGCAGGTGTCCGCGGCCTGGGCGCGGGCCTCGTCCGGCGCGTCGAACGTCAGCGCGGCCTGGCCAAGCAACTGCCGGAGGGAGATCGTCAAACCGCCTTCCCGGAGGACGGCCGCGACCCCAGCCGCGGCCCGCCGAAGACCATGGGGATCCTGGGATCCGCTGGGTTCAAGTCCGGCCAGCACGGCGCCGGCCAGCAGCACCGCACGGTCGGCCACGGACAACAGAGCCCCGGGGATGCTGCGCGGCAGGTCCGCACCGGCGGCGGCCCTGGGGCCGTAGTGCTCCTCGATGGCGGCGCCCACGCCTGCGGTCTCGCCTCTCTCCCTCGCGTAGATGCCCCCGATCGTGCCCTGCAGCTCCGGGAACTCCCGCACAAGGGAGGTTGTCAGGTCGGCCTTGCACAGCTCCGCGGCCCGATTCAGCGTACGCCTGTCGAGCTCCGTGATGCCGGCGGCGCCAGCCAGCCACCCGGCCAGCCGGCGCACCCGCGCCACGTGGTCGGCCACGGTCCCCAGCCCTGCGATGTGGGCGATGCGGGCCAGCGCCTCGTTCCATTGCTCGAATCCGCCCCGGCGGTCCTCCTCCAGGAAGAACAGCGCGTCCTGGAGCCGGGCGCGCACGACCCACTCGTGGCCGGTGCGCACCGTGTCAAGGTGGGAATTTCCCCCATCCCGCACGGTTACGAACGCGGGCATCAAGGCGCCCGAGCCATCCACGATGCCGAAGCACTTCTGGTGATGCTGCAGCGTCACCAGAACCACAACGGATGGCAGCGCCGCGACAAGTGCGGGCTCAAACGTCCCCAGCACCGGGGTGGGATGCTCGGTGGACCACACCAGTTCATCGAGGAGCGTCGGGTCAAGCACCGGCCGCCCGCCCATGGCGCCGGCCAGCGCGACCGCGCCTTCGGCGATGCGGGCGCGCCGTCCCTCCTCGGACAGCAGGACCTGTGCCTGCTTCACGACGTCCTCGTAGGCAGCCGCCCCTGGGACGGTGATCGAGCCAGGTGTCAGGAAGCGGTGCCCGAAGGTGCGCCGCCCTGCCCGAAGGCCGGCGATCTCCAGCGGGATAACCCGTCCGTCCAGCAGGGCGACGATCCACCGAATGGGGCGGCCGAAGCGGAAGCCTCCAGCGTTCCAGCGCATCATCTTGGGAAAAGCCAGCCCGGCCGCCAAGCGTGGCAGCAGATCTCCAAGAACCTCCGCGGCAGGGCGGCCGGGCTCCCGAACCTCTGCGACCACGTACTGGCCGCCTTCGATCTCGCGCACCCGCAGCGACTCCACCAGAACTCCCTGGGAGCGCGCAAACCCATGCGCCGCCTGCGTGGGCTGTCCCCCCGCGTCGTAGGCGATCCTGGCCGCGGGCCCGCGCACCTGGCCGACGAGGTCGCGCTGCCGGGAGTCCAGACCGTCCGCCATCAGCGCCAGCCGGCGCAGCGTACCGGTGGTCTGTACCCGTTTGACATCCAGCCGCGCCTCCGCCAGGGCGGCCGCCGTGTCGCGCTGCAACTGCTCCAGCGCCGGGCGCACCGCCGCCGGTGGGAGTTCCTCGGTTCCGATCTCCAGAAGCAGCCGGGCTGCGGACGGCTGCGCAGGGGCGGATCGCCTACTCACCGTCCGGCTCCTTTGAGTCTGACTCCGCGAGCTGCCGCAGGTAGGCGGACGCGCATGCCCGGGCCAGCGAGCGCGTCCGGCCCATCAGCTCGACGCGCTGGGCCACCCCAACCGCGCCCCGGGCATCGAGCAGGTTGAAGAGATGGGAGCACTTGAGCACCGCATCGTAGGCCGGCAGGACGAGCGGGATCTCCAGCAGACGTCGGGCGTCGGTCTCGTGCGCCTCGAACAGGGCGCGCAGCGTCGGGGGATCCCCGTGTTCAAATCCGTAGGCCGAGTGCTGTCGTTCCTCCTCGCGGCGAAGGGACCCGTAGGTAACGCCGGGAGCCCAGATCAGGTCGAACACCGACGCCTTTCGCTGCAGGAACATCGCCAGCCGTTCCAGGCCGTAGGTCAGCTCGACCGAGATGCGATCCAGATCGAGCCCTCCCATCTGCTGGAAGTAGGTGAACTGGGTGATCTCCTGCCCGTCCAGGAATACCTGCCAGCCGACGCCCCACGCGCCCAGCGTTGGAGATTCCCAGTCGTCCTCGAGGAAGCGGACGTCGTGATGGTCCAACCGCAGGCCCAGACGCTCCAGACTGGCCAGGTAGAGCGCTTGCACCCGGTCCGGCGCGGGCTTGAGGATCACCTGGTACTGGTAGTGCTTGTACAACCGGTTGGGGTTCTCGCCGTAGCGCCCGTCCGCAGGTCGCCGGCTGGGCTGAACATAGGCCACGCGCCAGGGCTGGGGGCCTAGGGTGCGGAGGAAGGTGGCCGGATGCAGCGTGCCAGCGCCCACCTCGACGTCGTAGGCTTCCTCCAATACGCAGCCCTCCCGCGCCCAGAACCGGTCCAGGGCGAGGATCATCTCTTGGAAGTTGAGTGCCTGCGCGCGCTTAGCCATTGGCATGCACAAAAAGAGAGCCCCGTCTCAGGAACGGGGGCTCAGGCGCCACAACCGTTCGCACCGCCCACGGGCTCTCCCCAGACGGCCTCGCGACTACTCTAGTCCCGCATCGCCGTGCGGATGCGGTTGGTGGAATACCCCGCCATTCTATCAACCGCGCTGGACCGGGTCAACGCGCCTAGCCGATGCCTAGTGGCTCCTCGTCGCGGGAGCGCCGGCGAATTGAGGGAACCGGAAGGGCCGAAACCACCGCGGCAGCGGCGAACGCCACCAACCCTGCAATCGCCCACGACATAGGCAGCTCGATCACGTCCGACTCAGTCTTGAGGCGCACGACGGACGCCGCCCCGGGCTGAACTACGCCGCGAGCTTCGGCCAGGGCCGCGCCCAGGTCTATGATTGCCCGCCGCGCCCGATCGAGATCAATGTCCATGCGGGGACCTCCTCCCTATTCAACCACGCTGACTATACCATAGAGAGCGATCGAACGACCGCAGGGGACCTCAATCGGGTCTCCCAGCACGCCTCCGCGTACCCGAACAGCAGATCCGCCACGGCGGACCGCACCGCGGGCGCGGGAGCCAGACGGCGGACCGCGAACGGTTGTGCGTCGAGCAGGAACCGCAAGAGGGCCAGCGCAGCCGGGGCTGCGGGGACCGCGCGGGGATCCACGGAGCCGCAGACGGCGTGCACGCACCCACCCAGAATGTTGCTCCAGCAAGCGCCGCCGCGCACGCGCTGACCGCAGGCCGGGCAGCGGCCCACAGCGGGCCGGTGGCCCGTCAGCACGAGCAGCCTAGCGGCAAACCACAGACCCGCACACTCATGGCCGCCCCCCAGCAGTGTCAGGGCGTCGCGCAGCAGCCCGTAGACACCGGGGTGCGGATGCCGCTCCGCCAGGGCGCGGTCCGTCATCTCCAGCACAACGGCTGCTGAGCCCACGCGTTCGAGATCGTTCCGAAGAGCCGCGTGGGCATCGAGCACCTCTACCTGAGAAACCACGTCGAGCGTGCGGCCTTCTGCCACCAGCGCGCGAAACCGCGCCGGAGGCTCCAGGCGGCCGCCCAGCCGGCTGCGGGGACGCCGAGCGCCCCTGGCTACGAGCACGAGCTTGCCCCGGTCCCGGGAGAGAACCGTAACGAGCCGGTCCGCCTCCCCCAGGTTGCGCCGGCGCAGAACCACGGCTTCAATCTTGTAGAGCCCCATTCCCTAGAAGCTCTTCACGAGCAGAAACACGCTCAGCAAGATGAGCGACACCGCCGTCACGCCGGCTATGAGGTTGGCGCCGCGGCCGTTCACCCGGCTCCCCATGAGGCGCCGGTCGTTCACGAGGCGCAGGATGATCACCAGCACCGCCGGCAAGAGGATGCCGTTGAGCGCCTGCGACGCGACCATCACCGGGACGAGGGGCAGCCCCGGCCACAGGACAATGAGCGCGCTGCCGGTCAGCACCGCGAGGAACAGGCCGTAGAATACGGGCGCCTGCAGAAAGGAACGGTCCAGGCCTGCCTCCCAGCCAAACGCTTCGCACACCGCGTAGGCCGTGGACAGCGGGATTATCGCAACCGAGAAGATGGCGGCGTTGAGCAGGCCCACAGCAAACAGAAGGGAGGCATACTCCCCGGCCAGCGGGGCCAGCGCGCGCGCCGCGTCCTCGGCACGCTCCACATGGATGCCGTGGGGGAAGAGCGTGGCCGCGGTAGCGATGATGATCGAACCTGCGACGAGTGCGGTGATGAACGCCCCCAGCGTCAAGTCCACGCGCTCCAGCCGGAGGTCGTCCGCGGTCAAACCCTTGTCCACCACCGATGCCTGATGGTAGAACTGCATCCACGGCGCTATCGTCGTGCCGATCAGCGCGACCAGCAAGAAGATGTAGTCGGGCTGGGGCTGCCAGGCGGGGACCACGGTGGAGCGGAGCGCCGTGCCCCAATCGGGACGGGCCAACACGGCCGAGACGGCGTACAGCACGTACATGGCGGAAGCGCCCAGGAAGATGCGTTCGACCAACCGGTAGCCTCCGCGCAGCACCAGGACGGCCACCGCCACCGTCACGATCGGAACGCCCAACATACGCGGCAGCCGGAAGATCTCCAGGCTGCCGGCCACGCCCGCGAAGTTCCCGATCGTGTTGGCCCCGTTGGTCAGCAGCAGCGCGCCCATGATCGCCGCGGCTGCACGCACGCCAAACTGCTCGCGTATGAGGTCGGCCAGACCCATGCCGGTTGTCGCGCCCATGCGCGCCACCATCTCCTGGATGACGATCAGGGCGATCGTGGCGACCGGAAGCGTCCAGAGCAGGGCATAGCCGTAGTGCGCGCCGGCGGTCGAGTAGGTGGCGATGCCGTTGGCATCGTTGTCCACCGCCGCGGTGATTATCCCGGGACCTGCCACCGCCAGGAACAGCGCGAGGCCCATCCAGCGGCGCCTGAGCCAGGGCAAACCCTTCTACCTCCGCCGCAGCCTGCGGAGACGTTCCAGGCGTCGCGGCATCCGCCCGCCCAGGCGCTCGGCCAGGAGATCCATGACATCATCCACCAGGACGGTGCCGAGGAGGCGGTCGTCCGCGTCCAGCACCGGAACGGCCAGGAGATCGTACTTCATAAGCAACGCCGCGGCCGCCTCATCACTCTCGTCCGAGCGCACAGCTATCACCTCGGGGGAGGTGATCTCGATCACGGGGGTCTGCGGGTCCGCGAGGAGCAGCCCTCTGAGCGAGAGAACACCGACCAGCTTCCCGTCGGCGCCAACCACGTACAGGTAGTAGATTGACTCGGCGTCAGGGGCCAGCTCGCGCAGGTGTGCAATCGCCTGCCCAGCGGAGGAGGAGTCGGGTATGGCGATGAAGTTCGGCGTCATGCGCCCGCCGGCTGAGTCCGGCGGGTAGGCGAGCAAACGGGTGACCTCGGCGCCGGCTTCAGGCTCCATGCGCACGATCAGGTCCGTCGCGGTTTCTGCGGGAAGCTCGGCCAGCGCGTCCGCGGCGTCGTCGGGCTCCATCTCTTCCAGAATGTCCGAAGCTCGCTCCGCCGGCAGCGACCGCAGGATGTTGGCCTGCACCTCCGGCTCGGCCTCCTCGAGCACCTCGGCCGCGTCCTCCTGGCTGAGGGCCGACATTACCTCCATGCGCTCTTCCCGGTCCATCTCGGTCAGAAGCTCTGCCAGATCGGCGGGGTGGATCGATTCCAGCCGCTCCCTGGAGATGTGCAGCTTCAGGGGTGTGATCGGCCCACCCAGCGCGGCCACCACGGTCCACGGCAGAGCGTGATCGGCAAGCGGACGCCCCAGCCACCGCAGCGCGGACCGCACCGACGCCTCTACGCCCAGGCGGCGAAGGAGACCGCTCAGCCCCACGTCCACGCCGGTTAGGTACAGCTCACCGTCGCCCGGGGAAAGAAACAGGTCATTCACCTTCACGATCCGAAGGCCGTGCGTGTCCACCACCTGCTTGTCCAGCAGGGCTTCCCGCAGGGGAATCTCATCGGGCTGCAGGGGACGTGGGCTGAGAGCAGCCCGGGCCGTGCCCAGCGTGATCGCGGGCTCCAGCCCGCGGACCGCGCTCCAGGGAATCAGCGCGACCCGGGGACGATCTACGTCAAGCAGCAGGCCGACGATGCGCGGGCGTGTTGGATGGACCTCTGCGGCCAGGTCGGCCAGACGCCCCAGCACGAAGCCGTCGGCGTCCTGCACCCGCCTGCCCAGCAAGCGGCTGAAGGGCATGGACGTGGCATGCAAGGGGAGGCTCCTGCGTGTCTTCGTGTGCGCTCATGGAATACCCCCGCTCAGCCTTTGACTAAATATACGGGCAGCCGCGGAGGATCGTCAAGAAAGGTGGGAGGAATCGAAGGGAAGGCTCAGCAGGTCGTCCAGGCGGAAGGTCCGGGGCGCGCCTCTGGGCCCGGCCACGATGACCTCCTCGACCCCGAACTCGTGCATCACCTGCCGGCAGGCCCCGCAAGGCATGGCAGCCGGGGAGTTCGTGACGACGGCCACCGCGCGCATCCGGCGGTGTCCCTCGGCGACGGCGCGGTGAATCGCAACGCGCTCGGCGCACACTGACAGCCCGTACGACGCGTTCTCCACGTTGCACCCCGAGATCACCGCTCCGGATGCGGTCAGCACCGAGGCTCCCACGGGGTAGCGCGAGTAGGGCGAATAGGCGCGTCGGCGGGCCGCCCGCGCAGCGCGCACCAGTGCACGCAGCGCCGGGTGCGGCGTCTGCGGGGGGTGCGGACGAGGTAGGGGGCGTTTCACTCGCATCAACTCTTCGGCGACCCGTCCTCCGCCGTGTAGGGCGGCGTGACGATGCCAGCGGAGACGACGAGTTTCAGCGCGTCCTCCACGCTCATCTCCAGGGGCGTCATCTGGCTCTCGGGCACCAGACAGAGGAAACCCGTCGTGGGGTTTGGAGTCGTAACCACGAAGACGTTGATGACGCGCTCGGTGGTCTTCTCCTGCGCCTCTCCCCGCGTTTCGCCGGTGACGAACCCCACTGTGTAGACACCCTGCCGCGGCCACTCCACGAGCACTGCCTGCTTGAACGCCCCTCGTTTCTGCTGCAGGAGCGCGTCACTGATCTGCTTGGTGGCCGAGTAGACGGTCCTGGCCAGCGGTATCCGCATCATCAACCCATCGAACACCTGCACGATGCGGCCCCCGATGATGTTGCTGGCCATGGCGCCCACCGCGAGGATCAAAGTGAACCCGGCCAGCAGCCCCAGCCCCGGGATCCGAAACCCAACCAGGTGGGTGAAGATCGGGCCCAACAGGTTGTCGAGGAAGCGAAAGAGAGCCAGCAGGACGAACACGGTAACGCCCACCGGCAGGGTCACCAGAAGGCCAGCTACCAGGTGCCTCCGAAAGTGGTGCCGCATCAGTAGTCGGGCTCCTCCTTCGGCAAGGCCCTGGTGATCCTGACCTGCTCGATGCGGTGGCCCTCCACCCGTTCGACCGCGAGTTCCACCCGGTCAAAGGTGACCCGCTCTCCCTGCACGGGCATGTGCCCCAGCAGGCTGTAGACGAAACCTCCCAGGGAGTCCACCTCGCCCACGGGCAAGTCCAAATCGAGCGCGGCGTTGACCTCTTCGAGGTGCAGTCGGCCGTCCACCAGCGCAACGCCGTCGCTGAGCACTGTAACCGGCGCGTCCTCCTTGTCGTACTCGTCCCGGATCGGCCCCACGATCTCTTCCAGCAGGTCCTCTATCGTCACCAGCCCGGCCGTGCCGCCGTACTCATCCACCGCGATTGCCATGTGAACCTGCTTGCGGCGCATCTCGCGGAACAGCTCGTCCAGGCGCTTGCTGTCGGGTACGAAGTACGCCGGCCGGGTGAAGTCGCGTACCGTTCCCTCCAGGCGACCGTCCCGGAACCCGGAGAGCAGGTCCTTAACGTGCACCAGGCCCACGATCTGATCCACCGTGTCGTGGTAGACCGGAACCCGCGAGTGCGCGTGGGTGCGGACAACCTCCAGAACCGCCTCGATCGGATCATCTGCCTCGACGCAGATCATGTCCACGCGCGGCACCATCACCTCGCGCGCCACCGTGTCGCCGAACTCAATGATCGAGTGGATCATCTCGCTCTCGTCCTGTTCGAGGACCCCCTGCTCCTCGCCCATGCGGATCAGGATTTGGATCTCTTCCTCGGTCACCATCGGCGCGTCGGACCGCACGCGTCCTCCCAGCGGCCGGGCCAGCACGTTCGTCAAGAACGACAGCGCACGGTTGACGGGCGCGAGCAGCGCCGAGAACCAGGCGACCGGGCGGGCGGCCAGCAGTGCGAACCGGTTGGCGTGATGGGCTGCCAGGGTCTTGGGGGTGATCTCTGCGAACAGCAGCACCACCATGGTAACCGCGGCGAAGGCGTAGACCGGGCCGCGTTCCGGCCCCAACAACCTGACCAGGGCCGTCGTGGCGACGACCGCCGCGGCGGTGTTGACGATGTTGTTGCCGATCAGGAGGGTGGAGAGAAGCCGTGCAGGATTGTCCAGCAGGCCCAATGCGACCCGGGCCCGACCACTGCCCTCCTCCCTCAGGTGCCGCAGCTTGAGACGGTTGGCCGCGAACAGGGCCGTCTCTGATCCCGAGAAGAAGGCCGAGAGCAGAAGCAGGAGCCCCAGGACCACCAGTTCAACCGCATGACTTGACGCATCCAAGGAGAGTCTTGCCTGCCTTTTGGGCCTGGCGGCCGCCGGATCGACTCGATTATACCACAGGCCTATCGCCGCGAACCGGCCTGCCAAAGGGCCAGGGCCGCGCAGGTCAGTACCCCGAGCAGAACAACCGCCCGGCCGGCGGAGAGGGTATCGGCGCTGCCCATCCCGATCGCGGTCGCCACCGGCGGTCCCAGGACGATCACGCCCACGATGGCCGTACCTGCCGCGATAACCATCACCGCCGCCGCGCTCAGGTCCTTGACGCGCCCGGCCAGCGAATCGTGCCGGCCGCCTGCGTGCACGTCCACTACCGCCTCCACCGCCGTGTTCAACAGCTCAACGGCTAGCACGCCAGCCATCGCGACGACGAGAACAGCGGTATCTGCGACCGGCAGTTCCAGCCACATCACCGCGGCAGAAACCGCGCACGCGACCAGGACGTGGATCCTCATGGTTCGTTGGGAGGCCATGGCCGCCACCAGCCCACGGCCTGCATACTCGAAACTCTGCCACAGGGTGTGCCGCATGCTCCAACCCTACCTCCCTGATCCGAAGATCTTCTCCAAAACCCTTCGCTCGCGCGCCCGCATCAGCCCCGCCTCCCGCAGCGTCTGGTCGTCGTAGCCTCGCAGGTGGAGCAGACCGTGCACCAGCAGCAACACCACCTCCCGGCGAACCGACCAGCCCGCATCGCGCGCCTGGGCGCGAGCCCGCTCCACCGAGATCACGATCTCACCAAGCAGCGTCCCGCCGCGGGCAGGCTCGCCGCGCGAACCGTCCGGAAACGCCAGCACGTCGGTGGGTCCCCGGTGACCCAGAAACCGGCGGTTGAGCCGGCTGATCGTGGCGTCGTCCACCAGGGCGACCTCAACCTCGGCCCCCCCGGGGCACCGGGTGGCCCTCATCGCCGCCCCGGCAGCCTCCCTGAGCAATCTCAGCGGGATTGAGTGGCGGACGCCCGATGCCACGATGTGGACGCGCATCAAGACATCTCAGCGGGCCTTGGCCGGACGATCGCGGCGCCGTCGCGCCAGTTCCCCCTCGAGATCGGGGTACTCCAGGCGCGGGTGGAGCACCCCTGCCAGGATCCGCACGAACGCAGCGGCGATCCGGTCCAGGTCGCGAAAGGTCAGACCGCACTCGTCGAGCTGGCCGTCCTCGAGTTTGTCTCGGATGATCCTCCGGACCACGTCCTCCAGGCGATCCGGAGTGGGCCGGTTAAGAGATCGGACTGCCGCCTCTGCCGCGTCGGCCAGCATCACAACGGCCGCCTCTGGAGTCTGGGGTTTGGGGCCCTCGTATCGAAATGCGAACTCGTCCAGGGGGTCGCCGCGCTCCAGGGCCTGGTGGTAGAAGTAGGTCAGCAGCGCGGTCCCATGGTGCTGGGGGATGAAGTCGGCCACTGGCTCGGGAAGGCCGTACTCACGCGCGAGGTCCATCCCGTCGCGGACATGAGCGCTGACGGTGAGCGCCGAGAGACTCGGCGTCATCTTGTCGTGGGGGTTGTCTATGCCGCCCTGGTTCTCGACGAAGAACGCCGGCCGGCGAAGCTTGCCGATGTCGTGGTAGTACGTACCAACACGAGCCAGCAGCGCGTCGGCACCCACGGCCTCAACCGCGGCCTCGGCCATGTTGGCCACCATGAGACTGTGGTGGTAAGTCCCGGGCGCCTCCAGTTGGAGACGCCGGAGTAGGGGGTGCGCCGGGCTGGCCAGCTCCAAGAGCTTTATCGGCGTGATCAGCCCAAACAACTGCTCCAGGAACGGTAGGACCCCAATGGTGACAACCGCGGCGAGCAGGCCGCTGCCGAGGGCGTAGGCGGCGTTGGTCGCTATCGCCGGGTAGATGGGCAGCCCCTCCAGCAGTCCTGTGGCAAGCGCCGCGATCGCGCAGGCCGCGCCCACGAGCAGCCCGGCAGCGCCGAAGTCCGACCGGTGGTTGACCTGACGGCAGGCAAAGACGCCGACCAAGCCGCCGATGAACACCGCCACAACCGTAGGGAACTGCTGTTCGGCGGTAAGGCCAACCAGGATTGCGAACGCAGCGGACGAAAACAGCGCCGGCCTGGGACGCAGCAGGATTGAGAGCAGCATCGCCCCTGCCGGCGCAGGAGCCAGGTAGTTGCTGAATCGCGGCGCGCCAAAGACCTGCGCGAGGCCAAGCGTGCCGACCGCCACAAGGCTCCAGAGGACCAAGAGCCGATCGGTTTCCCACATCTCGCGCTGGTACTGCCACAGGTAGACCCCGGTCACGCCCAGCACCAAGCCCACGACCACGGCCGCGCCTGCGAGTCCTGTCCATGTTATCTCTGCAGGGAGGTAGTCCAGACCGATGATGAAGACAAGGCCGGCCAGGGTCACCAGGCCCAGCAGAACCCGCCTCATCCACATGGGGCGGATCATCTCGGAGATCCAGCTACGGCCCGGCGAGGAGGCCCTCGTCACGGCGGCGTCACGGCGGTGCCCCGGGTGGGCCATCGCCCCTTGTGGTCTCGAACCGCTCGTAGGCCCGCACAATCGTCTGGACCAGCTCGTGCCGCACGACGTCGCCCTCGGTGAGCTCGACGAAGGCGATCCCTTCCAGCCCCCTGAAGATCTCGCGGGCCTCCACCATGCCTGAGGCCCGATCGCGCGGGAGGTCAATCTGCGTGATATCCCCGGTGACGACCGCCTTGGATCCGAACCCCAGCCGCGTAAGGAACATCTTCATCTGCTCGCGGGTGGTGTTCTGCGCTTCGTCCAGGATGATGAAGGCGTCGTTGAGGGTCCGGCCGCGCATGAACGCCAGGGGCGCCACCTCGATGATACCGCGCTCGCTGAGACGGGCGAACCGCTCGGGCCCGACCATCTCGTAGAGGGCGTCATAGAGCGGGCGCAGGTAGGGATCCACCTTGGCCGCGATGTCCCCGGGCAGGAACCCCAGCTTCTCCCCGGCCTCAATCGCCGGCCGTGTCAGCACGATCCGCTGCACGCCGCGGGCACGCAGCGCAACCGTCGCCATTGCCAC
>CAYLKW010000004.1:18135-29981 GCA_964384245.1 uncultured bacterium
GGCGGCCGCCATCAACTGACCTAGCAGCCGGACGGCCGAATCCACCTGGACAGGCGCACCGCGAACCACCAGTGACTGGCCACGAACCGCAACCGACGCTCCGGTCTCCTCCTCGATGACCCGAAGGAGCGCGTCTTCCTGCCCGAGCACGGCCACGACCTCGACGCCGGGGGAAAGAGGGACTGTGACTTCGCTGGTGCCAGGCTGCGCCAATCGGGCCTCCTGTCCCGACCACCTTCGGCAGTCGGCAGGGGCCCTCCTCCCGAGGGAGCCGGCTCAGGCGAGCGCGCGGAGCCGGCGCAGGAGTACGGCGCGCTGAGCGGATTGGCGCGGTACTACCAGGATGGTGTTGTCTCCGGCCACGGTTCCGGCGACCTCGGGCCAGGCAGCCACGTCTATGGCCTCTGCCACGGCGCCGGCGCTGCCGAAGGTGGTCTTGACCAGAACAAGGCCGCTGCCCTCCTCCACGTTCACCAGGTAGTCGGCGAAGGCGCGACGCAGCCGGGCCTCGGCATCACCGGCCGGTGGACGCAATGACGCGGGAGCCTGGTATCTATGGCCGCCAACGCCGGTTGGGACCTTGACAAGGCCGAGCCGCCTGATGTCCCGTGAAACGGTGGCCTGCGTTACCTTGACGCCGGCACGGCGCAGCGCGGTTACCAACCCTGACTGGGTCTTGACGGGGTAGCGGGCAACGATCTCAAGCAGGAGACGGTCTCTCTTGCGCACGGATCGGCCTCCTATTCTGGGGCGGCGCTCAACAGGCGGGCGATGGCCGCTTGCTGATCAGCTCGAACCTGGACGAGCCAGGAGCGCTGTACCTGCAGCACGGCGCGCGCTGACTCCATCGCCTGGGAGACCCTTCCGGGCGCCGTACCCCCGGTCACGTCCCTGGAAGCGACGGCGCCCTCGGGCGTAACCGCGTCCAGCACCCCGTCCTCGAACTCCGGGGAGATCCGGCGGTAGTCCTCCAGCGGCAACTCCCACAGTTCGCAGCCGGCAGCTTCGGCGGCGCACACCACCTGGCCAGCAAGGCAATGCGCCTCGCGGAACGGAACCCCGCGCCTCACCAGGTAGTCCGCGACCTCGGTGGCGGTGAGATGCCCGCCCCGCAAGGCCTCCCTCATCCTGCCCGGCTGGATCACCATCCGTTCCACGACCAGCCTCATCGCGGCAAGCGCCATCCTGGCCGAGCGAAGAGCGACGAGCACAGGCGCCTTGTCCTCCTGGAGATCGCGGCTGTAGCCGAACGCCACGCCCTTCTGGACTACGGCCAGCGTTACCAGGGGGCCTAGAACCACCCCGGCCTGGGCCCGTACGAGCTCCAGGAGATCGGGGTTCCGCTTCTGGGGCATCAGGCTGCTGCCGGTGGCGAGGGCGTCGGGCAGGCTGATGAACCCGAACTCCCGAGTGGCCCACAGCACCAGCTCCTCGGCCCAGCGCGAGAGGTGAACGAGCAGCCCGGTCACCGCCGCCACCGTCTCGAACACGAAGTCCCGGTCACCGGTGGCATCAACGCTGTTCTCGCTGACGCCTGCGAACCCCATGAGCTCGGCCTGTCGCGCCCGTTCTACGGGGTAGCCCGTGCCAGCGATCGCCCCGGACCCCAGAGGTGAGACGTCGAGTCGCCGGTGGGCGTCGCGCAGGCGCCCTATGTCCCGGCCCAACATCCAGAAGTAAGCCAGCCAGTGGTGGGCCAGCACCACTGGCTGGGCGCGCTGGAGGTGCGTGTAGCCCGGAACCAGCACGTCAACCGCTCCTTGGGCGCGCTCCAGGAGTACCTCCTGAAGCGCGATCACCGCCTCGACCAGACATGTGATTCGATCCTTCAGATCAAGGCGCATCGCGGTTACGACCTGGTCGTTGCGGCTGCGGCCGGTGGGCAACCAGCCGGCTGCCTGGCCAAGCCGGGCGGTCAGGGTGGCCTCGATAAAGGAGTGCACGTCCTCGAACCCGTCTCCGGGAACCAGGGTGCCGGCCTCGGCCTCTTCCAGCATCTGGCGGAGCGCCCGCGCCAGGTCCGCCGCTGCTGGAGGCGGAACCACGCGTGCCTCGGCCAGGGAGGTCAGGTGCGCCAGGCTGGCCAGCAGATCCCACCTCAGCAGGTGCCGGTCCACCGGCAAAGAGGTGAGGAGCGGGCCGATGCGGGGGTCCGGAGGCTCCTTGAACCGTCCTCCCCACATCAGATAGGGGGTGTCGGGCTCAGCCGGCCTGTTCACGGTGGCCCTGCACTAGGTGTGGGTTGGCTTGTGCGAAGACCCTGGTCGGCAGCCCCCACAGCGCGATGAAACCTCCGGCCTGCCGTTGATCGTAGACCGTGTCCTCGCCGAAGGTCGCCAGTTCTAGGTTGTAGAGTGAGTGCGGCGACCGCCGGCCAACCGGCAAGACGCTGCCCTTGAACAGGCGGAGGCGTACCGTTCCTGTGACGGTCCGCTGGGTAGAAGCGACGAAGGCGTCGAAAGCCTGTCGCAGCGGGGAGAACCACTGTCCATAGTAGATCAGCTCGGCGTACCGCTGCGCGATCTGGATTTTGTGATGGGCGCAGTCGCGCTCGACCGTGATGGCCTCGAGGTCGTGGTGGGCGGCCAGCAGCACCGTCCCTCCGGGCGTCTCGTAGACGCAGCGAACCTTCATGCCCACCAGCCGGTTCTCCACGATGTCCACGCGGCCGATCCCATGCCGGCCGGCCACCGCGTTCAGGCGCTCCATCAGGGCAAGCGGTTCAAGACGCACGCCGTCCATTCCGACCGGCCTGCCCTGCTCGAACTCAATCTCCACGTAGTCGGGTGCATCGGGCGCGGTGCGGGGGTCGGCGGTGTACTGGTAGAGATCAGACGGCGGCTCGGCCCAGATGTCCTCCAGTATTCCTCCCTCGCTGCTGCAGTGCCAGAGGTTGCGGTCCACGCTGTAGGGCTTGGCCGTGGTCACCGGCACAGGCACGCCGTGGGCCGCGGCGTACTCGATCGCCTGATCGCGCGACCGGATGTGCCACTCACGCCAGGGAGCGATCACGCGTAGGTGCGGGGCAAGCGCCTGGTAGGCCAGCTCGAAGCGAACCTGGTCGTTGCCCTTGCCGGTGCAGCCGTGGGCCAGGGCGTCGGCGCCCTCGGCGAGCGCGACCTCAACCTGCGTTTGTGCGATCAGCGGCCGCGCCAGTGCTGTCCCCAGCAGGTACCGGCCCTCGTAGACCGCACCCGCCTGGACCATGGGCACGATGTGGTCGGTCACGAAGGCCTTCCGCGCATCCACCACGTACGCGGACGACGCGCCGCTGGCGAGCGCCTTGGCCCGGGTCGCGTCAAGGTCCTCGCCCTGACCGACGTCAGTGATCACCGCCATGACCTCGCACCCGTACGTCTCGCGCAGCCAGGGAATGGCCACCGAGGTGTCGAGTCCTCCCGAGTACGCCAGCGCCGTCTTCCTGACGTTCATGGCAACGCCCCCTTCGACGTATCCAGCACGCGGCCCAAGATCTCCAGCGCCTGCCCTATCTCGGATTGCTGCACCACGAGTGGTGGCGCAAATCTCAGCGCCGTGGGAGCCACCGCATTGACAAGCAGCCCGGCCCCGCGGCACGCGTCCACCACCGGTGCGGCTTCGCCGTTCAACTCCAGCGCCAGCAGGAGGCCGCGTCCGCGCACCGCCTTGGCCAGGCCCCTGGCCACCAGTGCCTGTAGCCCTGCAGCGAGAACCGCGCCCATGGCGGCGGCGCGCTCGGCCAGACGCTCACCCGAGACGACCTCGAGTACCGCCAGGGCCGCGGCGCAGGCGAGCGGATTGCCTCCAAACGTGCTGCCGTGATCGCCAGGGGCGAACGCAACCGCGCTTTCCCTGGCCAGCATCGCCCCGATGGGAAACCCGCCGCCCAGTCCCTTGGCCAGGGTGAGGACGTCGGGGACGATGCCGTACTGTTCATAGGCGAAGAGGGTTCCCGTACGACCTATCCCGGTCTGCACCTCGTCGAGCATGAGCAGCAGCCCGCGCTCGTCGCACAGGCCGCGCACGCCGGTGAGGTACTCGTGGGTTGCGGGCTGAATCCCGCTCTCGCCCTGGATCGGCTCTAGCAGTACCGCGCAGGTGTGGTCGGTGACCGCTGCCCGGGCGGCCTCCAAGTCGTTGAACGGCACGGGCACAAATCCCGGCGGGAGAGGGCTGAACGCCTCCTGGTACTTCGGCTGCATAGTCGCCGCCAGCGTGGCCATGGTGCGTCCGTGGAAGGACTGGTGGGCCACGATGATCTCATGGCGGTTCGCGCCATCGCGCCTTCCCCACTTCCGCGACAGCTTGATCGCCGCCTCGTTGGCTTCGGCCCCGCTGTTGCAGAAGAAGGCTCGATCGCAGGCCGAGTGCTCCACCAGCCACTGCGCCAGCCTCGCCTGCTCGGCGATGTGGTACAGGTTTGACACGTGCAGCATCCGGGCAGCCTGGGCTTGGATCGCGGCCACCAGAACCGGGTGGGCGTGACCCAACGCGCTGACCGCAATCCCGGCGATGAAGTCCAGATAGCGCTTGCCCTCCAGGTCCACCAGCCAGACGCCCTCGCCGTGGGAAAAGGCCACGGGTGCGCGACGGTAGGTTGGCATCAAGTACTGCTGCGTCAAGGCGATCGTCTGTTCCGTGGTCATCCCTCACCCTGCCTGCGTCGTGATCATCGTGCCGATCCCTGCCTCGGTGAACAACTCGATCAGGAGCGCGTGCGGCACGCTGGTTCCGATGATGTGAGCGCTGGGCACCCCACGGGCCAGGGCGTTCAGGCAGGCCTCCACCTTCGGGATCATGCCGCGCGAGATCGTGCCGTCGGCCATCAACTGCTGGACCTCGGCTACCGTCAGGGTGGAAAGCATCGTTGGCTCGCCTGGACCGGTGCGCATCACGCCGGGCACGTCGGTCAGAATCACCAGCTTGCTCGCGCCCAGCGCCGCGGCCAGCGCGCCGGCCGCGTGGTCGGCGTTCAGGTTGAGACTCTCACCGCCCTCGCCGACGCCAACCGAGGCGACAACCGGGATGTGCCCGGCGTCGCTGATCGTCTGGATGATCGCCCCGCTAACACCGACCACCTCGCCAACGAATCCGAGGCCCTCCGGCGCCTTGAGCCGGCACGCTTGCAGGAGTCCGGCATCCTTACCCGACAGCCCAACCGCGCTGCCGCCGGAGTTGGAGATCATTGTGACCAGCGCCTTGTTGGCGCGCCCGGCCAGAACCATCTCGACGATCTCCATGGTCTCCTCGTCGGTGACGCGCAGCCCCTGGACGAACCGCGTTTCCTTTCCCAGCCGGTCAAGCATCCGCGTGATCTCAGGCCCTCCGCCGTGCACCAGCACCGGGTTGACGCCAGCGCCCTTCAGGAGCACCAGGTCCCCCACAACGGTGCCGGCATCGCCAGCGTTGAGCACGCTGCCCCCGTACTTCACGACGACGGTCCTGCCGCGCCAGGCAGCGGCATAGCGCAGCCCTGAGGCGAGCATGTTTCCCTCTGCTGTTGGGTCAGCAACTGGCATCGGCTATTCTTCCTCCTTGTCGTTCACGACAGGTACCCGCTGTTGATCTTCACGTAGGTTTCGGACAGATCGCAGGTCCAGCCCACGAAGACGCCTTCTCCCAGGCCGAGCTCGATCGTCACGCGGACCTCGGGCGCCTTCACGCCGGATTCGGCCTCGGGGTAGGCCGCGGGAATCCCCACTCCTTCGCGCACGACCCACACGTCGCCGATGGCGATGGCCACCCGGTCGGGTGCAACCTCCGCGCCGCTCCGGCCCAGGGCCGCGGAGATCCGCCCCCAGTTGAGTTCTCCGCCGTGGAACGCGGTCTTGACCAGGGGTGAGGTCATCACGGCGCCCGCTGCTCGGCGGGCGTCGGCGTCGGAGGCCGCGCCCCGCACCGCCACCTCCACTACCCTCGTCGTTCCCTCGCCATCCTTGACGATCAGCCGGGCGAGCCGGCCGGCCACCTCGGTGAGGCCGGCCAGGAACGCCTCGTAGCGCGGGCCGCCCTCGGCGATCGGAGCCACGCCGACGGCGCCGTTGGCGAGCAGGAAGACGCTGTCGCTCGTGCTGGTGTCGCCGTCCACGCTGATGCAGTTGAAGGACCGGCCCACGGCGTTCCGCAGCGCGGCCCGTAGGGGGGCCGCCTCGACCGGGGCATCGGTGGTCATGATGGCGATCATCGTTGCCATGTTGGGATGGATCATTCCAGCGCCCTTCGCAATGCCGCCGATCGTCACCACGCCATCACCCATATCAACCTGAACGGCCGCGGTCTTGGGGAACGCGTCGGTCGTCATGATCGCACGGGCCGCGGCCATGCCGTCGGAGCCCAGCGCCGCCACCAGTGCCGGGATGCCCGCGGTGATGCGCTCCACCGGGAGCGGACGGCCGATGACCCCGGTGCTGGCCACCACCACCATATCCTCGGGCATACCCAGCGCCGCGGCCGCGGCCGCGGTCATCGCCCGCGCGTCAGCGTCACCCTGGGCACCGGTGCAGGCGTTGGAGTTGCCACTGTTCACCAGCACCGCCTGCGCGCGGCCTGACGCGAGCCTCGACTCGCTCAGGACGACCGGCGCCGACCGCATCTTGTTCGTGGTGAACGTTCCAGCCGCGGTCGCGGGGAGATCCGAGACCACCAGCGCCAGATCGGGCTGGCTAACCTTGAGACCGCAGTGAATACCTGCCGCGCGATACCCGCGGGGGCTGGTCACGGTTCCATCCTGCATGGTCCTCACACTCCTGTTGCCGACCGCGCTGGCGCCGGCCCTGGATGTCCTTCCAAAGGGTCAGGGATAAAGTGGCGGTTCCCGAAGCCCTTCGTGTTCGGGGAACCCACACATCAGGTTCATGTTCTGGATCGCCTGGCCGGCCGCGCCCTTGACCAGATTGTCGAGCGCTGCCATCGCGATGACCACGCCGGCGTGTGAGTCCACGCGCACCGCGACGTCGCAGTAGTTCGACCCGTAGGTGGCCTTGGTCTCCGGAAGCCCGCCCTGCAGAACCCGCACGAACGGCTCGGAGGCGTAGGCGTCGACGAGGATCTGCTCGGCCTCCGCGGTGGTCAGAGCGCGGGCGGGCCGCATGTAGACCGTGGCTAGGATCCCCCTGGTCATGGGGATGAGGTGCGGGGTGAACACCACTGCCACAGGAGCGCCGGCGACCCCAGAGAGTTCCTGCTCGATCTCCGGCGTGTGCCTGTGACCCACGACGTTGTAGGGCTTGACGTTCTCATTGACCTCACTGAAGTGCGTGCCCAGCGACGCGCCGCGACCGGCGCCTGAGACGCCCGACTTCGCGTCGACGATAATGCCCTCGGAGAGCACAGCGCCGGCCTTCAGGAAAGGCGCTATCGCGATCAGCGCCGCGGTCGGGTAGCAGCCAGGATTGCCAACAATGCGCGAGGCTCTGATGCGGTCGCGGTGCAGCTCTGGCTGGCCGTAGGCCGCCTCTGTGAGCAACTCCGGACACGCGTGGGCGGCCTTGTACCACCTCGCATAGGTGGCCGGATCGTGGAACCTGAAATCGGCGCCAAGGTCAACCACCTTCATGCGCGGGCCCAGCTTGGGGACCATTGTCATGGCGATCCCGTTGGGCAGGGCTATGAAGACGACGTCGGAATCGGCGGCTATGGCATCGAGATCCGCCTCCTCCGTCACGTGCGGTACGAAACCGCGCAGGTTGGCAAAGACCTCGCCGTACGCCTCTGACTTGCGGCTCTCCGCCGTCATGTGGACGAGCGTGACGCCTGGATGGCCGACCAGGAGGCGGACTAGCTCTCCGCCACCGTATCCGGATGCGCCGATGATGCTGACCCGTGTCTCCATGAGGTCTTTATACAGCGAAGTGCATGAAAGTGCAACACCTCTTTCCTAGGGATTCGGGGGTGGCGCCTGGGCTATCGCGCGGGGTCAGGCCTGGGGGCGGAGCAGACGCTCGTAGAGCAGCATGGCGGTCGCCACCAATCCGGCGGTCTCGGTGCGCAGGACCAGCGCGCCGAGCGAAACCGGCTGCCCGCCGGCGGCACGGGCCGCGGCCACATCCCCCTCCGTGAGCCCTCCCTCGGGCCCGATCAGGATGGCGGCCGTCAGGAACGGGCGCGCCGCCACAACCTCTCCGATCGGGCGGGCCTCGTTCTCCCAGGGCACAACGAACAGGTCCACCGGACCAAGGGCCGCCAGCGCCTCCTCAAGCCGCGCGGGCGCGTGGATCTGTGGGCTGTCGCCCCGCCCGCACTGCCTGGCCGCCTCTTGAGCCACCCGGCGCCAGCGGTCCACGCGGCCCGCACCGGGTTCAACCACGGTCCGGTCGGTCAGAACTGGGTGGATCGCGGAGAGTCCTATCTCGGTGCCCATCCGCACGACGAGATCCATCTTGGCGCCGCGCGGTGTGCCCTGGATCAGCGCAATCTCCACAGGCCGCCGCGAGATGGACGATGGTCCGGTGCGCCGGGCGGTAACGCCCGAGGGGCCGACCTCGGTGAGCTCCACCTCGGCCTCGCGAAGGCCGTCGAAGACGACCAGCCGTGTGCCGGGCCGCAGCCTCAGAACCCTTGCGATGTGGTGGGCTTCGCGTTGCGCGAACAGGAAGGACTCTTGATCGAGTGCCGGCGGCGCGGCGTAGAAGCGGCGGCGCGTCAAGGTCGTCCTGGCACTGCGTGCACGGCGCGCCAGCCGCGCCGCGCCTCTGTCCCAACGACGCGCAGCCCTGACGCTTCGACTAGCCGCGCAACCTCGGAGGCGCGCGCAGGGCCGAAGCCGCTCCCCACGAACCGGCCCCCGGGAGCCAGGCACCGCCCTACGTGTGGAAGGATACCGGCAAGGATCTCCGGGGTGAGATTCGCCACGATCAGGTCCGCGCGCAGGCGCACGCGGCTCAGGCCCTGCGCGCGCCGAACCGTAACCCTGCGCAGAACGCCATTGGCGCGAGCGTTGGCGCGGGCCACGGATGCGGCGACGCCGTCGTCGTCTATCGCCAGCACGCGTCGCGCGCCCAGGCGCGCGGCCGCGATGGCCAGGATCCCCGAACCGGTGCCGAGATCGAGCACCGTCTCTCCGCCCCGCACGTAGCGCTCCACGGCGGCCAGGCAGAGTTGGGTTGAAGGGTGCTCGCCGCTGCCGAAGGCCTGCCCTGCGTCGAGCCGGACCAACGCCTGCCCAGGGCCCACCCTCGGCCGCATCCATGTAGGATGCACCGTGAGGCGGCCGACATGCACGGGCTTCGCGTGCGCCCGCCACGCGCTGACCCAACCCGTGTCGCCTATAACGCGCAGGCCGATACTGCTGGAGGCCGCCGCGCGCGTGAGCGAGCGCCTGAGGTGAGAGAGGGCGATCCGACCTGCTCTAGTTGATGGCAAGTAGGCGCGCAGCACCCGCCGAAAGCGGCCGCTCCCAGCGCTCTCGGAAAACCCGGCCGGGCAGTGGCGCAGCAGGCAGTCGCCTGCCGTCTCAGAATCCTGGGGCGGAACGTCCACGGAGATCTCGATCCAGCGCATGGCCGTGGCCTGCCGGCCAGACCTACTTGAGCAAATCCTTCATCTTCTTGAGAATCGGCTTCCGCCTGCCCGGCTGCTTCTGGTCCCCCTGTTGCCGCTCGCCGCCCAGGCGCGCGAGCTCCTCCAGCAACGCCCGCTGCTCGCGCGTCAACCGCGTCGGAATGGCGATCCGGGCCGTCAGGTGCAGGCTGCCACGGCCGCCGCGCAGGTCAGGCAGTCCCTTGCCCCGCACCGAGATCGTCGCGCCCGGCTGCGTACCAGCCGGCACCGCCACCGAAACCGTGCCGTCGAGGCCTGGAAACTCCACCTCGTCACCCAGCGCGGCCTGCGTCATCGTGAGTTCCAGATCCCGGTAGAGGTCACGCCCGCGGCGTGCGAACACCGGGTGCGGCGCAACGTGAATAACGACGAATAGATCGCCGCGGCCGCCCCCGCGCACGCCGGCTTCACCCTCGCCGGCCAGGCGCAGGTGCATGCCGTCCTCCACGCCGGCAGGAATGGTAACGGTGATCTCTCGCCTGGCCTCTGACTGGCCCGCGCCGCGACAGCGCGCGCACGGACGGGCGATGTAGGTGCCCGTCCCTCCGCACTGGCCACAGGGCATGACCTGCGTGAGATGCCCGAAGACCGTGCGCTGCGCGTGGCGGACCTCCCCGGTCCCCTGGCAGGACGGACAGCGCTCTGGATTCGATCCCTGCTCCGCCCCGGTCCCGAAGCAGACAGGACAGGTCTCGAGCCGATCCACGGTGATGCGTCGCTCCACGCCTGCGGCAACCTCATCCAGGGTCACCTCGAGGTCGTAGCGCATGTCCGAACCCCGCTGAGGCCCTTCCCTCTCAGCCCTGGCCGGCCTGCCGCGGCCGCCGAAGAACATCTCGAACAAGTCCTCAAAGGGACCGGCCGCACCGCCGAATGGACCGGTCTCTGACCCAACCTGACCAAACCGATCGTACTGGCTGCGCTTGACCGGGTCGCTCAGCACCGCGTAGGCTTCGTTCACGTCCTTGAAGCGTTCCGTGGCATGGGGGTCGTCGCGCCGGACGTCCGGATGGGTCTCGCGCGCGAGCCGGCGGTAGACCTGCTTGATCTCTTCCTGCGTGGCCCGGCGGTCAACGCCGAGGATCTCGTAGAGGTCTGTGGAATCTCTGGAAGCCATATGCGCGGTTGTGTCGGCTGGACGAAGGCCGAAGCCTTAGGCCGACGACCTCATGGCCTGGCTGAGGCTCTCCGCAACGCATCGCACCGCGGTGACGGCGCTGCGGTAGCGCATCCTGGTAGGCCCGAGGATGCCAACGGTGCCGCCCCGCCGGTCGCCCGCACGGTAGGCTGCCATGACCAGGCTGCAGGAGCGCAGTTGCTCGTGCGGGTTCTCCTCGCCGATGAGGATCCAAACTCCTTCCTCGGGCACCGCGGCCAGCACGCCGTCCAGCACCGATTCGTTCTCAAGGACCTCGAACAGCCGGGTCGCCCGGTCCGGGCTCTTGAACTCCGGCTCCGCCAGGAGGTGACGGGCACCCGCGACCCGGATCTGCGGCCGCACCCCCCGCGCGAGACCTCGACACAACCAGGCCTTGACCTCCTCGAGCCAGCGGTGGTGATAAGAGGCCTCGCCGAGAACCTGCTCCAGACGCTGGTGGGTCAGATCTCCCACGCGGGAACCACGCAGCCAGTGGGTGATTGCCCGCGACAGGTGCTCCAGATCGTCGGGCACAACTCCCTCGGGGAGCTCAACTGAACGCCCTTGCAGGGCGCCGGAGTCCGTGGCAATCACCGCAAGCGCGCGCCGTTCGCCCATCGGCACCAGGTGCAACGAGCTGAAGGTCTGTTCCTGCAGGGCTGGCGCCGCCACGACCGAAGCGTACCCGGTCATTCCGGAGAGCACGCGCGCGGCCTCGTTGGCCACATCGCCGGGCTCCTCGGCCGGATCGCCCAGCCGGCGGCGCATCTTCTGGCGCGCCGAGCTGCTGGCCGGGTCGGCCTTTGGCAACATGTCCACGTATGCTCGGTATCCCCGGTCCGTGGGGATTCTGCCGGCAGAGGTGTGCGGATGGGTGAGCAAGCCCAGTTCTTCCATGCTGGCCAACGCGCTGCGGATCGTGGCAGGGCTCACCTGCAGCCGCCCCCGGAGCGCGGCGTGTTCCGAACCCACCGGCTCAGCGGTGCGGACGTGCTCCTCTACGACCGTACGGAGCAGGATACGCCTGCGTGCATCGAGCTTCAGCATCGGTCCACCAGCGGCTGGCACTCCTCCGCCCGGAGTGCCAGCGACCGGATTCAGCGTAGCATCGTGGATTTTGGGGTGTCAAGGAACAGAGTGAACCGACCTGCGCCGCAGGAGGCCCCTCACTAGCGTCAGTTCCTCCACGCGT
>CAYLKW010000005.1:0-4038 GCA_964384245.1 uncultured bacterium
GGAGATCAATGTGCTCGGTCAGGTGAGCGGCGGCGTGTGCGCGGAGTGTATTCATGAGAGTTACAGGAAGAGTTCTGGCCGCCCGTGGCGAACCCCTCTCCTCTGTGAAACGGAAATGACAGACATCGTCATCAAGACGGTCAAGGACATTGAGTCGTTCCGGCGCATCGAGGCGCTCCAGATTGAGATCTGGGGGATGCCCGAGCGCGACGTTGTGCCGGTGCACCAGTTGCAGGCAGCGTCCGGCGCCGGCGGCGCGGTGATCGCTGCGGTCGCTCCTGACGGCGCCTTTGTCGGCTTCTGCTACGGCTTTGCCGGATGGCGCAACGGCCAGCCGCTCTTCTACTCGCACATGGCCGGCGTGCTGGGCGGCAGGCAGTTGCAGGAGGTAGGGTTCCGGCTGAAGTGCGCCCAGCGCGAGGCCGCGCTGGCGATGGGATACGGCCGCGCCGTCTGGACGTACGACCCGCTGCAGAGCGTGAACGCGCGGTTCAACATGCACAAGTTGGGAGCCACCGCCTGCCGCTATCACGTCAACTACTACGGCGACATGCCCGACGAGTTGAACCGCGGGGTGGAGAGCGACCGGATCGAGGTGGACTGGGAGTTGCGCTCGCCGCGGGTAGCCGCGGCGGCCGAGGGGCGCCCGGCCGACCGGGCCTGGCCAGGGGCGCCGCACGTGCTGGAGGCAGATCCGACAAGAGCGGCACCGGGCGATCCGGCGCTGGGCCTCGACGCGCCGGCGGTCCTCCTGGAGATTCCCACCGACTTCCCGGCTATTCGCGCGCGGGACCTGGGAATGGCTCACGCGTGGCGGGTGGCCAGCCGGGAAGCGTTCCTTCACTACTTCGGTCGCGGGTACCGGGCGGTGGACTTCCTGCTGCACCGCGGAGAACGGCTCAGGGGTGAGTACGTGCTTTCACGAGAGACCAACAAGGAGGAGCCATGAGGATAGAGGCAGTTGAACTGCGCCAGATCGAGATGAAGCTGCGCGCGCCGTTTGAGACCTCGTTTGGGCGCGAGGAGGACAAGGTCTGCCTGCTGGTGCGCGTGCAGGCAGGCGGCCTGGAGGGTTGGGGCGAGACCCCGGCCGGCATCGCGCCGCTCTACAACGAGGAGACCGCGGACACCGCCTGGTCGGTGTTGGAGAGGTTCCTGATACCGCCGCTGCTTGGACAGCCGGTCCCCACGCCGCAGGCGTTTGCAGCGGGCGTGGCCCACATCCGCCGCCACCACATGGCCAAGGCCGGGCTGGAGGCCGCGCTCTGGGACATCGCGGCGCAACGGCAGGGGCAGCCGCTCTCGCGGCTGCTGGGCGGCGAACGGAACGCCGTGGCCGTGGGGGTAAGTTTGGGCATCGAGCCCACGCTGGACGATCTGCTCTCGCGCGTGGCCGACTACCTGGGCCGGGGATACCGGCGCATCAAGATCAAGATCAAGCCGGGCTGGGACCTCGAAGCCGTGCGTCTGATCCGCGAGCGGTTCGGCGAGATCCTGCTCCAAGTGGACGCCAACTCCGCGTACAGCCTGGCCGACGCGGACACCTTCCGGGCGATGGACGCATACGGGTTGCTGCTGATCGAGCAGCCGCTCGAGGAGGACGACCTGGTGGACCACGCCAAGCTGCAGGCCCAGATCCGCACGCCGATCTGTCTGGACGAGTCCATCGTGCACGAGCGCGCGGCCCGGGCAGCCCTCGAGTTGGGAGCGTGCCGGGTGATCAACATCAAGCAGGCGCGGACCGGCGGCCTGGGCGCGGCCGTGGCCATCCACGACCTCTGCCGGGCGCAGGGCGTGCCGGTATGGTGCGGTGGGATGCTGGAGACAGGCATCGGCCGGGCGGCCAATCTGGCGCTCACCTCGCTGCCAAACTTCACCCTTCCGGCCGACCTCTCGGCCAGCGACCGCTACTTCGAGGAAGATCTGATTGATCCACCGGTCACGCTGAACCCTGATGGGACGATCACGGTGCCGACCGGCGTCGGGCTGGGCGTGCACATCGTGCCCGAGCGCGTCGAGCGGCACACGGTGCGGATGGCCAGCTACTCGTAGACCTTCTCCTCCTCCCGGTCCGCGTGCGCGGCGTCGGCCTCGACGTCGCGTTCGGAGTGGGGCAACCCTAGCTCCTTGTAGTACTCGTGCTGAATGATCAGGTTCATGATCTCGCTGGTACCCGTCCAGATCAGGGCCAGGCGCGAGTCCCGCAGCAACCGTTCGATGGGATAAACATTGGTATAGCCGATGCCGCCCATGATCTGCATGGCGTGGTTGACGATCTCCCAGGCTGTCTCGGTGGAGAACTTCTTGGCCTCGGATACCAACCTGCGGACGCGACCGGCCTCCCCTCCAGCGTCAACGGCGTGGGCGACCGTGTGGACCAGTGCCCGGGCCGCGTCCAGGAGGGTGATGCTGTCGGCCACCTTGAAACTCACGCCCTCGAAGGCGCGGATCTTCTGCCCGAAAGCCTTCCGCCGATCGCTGTAGCGAGCTGCGATCTCCAGTGCTGCCCTGGCGGTGCCCAGTGCGCCGGCAGCACTGGTCAGGCGCTCCGGGATCATCATCTGGTAGAAGATGTCCGCTCCTCGGTTCTCGCTTCCGATGATGTTCTCAGCGGGGACGACGGCATCCCGGAAGTAGACGCGACCGGCGCCACCGCCGCGCGTACCCATCAGGCCATAGACGTGCTGAACTTCAACGCCGGGGCCTCGTTCGACAATGAAAGCGGTAATAGACTGGGCGCCAGGAGCATCGTCGCGAGTGCGAGCGTACACCAGGAAATAGTCTGCGCCCTCGGCGCCGACTATGAAGCGCTTCTGGCCGTTGAGAACGTAGGCCTCTCCATCACGTCGCGCGATGGTCGTGGTGCCGAAGAAGTCGGAGCCGCCCCGGGGCTCCGTCAGCGCCTCGGCCACCGTCATTCGGGCCTCGATGGCAGGGCGCAGCCAGCGCACCTTCTGCTCGGGTGTGCCGAAGACGTTCAGTGCCTCTCCCACTATGCTGACGAGCGAGTAGAGGCAGGCCAGCGAGTTGCCCAGGACGCCCATCTCTTCCAGCGCCACTACCTCTTCCGTCCATCCCAGACCGCGCCCCTGATGTTCCTCCGGAAAGCGCAACCCCAGCAGGCGCCTCCGTGCCGCCGCCTCCAGGAAGCTCCGGGGATAGTGGACGCGCTCGGCGTCCATGTCCAGGATGAGTTGCCTGGGCACGTCGTCGCGCACGAAGGCCCGAACCTCGTCGCGCAGACTCTGCTGTAGCTCCGTGAGCACCATGATCGTCCTCCTGGCTAGTCGCCCAGCACCGGAAGAGGAATAGGCGGCGCAACTGGCGCCCCTGGCGGCCGCCTGACCGCGGGCACGCCCGTGCCCTTGAAGATCGCGATCGCCTGGATCAGGGTGCCTCCCTCGGCGTAGATCAGACGGAACCCTATCCCTGCCCCGCGGTAGAGCAGCCAGTCGGCGCGCGTGCCCGCGAAGTTGCTCGGCACCGTCTGGTCCGGTTCGCCGTGAACCCACCAGATCCGGGAACCGTCCAGGCCGACCGTAATCCCCTCTGGCGTCTGATAGGCGACCCCGCAGTTGGTCTCGAGACGGCTGGCGCGGCCGCCGGTGTAGGCCACGGCTATCTCGCAGGGCAGGCGGGCGCTCAGGCTCCTGACCTGGGGTAGGGTCATGCCGATCTTGACCGGGCCGATCCCTTCGCCGGGCACGATCGGCCAGACACCGAGCGGCTGTGCGGCACCGGCCGCAGGAAGCAACAGCAGCAGGAGGGCGGCGCAGGCGGTCCGCGTCATGCGTCCATTCTACCTCCCCTGCGTGGCCGCGCGCAGCCGCTCCAGTATCTGCCCCAGCCGCTCGATCTCCTGGCCGTAGCCGCCCAGGTCGCCGGCGCGCAGGCGCTCCTGCGCCCTGCGGTATGTCGCCAGGGCCTCCTCGGTCAGAGCCCTAACCTCGCTCCCAGGTGATCCTGGCGGCGCGGCAGGGGCTGGCGCGGCGGGAACCGGCCTGCCCGGCAACGGACCGCCGAACAGCGCGGCCAGCG
>CAYLKW010000005.1:4138-7451 GCA_964384245.1 uncultured bacterium
GGCGCGGCGGGAACCGGCCTGCCCGGCAACGGACCGCCGAACAGCGCGGCCAGCGCGGCCTCAAACGTGGGCGCCATTACAATCCTTGGGCCGCTGGCGACGATCACCCGCTTCAGTTCGGGCATCTGGCTCCGTTCCGCCTGGAGGAACAGCGGCTCAACGTAGAGCAGGCCGTCCTCGATCGGAATAACCAGCAGGTTGCCGCGGATCACCTGCGATCCCAGTTGGTTCCAAAGGGTCAACTGCTGGGAAATGAAAGGGTCTTGGTCTATCCGGGCCTCGACCTGCATGGGCCCGAAGACGATGCGCGCCTTGGGGAATCGGTAGACGATCAGCTCGCCATAGTGCGGCGGGTCGTTGCGCGCGGCCATCCAGGCGATCATGTTGTCCCGACCGGAAGGAGCCATTGGCAGCATGAGCACAAACTCGGGCGCGGTGCCCTCGGCCAGCCGCATCGTCACGTAGTAGGGCTCGACCTGCACTGCCTCCCTGCCGAGCAGCTCGCGCGGGATCGCCCAAACATCCTCCTTGTTGTAGAAGACCTGTGGGTCGCGCATGTGAAACGTGGCATAGACTTGCGCTTGGAGCTCGAACAGGTCCACGGGATAGCGCAGGTGAGCGGCAAGGGCTGGCGGCATCTGCGTCGCCGGCCGGAACAGATCCGGGAAGATCGCGGCCAGGGTGCGGGTGATCGGCTCGTCCGGGATCATCTGGTAGAAGGTCACAGCGCCGTCGTAGGCGTCCACCACGACCTTGACGCTGTTGCGCATGTAGTTGACGTCGCCGTACCGTGTCGCGTACGGGTAGCGGTCGGTCGTGGTGTAGGCGTCCATTATCCAGAAGAGCCGGCCGTCGGCGAGCACCAGGTAGGGATCGCGGTCGTAGCGGAGGAACGGCGCGATCCTTCCCACGCGGGTGGTGATCTGACGGGCGAAGAGCAGCCGGCTGTCCCGGCCGATGTCGGAGGACAGCAGCAGCTTGGCGTCCCCAAACCGGTAGGCCAGGGCCAAGCGCGCCAGGTAGCCGAGCCGGATCCCTCCCTTCCCGGCATAGTGCGTATATACGTTCTCGTCCCCGCGCGGGTAGTCCAGCTCGCGAACCTTGGTGTTTACGACCACGTAGTCCGTGGTCAACTCACCGAAGTAGATCTCAGGCCGCGCAACCTCCATACCCGGGATCGCCTCGGGTGGGATGTCCTTTAGGAGGAACTCGGGCATCCCCTCCTCGGTGACGCGGTTGACCGGTGTCATCACCAGGCCGTAGCCGTGCGTGAAGACCAGGTGCTGGTTGATCCAGGTTCGGGCCTGCGGAGCCAGGCGGTTGGTTGCCATCTCGCGCGCGGCAAGCATGACCTGTCGCTGTGCGCCGCCGATCGTGTAGCGGTCTATGTCCACGTCGGAGAAGGTGTAGTACTGCCGCAGCGTCTGCAACTGCCCGTAGGCTCGCAGCAGAGGCCGGTAGTCCCACAGGCGCACGTTCTCCACGGTGGCGCGGTTGCGGGCCATCGCCGCGGCGTCGAGCGGCGCGGTGCGGAACTCGCGCTCCCGCACCCGGTCAAGACCGAAACCTCGCAGCGTGCCCGCAATGGCGTGCCGGATGAACGGCGTCTCGGCGGTCAGCTCGCTGGGACGCACGCGCAGCGCCTGCACCAGGCCCGGGTACACCCCCAGACCCCCGGCCCAGGCCACGACGATCAGCGCAACCGTCCAGATCGCCAGGCGCACCGTGCGCAGCCAGGCGTTGGCGATCAGCAGCAACCCGCACGCCGCGAAGAGCACGGTCAGCACGCGCAGCGCCGGCAGTACCGCGTGGACGTCGGTAAACGCGGCGCCGAGGACCGGCCCACGCGACGAGTAGAGGAGATCGAAGGCATCCAGCCAGAACCCGAACCCGCGCGCCAGCACTGCCGCTCCCAGCAGCGCCGAGAGGTGCGCGCGCACACGTGATGGCGCCGTCCACACCCCGCGCAGCATCAGCCGGCCGTGGACCGCGCCGTACCCTAGCGCTACGGCGGCGGTGATGACCACGAGCCACCCGAACAGACCATCGGCCAGCATGCGGTAGACGGGCAGGCGGAAGACGTAGAAGCCCACGTCGCGGCCGAAGAGCGGGTCGGTCTCGCCGAACGGCCGGGCGTGCAGGAACTGCTGAACGGCCACCCACTCGCCTGAGGCCGAAAGGCCGGCCAGCACCGCGACCGCGACCAGGACCCACCGCCACCACCGGACGCGCCTGTCCCCCAAGGCCGCGAACGCGGGCCGGATGTTGACGAACGCCAGCAACCACACCGCGGCCGCCACCGCGAGCGTCAGCGCGACCCGCGACAGGAACGGAACCCAGAACACTCGCAGGTAGCCGACCTCGGCGAACCAGAGCCAGTCGGTGTACCAGCGCGCGATCGCCGGCCCCACCACGAGGAAAGCGGCGATGGCAATCCACAGTGCCAGCCTGATCCGTCGCATGCGTCAGCCGTCCCCTCCCCGCGTTTGACTGCCCCTCCGGGGGGCGATACGATATTCGCGATGGACGAGCCGATTACCCGCGAGCAGGCCGTCGAGGTGCTCAAGACCGTCTTCGACCCCGAGATCCCGGTGAACGTCTGGGATCTCGGGCTGATCTATGACCTCCATCTGGACGACGGCAGCATCGCCATCAAGATGACGCTGACCGCGCCGGGGTGCCCCCTCGGCCCGCAGATCGCCGCGGAGATCGAGGAGAAGATGCTTGCCGCCGGCGCTAAGCAAGCTACCGTTAGGTTCGTATGGTCTCCGCCGTGGACCACCAAAAGGGTGACGCCCGACGGCAGGCTGCAGCTTCAGATACTCGACATCCCGGTCTGAGGCCGGATCAGGAGTGCGCCCTATGAAGCGCCAGACCCCGGTCCTCGCACTGGTGCTCGCCTTGCTCTTGGCCCCCGCCCTGCTCCTGATCGCCGCGTGCGGCCGCAGCGACCGGCTGGGTGATCTGCCCTACTACCCGGGATCCACGCACGTCGGCAAGGCGTCATCCGTGGGCGAGGCGTATGGGTTTCCCCGATCGAAGTGGGAACAGATCGAGCTGCGCAGCGCCGCGCCCTACGAGCAGGTGCGCGAGTTCTACGCAAAGGTGGCAATCAGCGGGTGGACGTCCACCTTCGAGAGCGAGACGCCCAAGAGCGCGGGCCGAGTGTACAACCGGTTCCTGGCCGACGCCAAGCGCAGGCACTTCTACGTCGTCACCGTGGAGGAAAGACAGGCGTCGCGGACTGTCACGATCCTGTTGCGGCGCGGTCTGGCCACGAAGACCCCACGGTGACATCACGGGTGCTGTTCGA
>CAYLKW010000005.1:7551-17871 GCA_964384245.1 uncultured bacterium
CGATCCTGCTGTGCCTGTTGTCTGTAGGCGGGGCCACGGCCCAGCCGGTCGGGACCGCCGCACATGACATCGTCATCCGCAACGGGCGCGCCATGGACCCGGAGACAGGGCTCGACTCAGCCGGGGTCTCGGTGGGCATCCGGGGCAAGACCATCGCCGTCATCTCCCGCGATCCTATCCGGGGGCGGGTGGAGATTGACGCTGCCGGCCTTGTAGTGGCGCCTGGCTTCATTGACATCCTCTCCTACAACCCGAACGGCTACGGCGTCTGGTACAAGATCGCCGACGGCGTGACCACCAACCTGTCCATGCACGGCGCCGAGGGAACGCAGGGTGACATGGCTGCCTGGTACCGGATCCACGAGAAGCAGCGGCCGCCCGTGCACTTCGGCGGCGCCTTCCACTACGAGGCAGCCAGAACCCGCGTGGGCGTGGGGCGCTATCGCCCTGCCGCCGCGGAGCAGGTCGCGCGCCTGGCCGCCCTGGCCGAGAAGGCCCTAGGAGACGGCGCGCTGGGGATCGCCATGAGCCCGGAGTACGCTCCGGGAACCAGCACCGCCGAGATCGAGGCCATGATGCGGGTGGCCGCGCGGTACAACGTGCCGGTCGTGTTCCACGTGCGCTACTCCGACATGACCCCGCCCGGGACGAACCTGGAGGCCCTGAACGAGGTCATTGTCGCCGCCCGCAAGACCGGCGCCGCGGCGCACATCGGGCACATCAACAGCACCGGCGGCACGTTCTCAATGGCCGAATCCCTGCAACTCCTCGACGCCGCCCGGAAGGAGGGGCTGGACATCACCGCTGACGCCTACCCCTATGCCTTCTGGGCCACCTTCCTGAACTCGGCCCGCTTCGACCCTGGCTGGCAGAAGCGGTTCCGCATCTCCTACGGGGATCTCCAGATCGCGGGGACCAGCGAGCGCCTGACAGCCGAGAGCTTCCAGCGGTACCGCAAGACCCGAAGGGTGGCGGTGGCCTACGCCATTCCCGAGGAGGACGTTGTGGCCGCGCTGCGTTCGCCTTTCGTGATGATCGGCAGCGACGCCATCCTGGAGCCGGGAAACAACAACCATCCCCGGGCCGCCGGCACGTTCACCCGCACCCTCGCACTGTACGCGCGGGACCGGCAGGTGCTGACCCTGATGGAAGCCCTAACGAAGATGACGATCATGCCAGCCCGGCGGCTGCAGGCTCAGGCGCCTGCATTGCGCCGCAAGGGGCGTCTCCAAGCTGGCGCCGACGCTGACATCGTCATCTTCGCCCCCGCGCGGGTGCGCGACCGGGCCACGGTGGAACGGCCCAACCAGTTCGCCGAGGGCATCGAGTACGTGCTGATCAGCGGGAAGGTGGTCAAGGACCCGCAGGGGTTCCGCCGCGACGTGCGCGCGGGAGAAGCGATTCGCGCCGTCTTCCGGTAGGCTCGGCCGGCGGACGGACGGTCAGGCCCCGGGGGCCAGCAGGTCCCGCAGCGACTCGCGCAGCAGGTAAGCCATGTCCATGGCCTGCATACATGTGTCCTCTACGAAAGCCAGGCGCCGGGCCTCGTCCCGCGAGTGAACCACGCGGCCGCGCACCGCGGCCAAGCGCAGGCCGAGCTGAGCGTCGTTAAGCAACACCGCGTCAACCGGCAAGCCCGCCGCCGCCTCCAGGCGGCCGGCGAGATCGAGATGGAGGGGCAGCAGGTCGCCACTTGGGCAGCGTTCCAGGTCCAGGAAGACGGCCACGTCAACGTCCCCAAAGGCCCTGCCCTCGACGAACGAGCCGAATACGTAGGCGAAGAGGACGGCGTCTTCCGCGGCCAGGCCCTCGGCGACGCGGCCCAGTACGCGCTCGCGGTCAGGCGCGGCAAGATCGTAGTGCTTCAGCGCACCGCTCTGTGAATCTTCCTTCATGGCGACTCACCGCCTGAAGCAAGAGCGTGAATCCCCACGGCTGCCAGGAACGCCTCCAGGTCGTCCAGGTCCTGGCGGAGCACTTGATGCAGCCGCCTGTCATCCACGCGACCGTAGCCGTGCACGAGGAGGTTGCGAAGCCGCGCCATGGCTGCAAGGCGGGTGGCCAATGAAGCATCCACAATCCCCAGCTCTCCCAGTAACTGGAAGCAGCCGGGGTAGCTCTCCGAGACACGGCTCTGGCGTGTGACCAGGTGGTTGCAGATGGCCGCGGCGGCCTCGACCACCACGGTCAGGCTGTACCGCGCTGCCCTGACCTTTTCGGGGTCGACGGAGAAAGCGTCCTCAGGCAGGGCCGCATGCGCGCGCAGCATCTCGAGCTCGCGCCGGATGTCGGCGGAACGGGTGCGGATCAGATCCAGGTTGATGGGCAGAGAGGACATGAGACCCCCCGCGAAGATCTGCTGATGCCTATCCTAGCAGATGACTTCCACCCCGCGCAGTGGAGGCGCCGGGAAGCCGCCTTACGTGTTCCGGCAGGATTCGCGGCACCGGGCGCCTAAAGCGCTTGCAGGTAGTCCAACCTGACCGACGACGTTGCTCTTTGGATCCGTCTATGCGCCATTGTACGCGACGCAGCCTGCTCGTCCTGGGCCTCTCGGTTGGCCTCCTGCTCGCGGGACGCCTCCCACCTGCCGCCGCCGGCACTCCTGCCCGAATCCTCGACCTCCGCTGGCATCGGGCCGGCGAGACCACGACGGTCATACTACGGCTCTCCGCGCCTGTACGCCACCGCACCTCCGCTTCGGAGCGCGCCGTGACCGTGGACCTGTGGACTGTGCAGCACGATGGCGACCGCGCCGTGGCCGTTCGGGGAGGCGCAGTCTCCTCGATCCGGCTGGGCCGGCTCACCCCCGAGGTCACCCGTCTTGCGATTGGCCTGCAGCGGCCAGCCCGGTTCAAGGTCTTTGCGCGCGACGACCGGCTTACTATCACGGTCTTTCCACGCTGGCAGGGGGCTGTCGCGCTCCCGAAGGGCGTGGCGTACCGGTCACTCCGCGTCCCCACCGGCGCAGGTCGCGCGCGGGCGCACGTGGCAACGATAGACCCGCGCGCCCCCGGGATCGAGATCCGGTCGGCGCTGGGCGGTGGAGCGGTCGCCGCGACCGAGACCACCAGCATCGCGGCCACCCGGTTGGAGGCCGCGGCCGCCATCAACGGGAACTACTACTCGCGTGCGGGCCTGCCGTTGGGACTGGTCGTGCTCGACGGACGCATCCTTTCCGCACCCCTGCCGCGGCGCACGGCCTTTGGAGTGGATGCCGCGGGGCGACCGTGGATCGGTCCGGTGGAGTTCAGCGGACGGCTCGTAACCGACACCGGGATGGAGATCCCGATCACGGCGATCAACCGGCCACCGCGCGCGGGCGGGATCGCCCTGTACACTCCGGAGTTCGGGCCTCAGACGCCGCCCCAGGCGCTGGTGACGGTGGTGCGCGGCGGTCGGATCGCCGCCTTCAGCAGCGGGCGCCCGGCCATCCCCACTGATGGCTATGCGCTCGCTGCGGCGGCCTCCCAGCAGCACCTACTGACCAACCTGGTGCGGGAGCAGCGGGTCACGGTGCGATTGACGCTTGAGCCGGACGGCCTGCGGAACGCACTGCAGGGAGGCCCGCGCCTGGTGCGCGACGGGTTAATCGAGGTCCCATACGCGTGGGAAGGGTTCGGCGGGTGGTTCGCCAAGGCGCGGGCTGCGCGGGCGGCGATCGGCATCACGCGCACCGGCAGGGTTCTCTTCGTGACCGTGGACCGGACGGTGGGCAGGCGCGGCCGCCTGGAGAGCACGGGCATGAATCTCGCCGAGATGGCAGCGCTTATGCGCTCGCTCGGCGCCCGCGACGCGATGAACCTGGACGGCGGCGGATCCGCGACGCTGGTTATCGGCGGCCGCGTCGTAAGCGCCCTGCCGCGTGGCGGTGAGCGCCAGGTCTCGGCGATGCTTGTGGCCCGGCACAGGCCGGCAGAGAGATAGCCTGGCCTACAGGCTCGCGATCCTCGGCGAGGTGAACGCCAGCAAGCCGACCAGGACCACAACCACCGCCCCGCCCAGCGCCAGGGTCAGCGGCACGCCCACCACGCTGGCCAGGGCGCCCAACGGCAGCGTGCCCAACGAAAGCATCCCAAAGGTGACCGTGCCATAGAGCCCCATGATCCGCCCGCGCTGATCGGGCTGCACGCTCGTCTGCAGCAGCGTGTTGGCCGCCGCCATAGCCACTGCCTGGCCGGTGCCAACCAGCACCAGCAGCCCCATCGAGGCGGTGAACCACGGTGACAGCGCGAACAGCACCACCATGGCGCCGGTCGCCATCGCCGCCCCCACCAGCAGCTTGCCCTTCTGCGCCGCCTCGCCAATCGAGCCCAGCAGGAACACCGCCAGGATGGTGCCGACTCCGGGCGCGGCTTGCAGCAGGCCCAGCCCAGAGGGGCCCACGCGCAGCACCTCGCGGGCCAGCGTGGGCATCAGGCGGATGTAGGGACGGCCGAAGAAGCTGACCGCCGCGACGATCCCCAGGATCGCCAGCACGTGCCGGTGCCGGAGGAGCAGCCCGATGCCCTGCCGGATGTCCTCCCCCACGGATTTCTTCTTCCCGGCGTTCGTCGGCGGGGTATCCATCATCCAGAGCGCGGTCAGCACGGCGATGTAGCTGGCGGCATTGGCGAAGAAGCACCCTGCAACGCCGACCGTGGCGATCAGCACCCCGCCCAGCGACGGGCCGAAGATACCGGAGCCGTTGAACGCCATCGTGTTCAAACTGACCGCCTGCATCAACTGGCGCTCGCCCACCAGGGACGGGACCAGCGACTGCCTGGCCGGCATGTCAAACGAGTTGGCGAGCGAGTTGAAGGCGCCGATTGCCAGGATCTGCCACACCTGGATGCGCCCTGAGGCCGCCAACATCCCCAGCAGGACCGCGGAGATCATCGTGGCGCCGTTGGTCCACAGCAGCGTGCGGCGGCGGTCGAGACGGTCGGCCGCGACCCCGCCTAGAAAGGCAAAGAGCAGCCGTGGCACGGCCTGGCTCAGGCCCAGCAAGCCCAGGTAGATGGGATCTTTCGTGATCTGGTCAACCAGAAAGCCGAGCGCGGTGAACTGCATCCACGACCCGGTGTTGGAAACCAGCAGGCCGGTCCAGAGCAGCCGGAAGTTGCGCTGGCGAAGCGGCGCAAAGACCTGGCGTCTTCCGGCGGGCCTCAGCGTGGAGGAGTCAGACAACGCGACGGCCCGGCATGCGGGGTAAGCTCATCACGGCTGAGAGTAGCGCTCCTCCTTCCAGGGATCGCCGTGCATGTGATACCCGTTACGCTCCCAGAACCCGGCACGATCCTCGGCCATCAGTTCGATGCCGCGTACCCACTTGGCGCTCTTCCAGAAGTAGAGGCGCGGAATCACAAGGCGCAGGGGCCATCCGTGCTCCGGGGTCAGGTCTGCTCCGTCGGCGCGAGAGGCAAAGAGCGCATCGTCGGCGAGCAGGTACTCTAGGGGCAGGTTCGTTTCGAACCCTGCCTCGGCGTGGACCATGACGAATCGCGCCTCCGGACGGATCCTCACAAGACCCAGCACGGCCCGTGCGGGAACCCCCTCGAAAGTCATCCCAAGGCGGCTCCATGTGGTCACGCAGTGGATGTCGCGGGTGATCGAGGCGGTGGGCAGAGCGCGGAACTCGTCGTACGAGAGCCGTACCGGCTCCTCGACCAATCCGAAGATCCGGAAGTCCCAACTGGCAGGATCAAACCGCGGCACGCCGCCGTAGTGGAGAACCGGCCACTTCTCGGTGACGCGCTGCCCGGGCGGGACACGATCCTCGGAACGGTGCACCATCAGTCCTCACTCTCCTTCGCCGCGCCCTGACCGACGGCACCCTGACCCACTCCATCTGCCGGGCGCCTCGGGTTGCAGCGGTTCATGGCCGCGGCCACACCCTCGGCCACCCAGAGCGCCACGCCCTCAGCGGCGCGGGCAACCGCCTCGTCCAGCAGGACGCGCTCGTCGGCCGCAGGCCGCTGGAGCACGTACTCCGCCGGATCCTCGTCAGACGGGGGCCGGCCAATGCCCACTCGCACGCGGGCAAAAGCCGTCGTGCCCAGGGCCTCGATGATCGAGCGGAGGCCGTTGTGCCCGCCGTGGCTCCCCTTCTCCCGCACCCGCACCGCGCCGACCGGAAGATCCAGGTCGTCCACGATCACCATCAGGTGCTCCACCGGCACGCGGTGGCGCCGCCGGAGATCGGCGACGGCCGTGCCGCTGACATTCACGTAGGTCTCCGGCCGGGCGAGGATCACGCGCCGGCCGCCGATCGTACCCCGGCCCACCTGCGCCCATCCGTCCTCGGTCCCAATCGAGATGCCGTGGGCGCTGGCAAGCGCCTCCAGCACCTCCCACCCGGTGTTGTGCCGGGTGCGGCGGTACCGGCGTCCAGGATTGCCCAGGCCGACGATCAGTCGCATCTGGTCTCTCGCGTCCTGCATGCAAGCAGGGGCGCCGCCCGGCGCCCCTGCGCAAATTCTGGGGCCGACTCGCCCTGGGCGGAACCGCCTACTCCTTCTCGGGAACCGCCTCAGGAACCGCTGCGGCAGGCGCGCCCTCCACTGCAACCGCTGCCGCCGGCGCCGCCTCCTCCTGCACGCGGGGTGCGACGACCGTCACGATGACCTCGTCGGGCAGGGTGAGCAGCGTCACGCCCCCCGGGACCACCAGGTCGCTGGCGTGCAGCGAATGCCCCACACCCAGTTCGGTGATGTCCAGATCGAACTGCTCGGGGATGAGCGTCGGCATGCACTCAACGAGCACGTCCCGCAGGTGGTGCTCCACTATCCCGCCCTCGGCGACACCCTTTGAAGCACCCCGCAGCACGACCCGCACGCGTGTCTCGATCATCTCGGTCAGGGAGATCGCGTGGAAGTCCGCGTGAATGATGTGTTGCTTGAAGACGTCGCGCTGGATCTCCTTGACCATGACCGTCGCCGGCTCGGCCCCGCCGCCCCCTGTCACGTCGAGATCAATGAGCACGTTGAGCCCGGCGTGGGTCTGCAGCGCCGACGCAAACGCCCTTCCATCCACGGCAACGGGCATCGGCTCGCGCCCGCGGCCGTAGACCACGGCCGGGACGAACCCCTTGCGGCGCAGGCTCCTCGCTACGCCTTTCCCAACACCATCGCGAACCTGTGCAGTCAGCGCCAACCGCTCCATACGGGAATCCCTCCAACACACAACAGGCCCCAACCGCCGGGGCCCGAACACCGCCCATTATAGCACGCGGGACCCCCCTCGCAAGCGTTGCCGTGGACCGGGGTGCTAACGCGGTCCGGCGCCGTGGTATCGTTGTGGGGATATCGCCGCCACCGGAGACCGTACCATGCCCGCGATCCAACGACTCGCAGACGACCTGGTGCTGATTGATACCGGCTACTTCCGCACTCCCGCAGCGATCGGCGTCTACCTGGTGCTGGGCGAACGACCGGCCCTGGTTGAGACCGGGCCCGCCTCGACCGTGGACGCGGTGCTGGAGGGGGTGCGGGCGGCAGGGATCGACCCGAGCGATCTGCGGGCGGTCGCGGTCACGCACATCCACCTGGACCACGCGGGCGCGGCAGGGGCGCTGGTGCGGCGACTGCCCCATCTTGAAGTGTGCGTGCACCCGATCGGTGCGCCGCACCTGGTGGATCCCTCGCGCCTGATCACAAGCGCCCGCCGGCTCTATGGGGACGATCTCGACACGCTCCTGGGCGAACCCGCGCCGGTTCCAGCCGATCGGGTGCGGCTGCTCGAGGATGGGGAGCAGGTCATGCTTGGATCACGGCGGCTGCGGTCTATGGATACGCCCGGACACGCCCGGCACCACCTGGCGCTCCTGGACGAATCGTCGGGTGATCTCTTCACCGGAGACGCGGCAGGCATCTGCCTGCCGGGATCGCGCTATGTCCTGCCTCCGACCCCTCCGCCCGAGTTAGACGTACCAACCTGGATCGCGACGCTCGAGCGCCTGCGCGCCCTGCGGCCGGAGCGCCTGCTGCTCACGCACTTCGGCCCGCACACCTGGTGCGACGAGTTGTTGGTCCAGGTGCAGCAGCGCCTTCCCATCGCGGTGGAGCTGGTGCGGTCGGTGCGGGAGGCCGGCCTCGAAGAAGAGGCAATCGTCGAGCGGCTGCGGATCGCGGGCGCCAGCGCGGCCGCTGCGGACGGGCCGGGCGCCGCGGAGCGGATGGAGATCATCATGTCCTCGCGGCTGAACGCGCTGGGGCTGATCCGGTACCTCAGGACGGCAGCGTCACCGTAAACCGCGCGCCGCCCCCGCTGCGGTTCTCCGCCGTGATCTCCCCGCCCTGCGCCACCAGCAGCCGCCTCGCGATGGCCAGCCCGAGCCCGGCGCCGCCGCGGCCGCTCCGGGACCGGTCGGACTTGAAGAACCGGTCGAAGATGTGCGGCAGGTCCCCAACTGGAATGCCTGGACCGGTATCGTCTACCCGCACTATGGCCTTCCCGCGCTGCCCGGCGACGGATACCGTGACCCGTCCGCCCGACGGGGTGAACCTAAGGGCGTTGTCAAGCAGGTTGCCCAGCACCTGGGCCGTGCGGTCGGGATCGGCCAAAACCGAGGGGCCTCCTTCCGTGCCGGCCAGTTCGAGCGCAACCCCCTGCTGCGCCGCCCTGGGCCGGAACGACCCGACCACATCGCGAGCCAGTGCCCCGAGGTCGGTCGTTACCAGACGCAGGTGCACCCGTCCCGACTCGATCGCAGACAGATCGAGCAGCGCGTCCACGAGTGCGCGGAGGCGGTCTGCCTCCCGCTCGATTGCATCCAACAGCGGGGCGGCCGCAGGATCGGGCGTGGGAACGCTCTCTTTCAACGCCTCGACGGCCACGGCCAGGTTCGCGACAGGCGTGCGCAGCTCGTGCGAGGCGTCGGCCACGAACTCCCGCCGCATCGCGTCGAGCCGCTCGATCTCGGCGGCCATGTAGTTCAGAGATCGCGCCAGTTCGCCCAGTTCATCGGCGGTTCGGACCGGGACCCGCGCGGCCAGATCACCGGCGGCCATGCGTCCGGTCGCCGCGCGCATCTCCTGCATCGGACCGGCGAGCCGGCCAGCCAGCAGCAGACTCACGAGGGCGGCCCAGAGGATCGTGACCAGGATCGTCCAGGCCACGAAGACCCGGATGTGCCGGAGCTGTTCGGCCAGCTCCACCAGCGGCAGGGCCAGGTAGACCGCGCCGATTACCATCTCGCCGGCGCCTGCCTTTCCTGCCCGGATCGGCACAGCGCCGAAGACCACGGGCACGCCGCCGGCCTGACCAGCCCCGGCGCTCTCCTGCCCGCGGAGCGCCAGCAGGACGCCTTCGCGGCCCAAGTGCTGCTGGAGGCGCGCCTCAGGCACCGTCGGGCGGGACGCCATCACGGACTGATCGCGATCAATGATGATCACCTGCGGGTTCCCAAGGAGCTGCGCGACCTCCAGCTCCGCCTGGATGCGAGCCTGGTCGCGGGTCGCCACCGCATCGCGCAGGTGCACCGCGAACAGCCGCGCCTGCGCCAGCAGCCCCGTCTGGACCTGCGCTAGATACCTGGTCTCGGCGTCCCGCGCCAGGTGGACCCCAAGGAAGGACAGCGCAAGCAGGATGACGACCAGGTGGGTCGCCAGCAGCCTCCAGCGGATGCTCCGGAACATGCCTACTGGAATCGGTACCCGACGCCGTGAACCGTCAGGAGATGCGCGGGCTCGCCTGGGTTGCGCTCGACCTTCTCGCGCAGCCAGCGGACGTGCACGTCCAGGGTACGAACGTCGCCCGCGTAGTCCTCTCCCCAGACGCGGTCGAGGAGGTAGTCCCGGCCCAGCACACGGCCGGCGTTCACCATGAAGACCCGCAGCAACTCGAACTCCTTCGGCGGCAGCCTGATTTCCTTGCCGCTGACGGTGACCCGATGGCCGGGCAAATCCATGGTGATCTCGCCGACCTGGAGGAGATCACGAGCGGCCGCCTGCGCGTAGGTCTGCGCGCGTCGGAGCTGCGCCCTGACGCGCGCGAGCAGCTCCCGGGGCGAGAACGGCTTGGTGACGTAGTCATCGGCGCCGACCTCGAGCCCTGTCACCTTGTCGCCTTCCCCGGCCCGCGCGGTGAGCATGATGACGGGCGCGGTGCTGAAGGCGCGGATCCTCCGGCACACCTCTAGTCCGTCCAGCCCGGGCAGCGCCAGGTCCAGCAGGATGAGGTCGGGCCGAGCCGTCTTCGCGGCGTCCAGCCCGTCGGGACCGTCCCGGGCAGCGACGACCTCGTGGCCCTCGCGCGCAAGGAGCGCCCGCAGCGCGGTGACCATCGTCTCCTCGTCCTCGATGACGAGGATCTTCATCCCGACGCCAGGGGCGCCCCGCA
>CAYLKW010000005.1:17971-25283 GCA_964384245.1 uncultured bacterium
GACCGGAATGAGCTTGTAGCCGCCCAGCAGGTGCCCGAGGTTATGGCCGATGTGTGCAAAGAGGGCCAGGGGCAGAAACGCGAATCCGAACCGCCGCATCTCGACACCGTACGGGAGCGCACCCATGGCTCTGTGTCACGAACTCCTTTATGGGGTTACGGAGCTCAAGCCGGAGCGACCCGTGCGGACACGCCTTCAGGCAATTCCCGCACATGGAGCAGTAGCGGTTTGTGTCCATAGTCTTGGGCGTGTGATGAAACGGACATCCCTTGAGTTCCTCACGCCCAAAATAGCAGTAGATGCTCGTGCATTTCTGGTCAACGCAGTTCCCTTGATTGGCGCGGATCTCCATCACCGACCCCATGGCAAACACGCCAGTCCAGGCGCCCAGCGGGCAGAGATGCCGGCACCACGTCCATCGCTCGAACAGCAGAGCGCCCACAACGGCCCCGGCAGTGAACCCCCACAGGATGAACCCCGTGGCCAGGGGCGAGACCGACGCCCGGGTGACCTCTTCGATCCATGCCTGATAGAGGATGGCCACAAGGAGCATCCCTGCCACGAAGCCCCGCCGCTTGAACAGCCGGGGCGCCTTGAGGTTGAGGCCGACGCGCTGGGTCAGGTCGGCCAGGGCGCCCATCGGGCAGACCGCACACCAGATCCGGCCGAAGAAGAAGTAACTGGCCGCAAGCAGCGGCCACCAGACGATCCAGCTAAAGACGGTGGCCAGGTTGAGGCGCGGATCGCGCGGCCCGAAGAGCGAGAAGTAGGTGAGCACCAGTAGAAAGCCGATCATGACCGCGCGCGAGGGCCACGGCCACAATCGGCTGACGATCAGGCGGTTGAGGAAGGCTTCAACCGAGATGCGCAGCATGTACCCTAGATCTACTGTTCCAGTGCCTTCCGCAGCTCACGGTGCTGTTCGAGTGTGATCTCGCCCCGGGCGAGGCGCTCGTTCAGGACCTCTCGGAGAGTGCCCGACGCCTGCGCGGGCGGCCCTGACTGATTCCTTTGCGAGGCCGCCGCCTGGGCGATCCACCAGATCGCGGCGACGATCACCCCGATCCACAGTAGCATCCCGATACCACCGAATCCACCCATCATCGTGAGTTCCCCCTTCCGTGCGCCGTTCGATTCTCATCGCCTCAAATGGTGACCGGCCTGGATGCACTCACCGTGAAGGCGGCGTGAATTGATTGTGAACGGACTGCTGGCGTCGCGCCGAGTATCGGCGTCACCGTGCGCGCTGCCTCCGCATCAACGCCGCGAGCACGAGTACGACAACCGCTCCCCCTCCGACCCACAGCCAGCGCGCCAGCCGGGAAGCACGCTGCTGGGCGGGGGCAGCGGGTCCCCATGCCTGAAGCCACCCGCGCATCTGCGCCACTTCCTGGGCCTGCGCATTGATGATTCCCTGAGCCAGGGCCTTCAGCTCGTTGTTCGTGGCGCGCTCCGCAACCAGTTGCGCCATTTCGATGGCAGACTGGTGGTGAACGATCATGTCCTCTGCGAACTTCCGGTCAAACTCGACGCCGCCAGCCGCCTTGAGCGCGGCCATCTCCCGATCCATCTCCTGCATGACCGCGTGGTCCATGGCTTTGGGTACGGCGTCGTGCCGGTCCTTGAGCCAGGCGGTCATCTGCTCGATCTCCTTCCCCTGCCCGGCGATGATGTTCCGCGACAGCGTCTTCAGTTCGTCCCGGGTGGCCCGCTCCAGGGCTACCTGCGCCATCTCCACCGCCATTTGGTGATGGATGATCATCTCCTGCATGAAGGCGATCTCGAATGCGGTACCGCTCAGACCTTGGAGCCTGGCGGCCGGATCCGACTGAGCCGCGGAGACACCGGCCAGCGATAGCGCAACCCACAGTGCCACGCCCGATACACGAAGCAGCTTCTTCACGAAGATCCTCCTTTTGCTCGATCTACTCGATCGGAAGGGTCCACCGGAGCACACGTTCGGCAATTCCGCCGAGGCCTCGGACGACCAGCTCGAAAGCCCTGGCCTCTGCCTCAATGGACCGCCCCGCCTGATCGCCCTTGGGGAAGAGCAGGCCGCCCGCCCGGTGATGGGCGCCCTCCGCCGTCGCCACCCAGCGGAGCGGCGCCACCTGCTGCCCGCGATCGTTGCGGAGGGTGACGTTCTTGACAAAGTCGAACTTGCTCAGGTCTCCCGAGTGGGTATCCAGGGTTATGGCAAACACGATATTGCGCTCAAGGTCAACCTTCCCGGCCAGCGGGTCATTGGGAGTGGCCTTGAAATGGGCGGCCGTCACGTACACGGCCTTGATGGTAACGCTCCCACGAGTGTCTGCCTGCGACGTGCGGGCGGGTGTCTGCCCCGTCGAGACCCCTGCTCCGAGCGCAATCAGGAGGCCAACGGTCACTGCACCTGCCAGGGAGAGCTGGGTCTTCCCTCTCATAAGGTCATCCTCCTCTATCCGAGCAGCAGCCACAGGAGGGCTGCCAGAAAGGTCGCGCTCGCCAGGACGACCAGCGCGGTCAGAACACGGTCCCCCTGCGACGAACGCCGGTCAGGGCTATCCCCCCCACGGTGTCGTTCCTTCAACCATGGCGCGAGCACGGGCAACAGGATGATCCACGCCAGGACGAACACCCACACGGCCCCCCCGTACTGTCCCACCGGCCCGGTCCCAGCAGCCGCCACGGCGAAGACCGCCGCGGCGCCCAGCGCGAGAAGCGCCCCCAGCACACCGGCGTTTTGAACCGGGCTTCTCCGTTGTACCTCCATCGGTCAGTCCCTCCCCGCCATCGCGGCCCTGTGCAGCGTCGGCACGAACCGCCTGAGCAGTGTGGTGTTGAGCGTCACCGTCAGCGAGCTGATCGCCATGAGAAACGCCGCCAGCTCCGGGCTGACCATCTGCCGCGTCCACGGGTACAGCAGGCCCGCCGCGATGGGAATCGCCACCGTGTTGTAGATGAACGCCCAGAAGAGATTCTGCTTCACCTTGCGCATGGTCGCGCGCGCGACCTCGATGGTGGTGACCACGTCGCGGAGGTCATCCTTGACCAGAACGACGTGCCCCGTCTCCTTGGCGATGTCCGTGCCGGAGCCGATCGCCATCCCGACATCGGCCTGTGCCAGGGCCGGCGCATCGTTGATGCCGTCGCCGACCATGGCCACGCGGCGGCCGGCCGCCTGCAGCGCCCGGACCTCAACCGCCTTATCCTGGGGCAGGACCTCGGCCAGGACGCGGGCGATGCCGAGCTGCCGGGCGATCGCCTCGGCGGTCCGGCGGTTGTCGCCGGTGAGCATCGCTACTTCAAGGCCCATGTTGTGGAGCAGGCGGACGGCCTCGACCGAATGGGGCTTGAGGGTGTCTGCGACGGCGATCAACCCCTGCAGGCTGGCGCCGGCCGCCGCGCCCCCATCGCTTGCCAGGAACATGACGGTCTTGCCTTCCCGCTCCAGCCGCTCCGCAGCGGCCGCGAGGCCGCTAATCGCGATCCCCTGGTCGGCCATGAGCTTGCGGTTCCCAAGCAGGATCTGCCTGCCTGCGGCGCTGGCTGTCACCCCATGCCCGGGGATCGCCTCGAACGACTCCGGCGACTCGACCTGAATCCCGCGGTCGCGCGCGCCGCGCACGATGGCCTCGCCGAGCGGATGCTCCGAGTTCACCTCGGCCGCCGCTGCGAGCCGCAGGATCTCGTTGCCCTCGGCGCCCGCGGCCGCGACGACGTCCGTGACCGCCGGTTCTCCTCGGGTCAGCGTCCCGGTCTTGTCGAAGATGATCGCCGTCAGTTTGCTCCCGGACTCGACCGCGTCCGCACCCTTGAACAGGATGCCGTGCTCGGCCGCCCTGCCCGTGCCGGCCATCATGGCGCTCGGTGTAGCCATCCCCACCGCGCAGGGGCAGGAGATGACCAGAACCGCCACCGAGATCAGCAGCGCGAAGCCAAAGACGCCGACACCGGCCAGCGCGTACGGGGTCAGCATCAGCCGGGTCTCCGGACTGAAGAACAGGCCGTAGCCCACGAAGAACCAGAACAGGAACACCGCCAGCGAGAGCACGTGGACCCAGAAGATGAACTTGCCCGCTACCAGGTCGGCGAGCTTCTGGATCGGCGCCTTGCTCGCCTGGGCGTCTTCGACCAGCTTGATGATCTGCGCCAGAGCGGTCTCGCGCCCCACCCGCGTGGCGCGGAAGTGGAAGGCCCCTGTCTTGTTCATCGTCCCGCCGATAACCTCATCCCCGGCTCTCTTCTCGACCGGCATCGACTCGCCCGTCAGCATCGACTGGTCAACGGCCGAATAGCCGTCGAGGACGAGGCCGTCCACCGGGATGCGTTCGCCCGGCCGCACGATCACGAGGTCCCCCACCTCTACCTCGTCGGCGGGGATCTCGATCTCGCTGTCGTTGCGGATCACGCGAGCGACCTTCGGCTGCAAACTCATGAGCTTGCGGATGGCTTCGGACGCCCGGCCTCGCGTCAGGGCCTCCAGGTAGCGGCCCAGGATGATGAACGCGGTCAGTAGCGCCGCGGCCTCGTAGAAGACGGCTTCGGGTCCACCGAAACCCGCTTCGGGCCAGAACGTGTTGATGACCGCGATGAGATAGGCAGCGCCGATGCCCGTGGCATAGAGCAGATTCATATCCGCGACGCCGTGCCGCAGCCCCCGGTAGGAGTTGACGAAGAACTGCCAGCCGGGCCCGAATACGATGGGGGTCGTCAGGGCGAATAGCAGCAGGGGATTGCCGAGGAACTTCGGGACGTAGCGCGGCAGGATCCACACGTCCTGGAAGGTGCCCACCATGACCACGAGGGCCAGCGGCCACGCCACGAGCATCCAGCGGCCCTGCCGGACGATCTCCTGCTGGCGGGCCTCCCTCTCGCGGTCCATGGCCGCGGCGCCATCAAGCCGCTCCGACGCTTCATAGCCCAGGTCGCGTATTGTCCGCTTGATCTGCGTGGGCGCCACGGTCCCGGGGTAGTATTCGACCCTGGCGGTCCCGGCATTCAGGCTGACGGCCACCGAGGCTACGCCCGGCAGGTTGCCGACCGCACCCTCGATGCTGGCCACGCACGAGGCGCAGCTCATGCCGAGTATCGGGAACGTCGTCTCGGCGAGTGCCGTCTCGGTGCGCGTTGCCGGACGCGGTTCAGATGCGCCCTGAATCGCCGGTACCATGGTGCGTCCTCCCTCTGTGGATCGTGCCGCGTGGCCGCTCGACCCGAGGTGCCGGCGGATCGTCCGCAGCATTACGCCGATCCCCAGCGCGTTCGTGGCCAGGCCGAATGCGATAACCGGCACCTTGTACGTGGTGAAGAAGATCGCAGCCCCGGACAGGCCAATGATCGGCAGCACTTCGGCCAGATGATGCAAACAGCAGGCCACCATCGAGGTCGTCGAGGTCGCCGTTCCCCCGGCGGCCATGGCCGCCGCCGAGCGCGCGCCGCCACCCAGCCGGACCAGACGCCTGAGATGGGTGAAGAGGCCAATCTGGATCCCGAAGCCCGTGGCGACCGCGGCGACGAAGTACCAGTCGGTCAGGAGGAGCTCAACCGTGTGTGCCCACGAGGCCGAGCCGATCCTGACGACGCCGATGTAGAGGCCTACGAGCGCAATCGCGCCAATCAAGCCCGCGGCGACCGGCCTGCGAGCACTAGCCATCTCCGCCACCCTTCTTCGGCCCGGCCACCTGCCACGTGCAGAGCGCGTAGCAGGCCGACACCGATGCGACAAACAGCGCAATCGCCACGACCAGGGCCACGCGTGCTCCCAACCAGGGGAGCACCAGCAAGCCAACCAGCGGGAGCGCGCACAGCCAGAGGAGCAGGCTGGTCATCATCCAGGAAGAGTGATCGGTCTGCGCCTGGGCGCGCACGGGCGGCGCGCCAGTCGGCCCGCTTGCCGGCGTGCCCCGGTGTCCCTTATCGATGTCAGCTCGCATGCGCACGGAAGCCATCTCCCGAACTGGCCTCATCGTAGTTCCGGCCGGGGGATCGCGGGTTAAGGAATGCTTAAATGGATCTGCCCGTCAGGAACGGCCAGGGATCGAGCGGCACGCTATTGCGGCGTACCTCGAAGTGCAGATTGGGCCCGGTGACTTGACCGGACGTGCCAACCAGCGCAATCACCTCGCCCTTGGAGATCCGCTGCCCGACGCGCACGAGAATCCTCGATGCATGACCGTACCACGTCGTGAGGCCGTCACCGTGGTCCAGAATGACGAGGCGGCCGTAGCCACCTTGCCAGCCGGCGAACTGCACGACGCCGTCGCGCGTGGACCTGATCGGTGACCCTACCGGCGCCGCGATGTCAATCCCGTGGTGATGCCGCTTCCCGCGCAAGCCAAAGCGTGAGGTGACAACGCCACGACTCGGCCAGATCATGCCGGGCCGGCGCGGCCGTATGGGCGTGGTGGGATTCAAAGATTCTGGGCTCGATCCCGGCGCAGGAACAACAATCCTGGTCCCGACCCTCAGGCGACCCGCGTCTTCAAGCCCGTTGGCCTTGGAAAGCTGGGCCGGCGTCAGGCCGTGCTGCCGGGCGATCGCCCAGAGGGTATCGCCGGCACGCACGATATGCACCTGAGACGATACCGGCGGCGCAGACGGCAACGCGGCTGCTGACACGGGGAGCCACGCTGCCAGGAAGATCCCGGCAATGAGTGCCGTAACGCGGAGCGTCGTCACGCCCGCGCCCGGAACAGGTACCCGAGGTGTTCGGCCCCCGGCGTGAGCCAGGCCGGGACGGCAAGGCCTATCGCGCCCAGAAGAAGGACCGCGCCGAACGCAAGCGCCAGGCATATCCAGAGGCGGCCCACTGCGCACTTCCGCCACATGATGCAGCCCCCTATCGCGCTGCCGCCGGCACGATCGCGCCGCGGTAAGCCGGGATCTTCACTTCCGACAGCCGCGTGATCCGCACAAGAAATCCGAACGACCTCAGCATGTCGAGGCTGGCGCCACGCCCCCCGACTTCACGTATGACCCTCTCTGGGTCGCCGATGACGGTGATGCGGAACGGCGGCGTGAGCCGCCGCTGATTGACCAGAACGGTTGTACCCACGCACTCGATCCCTGATGTTCCGACGAGCCGTTCGCCGTTGATCGCCACGGCTTCGGCGCCGGACGCCCAGAGGTTGCCGACCACGCGCACGAGATCGGTGTAGTGCAGCAACACCTCATTGGGATTCTCACCCAGCCGGAGAGCACGGGGGTTGTCGGACAGCTCGACTATGACGGACGAGCCCGGTGCCCCCTCGCCACTCGACCACGGTGCCGACTCCACCCACCACGCTCATCACGGCGAAGAACGGAATCGCCACAAGTGGCGGCACAACGA
>CAYLKW010000005.1:25383-26620 GCA_964384245.1 uncultured bacterium
CCCACCACGCTCATCACGGCGAAGAACGGAATCGCCACAAGTGGCGGCACAACGAAGAACGCGGCCAGCGCCACGACCAACAGCGCGAAGTGCAGCACATGATCCCACATTGAGCCTAGCAGCATCCTCTCCGCGGGCGGGTCGGTGGCTCTCCGGGATCATCGTGCGCGTGCCCGGCCTCGGCCCCTGCCTGTGCGGTGTGCGTGGTGTGGTCGCCGGTCGCCTGGCGACCGTGACCTCCGTGCCCGTGCATTCGCCCATGCAGGAGCACCATCACGAGGAAGAAGAGCCCGTAGAGAATCCACGAACCGTAGGACTGCCAGAGTTCTGCCATCGCCTGTACCTCCACAGGATTGCCCGACAAGAAGCGAGGCTCCTAGCGGTGAGCAGCCTGCTCCTTTGAACCCGACTCTTTCGAACCAAACAGCTCGAGGCCATAGCCGATGCTCACCCGGCTCTGTGCGGTCCGAGCGTCGAACCCCCACAGGCGTGGAACGAACGCCGGGACATGCTTCATGTACGTTCGATAGACATCACCGAATCGCGCGAGGAGGTCGGCCTCCTCACGCCGTGCGAGCCGGACGTATGCCACGACGAGCACGGGCGCCATAAGGAGGGTTAGAAGCGTCGGCCACTGAATCAGCAGGGCCCCGATCAGGAGGAACATCGCGCTGTACTGCGGGTGACGCATCCGGGCGTACAGACCTCCGGTCACCAGCGTTCCGGGCGCCCGATGGATCTGGCGCCACGCGCGTCCCATCATCACGATGGCCGTCCAGAACACGACGGTTGTGAGCAGCATGACCGCGATGTAGACCGCCTGAGAGCCGCCAGCCAGGACGACAAGCAGGTGACCGTTCTTGTGGGTGAACGGATCGAGCACAGGATATCGCCGGCCAAAAAGGGCTGTCAGCCCATAGATCGTCAGGGGAACGCCATACATCTCGGTGAAGAGCGCGACGAGCCAGGCGCCAAACGCGCCCAACGCGCGCCAGTCAGCACGTGCTCGAGGCCTCAAGAAACCAACGGCAAACCCCAACACCAGCAGCACGTTGAGGAGCACAGCCGGCCACAGGCCGTAGGCATACTCATCCACGGCGTGCATGGCTAATCTCCTCACGACCCTGGAACGCACTCTGCATCAGGTTCGTAGGCACTACCGTACCACTCTTGCCGTGTACGGGGGCACTGCGGCGATCAACCAACCAAGGAACAATCCGTAGACGATGCTCTCCAC
>CAYLKW010000005.1:26720-29392 GCA_964384245.1 uncultured bacterium
CGCTTCTCGAGACACGTTCCCTACCTCCATTTGCGACGGATCTACCTGCCGGTTGCATGTCAATCGTAGACCGGGCCGCCAGCCGGGTGATTAACCTTTCGTTAAGCGCGCCTTCGCCATGGCTCCCGCTCGAACCGCTCCTGGCATTCCACCCGCCTCCGGACGGTGGGGACGGCGTCTCTACGCAGCGAAGCCTCGGCGCGGCGGGGCCTGGCCGAGAACGGGCAGCACGAGTGTCAGGATCAACACGGCAACGACCATCAAGGCACCGGCAATGCGGTTCATCGGACTGCGCTCCCTCGTCAGCCAGGTTTGCATGTGGTCAGGAACTCATCGCGGCTCCCGAGCCGCTGCCATCGTATGAGCGATGAGTTGCTCCGACTACGACGTTGATTGGCGCGGCGATGCCCAGGTGTCGCTTAATGAGTGCTTAACCATGCACCGGCTGCCCTCCGATACACTGCGACCGACGGGAGAGCGTGGAGGTCTATGACCAGAAGCGAAGGAGCGCCGGCCAGGATGGGGACGCGAACCCAAAGGCCATCTGATCCGTGATCTCCCTCGGCCCCTTCATGCTGACGTGGCACGGCCTGCTCACGGCGTTGGGCCTCGTGGTCAGCGTGTATGCCGCGCGCCACTATGCCCGGCGGTTTGGTTTCGATCCTGAAATCATCTGGGCGCTGGCCCCATACCTCGTGGTTGCCGCGCTTGTGGGAGGCCGCCTCGCGTACGTAGGAGCGCACCTTGCGGAATTCCGCACCGCACCGCTTGAGGTGCTGCGCCTCGACCGGGGCGGCCTCGGCTCCTTTGGCGCGCTCATCGCGGCGCTCGCGGCGCTCTACCTGTTCTCCCGGACCAGAAGGCTGCCGCTTTGGCACCTGGCAGATGCCCTGGCGGTCGCGATTCCGATCAACTACCTCGCCATGAGGATAGGCAACGCCATGCTGATCCGACGTGCCAGATCCCTCCCCTTCGAGGGTTTTCTGTTCTGGTGGACGCTGTTCTACACATCGGCCATCCGGTTCGCGATGGACCTGTTCCGATCTGAATGGCGGGCGGTCGGCGTGCTCACCCTCGGGCAGATCGGCGCGCTCGGGCTGGCCGGTCTCGCGCTCGGGGTGCTGTTCTTGCAGAGGCGGCGCAATGTCGTGCTCGCCGAAGCGAAGGGCCGCATGTGAAGGATGGATCGGCGTCGGGTTCCTGGCTGAGAAGACGACGAAGAAGCCTGGCGCGGACCAATACGTGCTCACGCGGAGAACGGGTAGCCGGTATGCTGACTAGGTCCGGCCTCGTTCGGGTGTGCCTCCGCCTCACAGCAGCGGTGGCGGTGCTGGTGCCCGTGTGGACCTGGGCTGCCGCTGCCGCCGCGCCCGTCCCCACAATTGACGGCCAGATCAAGGATAAGGAGTACGCGAACCACTACCGGGCCCAGGGGATCGGCATGGAACTGCATTGGACGGTCGAGGGCTACTCCATCTACATCGGTCTCAAGGCACCCACCACGGGATGGCTGGCGATCGGCTGGGATCCCAGCGGGCCGATTATGGAGGGCGAGGACATCCTGATCGGCTATATCCGGGGAAGAGAACTCTATCTGCAGGATTACTTTGCCAATACCTCGGTGACGCACGCCAACGACGTGAGCCTGGGCGGCCGCGACGATGTGCTCGAGTCCTCCGGCTCCGAAGACCAGCAATCCACGACGATCGAGTTCCGGCGCAGGCTGGACACGGGCGACCGATTCGACCGGCCGATCACGCCAGGGGCGCACACTGTACAGCTAGCCTATGCGCCGACCGATGACTTCGTCACCTATCATGGCGAGAAGCGCACGGTGGTCAAGATTGACTTCCTGGCCGGGGGCGCGCAGGAAGCCGGGCTCTTCGCCCGGCCGCGGTCCATCGAGCTCGGGAAAGGTCCTCTGGTGCCCTGGCTGCTGACCGTCGCCGCAGGGGTCGTCGTCATCGCCGGGCTGACCGCTGCCTATCTGGTGTGGCCCGGGCGGGATCGCACGGGCGCCTCACGCGGATCATAAGGGACGCGCCCATGCCTCAAGAGACCGGTCGCATCGCGTGGCACGTCATCACCGCCGAACTGCATACCGGCATGCTCACGCTAGCGTTCGCGAGCACGATCATCCGCCTGGTGGGCTGCTGGATCACAAAGGACAACGCGGTATGGCGAGGCCTCGTCCGGCTGGCCGAGCCCACAGCGTACCTGGCGGCGATCGGCGGGATGCTGGCGCTGGTCGCCAGCATCCTGACCGGCCTGACGTACACCTGGCCCCTGGAAGTCCTGTTGACCTCCTCCGTCGTCCTGAACAAGATCGCCATCACGGCCTTCTCAACGACGTTCTGGGTGCTGTTCATTGGGACACGTGCGGTCTACGGGACACTGCTGTGGGGCCAGGCGAGGCTGAGGCGACTCTATGCTACGCTTGCGACCGGAGGTTTTCTGACCCTGATGCTGGCGGGCTCAACCGGGGGGCACCTCTCGGGCAAGCGCAGCATGCTCGACGGCGCCCTGCGCTACCTGGGCGTCAACACCCACCTGCTCTTCACCCTGTCCAGGCCGGCGATCTACGGCATGCTGGCCGCCGTGGCTGGGCTTCTCACGCTGGCAGCCGTCAGACGCATCTCCTGGAACAGGAGCCTTGCGCGCCGCTCGGCGCC
>CAYLKW010000006.1:0-14981 GCA_964384245.1 uncultured bacterium
TCAGGTAGGGCAGCGCGAAGAAGGCGCGGTAGATGAGGCCGTTGCTGTCCAGGAGCACCAGCTTCTCGCGCACCAGCATCACCGCTCTCAGGGAATCCTATCGGCCCGGCGAAAGCCCCGACGCAGCAGCCACCACGCCAGCGCTACCAGCAGGGCTACGGGCAGCAGCGCGGCCGCGAGCGCCACAAGCGATTCGGCGGCGCCCAGCATCTGCCGGACAGTGTTCAGAAACGCCGTCCTGACGCGCTCCAGCGTCTGCTTGAAGTCCCAAAACCCGCCCTCCGACTTCTTCGGCTTCTGGCTCACCTCGGCCTGCACCGTGGCCAGGTCCACTTTGTTGGTCAGGAAGCGCAGGCGTCCGGTCAGGCGCTCGATCTCGCCGCGTACTCGGGCCACCTCGCCCTCGATGGCCAGCAGGTCGGGGATCTTGGTGGCGCGATCCATGAGCGCCAGCAGCCGCGCCTCCTGGCGCGCCAGATTGCGCACGCGGGCTTCCAGGTCAACGAACTCCTCGGTTACGTCCTGGCCGCTGATCTGCCGGCGCTTCACGGTGCCCAGCTTCTCGACCTGCGCCACCACTTCGCTGAAGCGGGCCGCGGGCACACGGAGGACAAACGTGCCGCGTGGGACGCCGTCTTCGTCCGAGAAGGATGAGTCGGCCACGAACCCGCCGGCGCCTTCCGCGATGGCAAACAGGCGGCTGGCAGCCGCGTCGTACCGCTCGACCTCGATCGTCATCTGGCCGGTCCGAATGACCCGGCGCATGGAAACGGGCTCACCCGGCCCGGCAGCCGGGGGAACCGCCTGCGCCACGGTGCGCGCACCCTCGCCGATCTTCGAGACGTCCAGAGCGAGCTCCGGCATCCTGACCCGCGTGGCGCCGCCGGGCACCCCCGCTTCGCGCAACAGGTTGACCGCGAAGATCCCCACCAGGACCACGGCCGTCGCCGCGGCGACGGTTCGCCAGGGCGCGGTGCGCCACGACAGTACCGCCCGCAGACGCGTCCACGGTGAGTGCTGCGTCGCCTGGGTGAGCCGCTCTATTCGGCGGCGCACCTCGGCGGAGAATTCCTCTGGTGCCTTCATCGGTTCCACCTCCTGGAGCAGGGTGACGGTCGTGCGCAGTTGCGCCAGTTCCTCCCGGCAGGAGGAGCAGCCTTCCAGGTGCGCCTCCACCTGCACGGCCTCATGATCCGGCAGCGCGCCATCGAGGAGCGCCGAGAGCCGGGCACGTGCTTCCTCGTGGGTCATCGGTTCCTCACCCCTCGGCACCGACGAGATCCGTCAACTGCGCGCGCATGGCCTCACGGCCCCGGGCCAGGCGCGACCGCACCGTCCCCAACGGAACTTGAAGGATGCGTGCGATCTCGGCGTAGGCCAACCCCTGCAGATCGCGCAGCACGACGGCGGTGCGGTACTCCACCGCCAGATGGCCCAGCGCCGCGTGCACGCGCCGGGTGATCTCCCGGCGGTCTACCACGGCTTCAAGATCGTCGCCGGCCGGGACCTCGGGGCGTAGTTCCCCGTGCGTGGACGCCGGCCGTCGACGTACTAGGTCGAGCGCCGCGTTCGTCGCGATGCGGTGCAGCCAGGTCGAGAACGCGGCGTCCTCGCGATACCTGGGCAAGGCCTGGTAAGCACGCACGAAGGCGTCCTGCGCGGCATCGGAGGCATCCTCGCGGTTCCCGGTGATCCGGTAGGCCAGGTTGTAGATCCGATCCTGGTGGAGACGGACGAGCAGATCGAACGCTTCGATCTCGCCGGAGCGGGAGCGGCTGATCAGGTCACGTTCGTCGAAGGTCACCCAGGTCTCCTCGCGTTCGCGCTTTCAACCCGTTAGACGAGAATGCGGACGATAAGTTCCCGGTCTCTCGGCAGATGCCCGCTTCGATTGGTCTGCAGCCATTCGATGTGAGGCTGGCTAGCAGAAAGGAATCGAACATACAGACGCTGATATACATGCTGAGGCTTCAATTCGGAAGAACTCGTCCGGAATGCTGAGCGCGCCGATTGTGTGCGTCTTGCGTGGCGCGAGCCCGATGCTTACCAACCAGTCAAAGAATAGACGGTCACCAAAGGTCAAGCGGACGCAGGGTTCGCTGGTGCCGGGGGCGGGACTCGAACCCGCACGGGGTTTCCCCCAATGGTTTTTGAGACCATATCGTCTACCGCTTCCGACACCCCGGCCGGACCGATGCAGGAGACCACCTGCCCGAGAGCAGAGAAAATCATAACACGCCACAGCGCCGCCCTGCTACTCGGTGGGCTTGGAGTGCTCGAACTTGAGAACACCCCTGTGGGCTGGCACGGTGAGATCTCCCTGCCGGCTGATCGTGATGCCCATCCCCAGGGCGCGCAGGCCTTCGACCATCCCGCCGCGGATGTTGAGCGCGCCCTCCAGCGCGGCTGGATCGCCCAGCGCCACGATCGTGAACGGGCCGGTGATCCGCGCCAGGTCAACCAGCACCGTCCCGCCCACCTGGGCAAAACCGGTCGTGGCAGCCACCCGCTGACCGTTTACTGCGACGGCCTCTGCGCCGGCTGCCCACAGTTCGTTGATGACGCTCACCAGGTCCTGGAAGGTCACCACGACCGGGCTACTGCCCGCCGGGTTGCTCTTGGCGTCCTCCAGGCGCACGATGATCCCCGGCCCCTTCATCGGCTTCAGCCCGGCGAGCACGCGGAGACTCTCCAGTTCCTTGCTCATCGCCGCCGTCAGTGTACGGCCCTCGGCGGTGGCCCGCTCGTACTCCACAAGGCGCTGCTGCATCTCACCGATCTCCCGCTCCAGCGCTATTCGCCCTTCGCGCTCCTGCCGCAGCAGCGTTGCCAGAGCGTACACGTTGCGCGTGGGCACCTCCGGCTGTGCGCTCAAGTGTCGGCTGGCCCGGAACTGGACCACAAACAGGAACCCTATTCCTAGCAGCACCGCCGCCGCCACGACCTGTGGGCCTCTTACACGCCTGAGGGGTCGCACGCTCATTTCGGAATCCATGACGCGGTTCTCGGGCCCAGGAGTTTCTCGACCGCCTCGACGACCTGGGATCCTGCCAAAACGCTTATGTCCCGAGCCTGCATCCGCACCTGTCGGCCCTCCGAGGCCACGGTCAGCAGCACCGGGCAGTCGCCGCCATGGCGGGCAAGCAGGTCCCGCAGACGGCGCAGCCCCTCCTCCCCGTGTCGGTCGGCGTCCACGAGCACGTGCAGCATCGCTTCGCTGGGCGGACCGGCCACGAGCGGAAAGACACCGTCGGCCAGCACCTTCACCTGCTGCTCGGAGGCGTCCAGGCGCCCGCGGACCACAATGATGGCGTCACGGCGTATCTCCGCGTGGCTCTGCTCGTAGGTCTTGGGGAACACGATTACTTCTGCGCTGCCGGTGGAATCCTCCAGTGTCATGAAGGCCATGGCAGTACCGTTCTTGGTGGTAGTGCGCTTCAGCGCCGTGATCATCCCTCCGATGACCACGTCGCTCCTATCGCGCATCTCTGGCAGTTGGGCGATGGTTGCCGTTACCCGCGCGGCCAGCGCGTCGCGGACGTGGGTCAGGGGATGGTCCGAAACGTACATGCCGAGCATGTCGCGCTCCATCGCCAGGAGATCGGTCTTGGAGAACTCCTCGATCTCGGCCGACCGCGTTCCCACCGGAGCCGGCGGCGCGGCTTCGCCCGCGTCGAAGAGCCCGGTCTGCGCCCCTGACCGTGCCTGACGCTGGCCGCCGGCCAGGGCGGCCTCGACATGCCGCAGCATCGAGGCGCGCGTGCGGCCGAGTGAGTCAAGGGCGCCGGCCTTTGTCAGACTCTCCAGCACCCGCCGGTTTACAACGCGACCGTCCACGCGCGTCACGAGGCCTTCGAGGGACGTGAACGGGCCCCCCTCCGTGCGCGCCCGCACGATGGCCTCGACCGCGCCGCCGCCTACGTGCTTGATCGCGGCGAGGCCGAACCGGATTGCGCCCCCAGCCACTGTGAAGGTGTCCGCCGACTCGTTCACGTCCGGGGGCAGCACGCGGATGCCCATGCGCTCGCACTCGGAAACCGCGGCCGCGACCTTTGCCATCCAGTCCTGTCCCTGCGCCTCGGTGGTCATCACAGCGGCCATGTACTCGGCGGGGAAGTTGGACTTGAGGTACGCGGTCTGGTAGGCGATCAACCCGTAGCACGCCGCGTGCGCCCGGTTGAAGCCGTAGCGGGCGAACGGCTCGAACAGCTCCCAGATAGCCTCGGCTGTGCGCTTGGGCACGCCCTTCTTGCGCGCCCCGGCGAGGAACTTCTCGCGGTGGGCGGCGAGCTTGTCGGCGATCTTCTTGCCAACCGCATAGCGCAGCGTGTCAGCCTCGGCAAGCGTGTAGCTAGCGACGGCCTGAGCAACGGCCATGACGTCTTCCTGATACACCATGACGCCATACGTATCGGCCAACACCTCGGTCATCAGCGGGTGTAGCGTGGTGATCTTCTCCTGGCCGTGCTTGCGGCGAATGTAGGATGGGATGTTGGCCATCGGCCCGGGTCGGAACAGGGCTACCATAGCCATGATGTCCTCGATCCTGGTGGGCCTCAGATCCTTGAGGTGCCGGGTCATGCCCGCGCCTTCGAGCTGGAAGATACCCACGGTTTCGCCCCGCGACAGCAGATCGAAGGTGGCCCGATCGTCGAGGGGAATGGCCTTGAGGTCAACCCGAATACCTCGCACCTGTTCGATGATCTTGAGGGCCCGGTCCAGGATTGCCAGGTAGGAGAGACCCAGGAAATCCATCTTGAGCAGGCCGATCTGTTCAACGGCCCCCATGTCGTACTGGGTCATCACCAGGTCGCCCTTGGTGGCCCGCTGCAGCGGCACGAGATCAATCAGTGGATCGCGCGATATGATTACGCCCGCAGCATGGGTGCTGGCGTGGCGGGCCACGCCCTCCAGCTTCTGGGCCAACCCGAGCAGGCGGCCTACCGCCGGCGTCTCCTCCGAAGAGCGGCGCAGCTCGGGGTCAGCCCGCAGGGCCTCGTCGAGCGCCGCGTTGAAGGGAATCATCTTGGCGATCCGATCCACGTCTGAGTACGGCAGCCCCATCACACGGCCGACGTCCCGGACCGCCTGGCGGGCGCCCATCGTCCCAAAGGTGATTATCTGCGCCACGTGGTCGGCGCCGTACTTGTCGATCACGTACCGTATGACCTCGTCGCGCCTACTGTCCATGAAGTCCACGTCAATGTCCGGCATCGTGTACCGTTCGAGGTTGAGAAACCGCTCGAACGGAAGCCTGTAGTGAAGCGGATCCACATCGGTGACGCCCAGCGTGTAGAGCACCAGGCTGCCGGCGGCTGATCCGCGGACCGTGGTCAATATCCCCCGGCGCCGGGCAAACGAAACGAAGTCCCATACGATGAGGAAGTAGGCAGCGTAGCCCATCAGCGCGATCACGCGCAGCTCCTCGTCCAGGCGCGCGCGCTGCGCCTGGTTGGGCTGTCCGTACAGGTGGTGGAGACCCTCCTCGCAGAGCCGCCGGAGGTAGGCATCGGGCGTCTCGCCTTCCGGGACCGGGAAGTGCGGGAGCTTCAGCCTCCCCAGCTCCAGTTCCAACCCAACGCGGCCGGCGATCTCCAGCGGCGAGCGCAAAGCCTGACCCAGGTCAGGGAACCGCGCCGCCATCTCCGCGGCGCTCTTCAGGTAGAACTCGGGGGTATCGCCCATCCTGGGCTTGTCCGTGGCTGAGAGCGCCACGTTCATCTGGACGCACATCAGCGCGTCCTGCGCCTCGGCCTCGTCGCGGCGCACGTAGTGGACATCGTTCGTTGCGATCAGCGGCAGGTCCAAATCGGCGGCCAGACGGAGCATGCCCCGGATGTTAACCTGCTGCTCGGGGAGGCCGTGGTCCTGCACCTCCAGGTAGTAGTTGCCCGCACCCAGTATCTCGCGGTAGGCAGCGGCTGCCTCGCGGGCCGCGGCGTAGTCGTCACGGATGAGCGCGCGCGTGACCTCGCCCTGCAGGCAGCCCGACAGACCCACGAGCCCTCGGTTGTGCCGGGCCAGGAGCTCGCGGTCAATGCGCGGCTTGTAGTAGAACCCGTCCAGGTGTGCAATTGTGGTCAGGCGCAGCAGGTTGCGATAACCCTCTAGATCGGTCGCCAGCAGGACCATGTGGTAGGGGCTGACATCGAGTCTGGGATCGCGGTCAGTGTGGCGGCGAGGAGCCACGTACGCTTCGACACCCAGAATCGGGGTGAGGCCGTGATGGCGCGCCCGCAGGTAGAACTCCACCGCGCCGTACATGGTCCCGTGGTCTGTGATGGCGATGGCCGGCATCCCCATCCCGGAGGCCGCGCGCATCAACTGGTCTATGCGGGCGGAACCGTCCAGGAGGGAGAACTCGGTGTGCAGGTGGCAGTGGACGAAGGAATCGGACATGGGCTCACGGGCATTGTAGCACAGGCCCAGCCGGCGGAGGCGGCCTGCTTCAGGCGGGCTCCCTCCGGCCTCGCAGCAGCGTCACAACGAGGTGCACGTGGCCGGTCTGCGGCAGCACGTCCACCGGCTGGACCGCAACGGCTTGATACCCGGCCCGCCCCCAGCGGACGAGATCGCCCGCGCAGGTTGCCAGCGACCGTGCCAGGTACGCCACGCGAGGAGTCCGTGAGGCGGCCACGGCCTCGACCGTCGCCCCGTCGAGGCCAGGGCCCCGGGCAGTCGCAACCACCGCGTCCGGGCGGCTACGGCTGGCCATCTTCGCCAGAACTCGGAGCGGGCTGCGGGCGTAGAACACCGCGTTGGCGACGCCGTTCCACTCGGCCGCCCTCCAGGCGTCGGCCATCGCCTGGCGGGTCGGGGTCACACCGGTCACCAGGGCGGCGTCTCGGGAGAGCGCCAGCGCAAGCAGCGGCGTCGCGGCCGTCAGATCGAGCGCGGTCTCGGTGGTCCGCAGCGCCGCCGCCTGCCGAACCGCTTCCAGCAGCAGTGGCAGGGCGTTCGGGTTGGGCGGGACCTCTGTTGCAGGACGCAGCACGAACCGCAGCCCGGCGACCTCCTCGACGATGCTGTCGCGACCCCAGAGCAGGCGCAGGCGGGGTCCCAGCAGTTCTGGAGCCGGGGTGGGCTGCACCGTGCTCAGGATGCCAACAAGCCCTGGCACCCGGCCGATGAGAGCGTGCACCAGCGGCGCCGTATCCCGAAGAGGCCTTGCTATGGATAGCGTCAGCAGCGCCTCCCCGGTGGCAAAGGACGCTAGTCCCAGCACGCCCCTCACGAGACCGGTGGCGCTGGTCCGGTCGTGGACCGGCAGATGGAGGGCACGCACCGCACTCCGGGCAGCGTGCAGGATCGCCTCGTTGGCCGGATGCTGCACAGGACACCGCGAGATGTCCATCACCCGCTCCGAGGCGGCGGCGCGGTAGCCGGCGACCGCGATTCCCTCTCTCTCGGCAAACGCCGCACGGAGGGTACTGCGATAGGTCCAGGCTTCTCCACCTATGGTCTCGCGCACGATGTCGCGGTGGACGCCGGCATGCTCCTTTAGGAAGTCCTTCACCAGCGCGGTCTTGAGGCGGCGCTGCGCCTCGGGCACGAGGTGCTGCCATTGACACCCGCCACACCGGCCGAAGTGGGGACACCGGGCCACCACGGTGCTGGCCGACTTGCGCAGCAGCGCCACCAGGCGGCCCTGCGCGCGGCGGCCGCCCTTGGTCACCTCTATCACGGCCTCCTCGCCGGGCACGCCGAACGGCACTGCCAGCACAACCGGGCCCAGGCGTGCGACGGCTACGCCGTCCGGTCCCAACGCTGATAGGCGGACTGTCAACCGTTCCCCTACGTGCACGGTGCCCAGCCCGCCCCGCCGCGGATGCCGCGTGGGCGGCCCTGCCCTGGGAATTAGGCGGACGGTTCGAGGCATCAGGACAGCCGCTCCCTGAGCAGGCGATGAGCCGCTTCGGGGTTGGCGCGGCCGCCGGTGGCCCGCATCACCTGCCCCACCAGGAACGGCAGGGCGCGCACCTTGCCTGCGCGGATCTCGGCTGCGGGTCCGGGGTGATCGGCTATGACCTGATCCACGACGCCGCGCAGCGTGGCCTCGTCGCTGATCTGCTGTAGGCCCTGGGACTCCACTATGGCCGCGGGCTCCTGATCGCGGGCGATCATCTCCACCAGGACATCCTTGGCGGTCCGGCCGCTGACTGTCCCCTCGTCCACCAGGCGGAGCAGGGCCGACAGGCGCGCTGGGGTAAGCGCGATGCGGTCAATCTCCACGCCGTGCTCGTTCAGGTAGGCATTCACTGCGCCGGCCAGCCAGTTGGCGACCACCTTGGGGTGCGGCCCTAGGGCCACCGTCTCCTCGAAGAACCTGGCCATCGCCGGCGTAGCCGTGATCAGGTCGGCGTCGTAGGCCGGCAGTCCGAAGGTGGCGATCAGCCGATCGCGGCGGGCCGCGGGCAGTTCAGGGAGCGCCGCGCGGATCGCCTGCACCCACGCACCGTCCACGTCCAGGGGAACGAGGTCGGGCTCAGGGAAGTACCGATAATCCTCGGCCTCCTCCTTGGACCGCGAGGCGAAGGTGACGCCGCGCCGCTCCTCCCAGTGCCGCGTTTCCTGCACAACGACCTCCCCTCGGGCGAGCACCTCGCGCTGACGGACGGCCTCGAACGCGAGTGCCCGCTCGACGGCGCGGACCGAGTTCATGTTCTTCACCTCGGTGCGCACTCCTGGCGGGCCGCCTGGAGCCTGGAGCGACAGGTTCGCATCGCAACGCAGCGTCCCCTCCTCCATCCGGCAGCTGCTCACCTCCGCGAACTGAAGCGTGCGGCGAATCGCGTTTAGGAACTCGCGAGCCTCGCCCGGAGAGCGGAGGTCGGGCTCGGTCACGATCTCCATCAGCGGCACGCCCGACCGGTTGTAGTCCACCAGACTGGACGCGGCGCCTCCGGTACCAGCGGGGTGGAGGAGGCGCGCGGTGTCTTCTTCCAGGTGGACGCGGCGGATGGCGACGCGCCGGGGCCGTCCCTCGGATGGGATCTCCAGCACCCCGCCGGTGGCCAGCGGCGGGTGGTCCGCGTACTGGTACTGCGATATCTGGTAGTTCTTCGCCAGATCGGGATAGTAGTAGTTCTTTCGGTGGAACCGGCTGCGGGGGTGCACCTGGCAACCCAGCGCCGCCGCGGTCCGCAGCCCAAGCTCCACCGCCCTCCGGTTGAGCACAGGCAAGGAGCCCGGAAGACCCAGGCACACGGGACAGACGAGCGTGTTGGGCGGCGCGCCGAACGCTGTCGCGCAACCGCAGAACATCTTGGACGCGGTTAGGAGCTGGACGTGGATCTCAAGCCCTATTACAACCTCGTGGGTTCCATCGTAGGCGCGGGTTGAATCCATGGAATCAGGCCTCCGGGGCGTGCTGCAGGTGCCAGGAAGTCGCCTGCTGGTAGGCGCCTCCTGCCTGCAGCAGCGTCGCCTCGTCAAACGCCCGACCCACGAGCTGCATCCCAACCGGCAGGCCGGCGCTGAACCCGCAAGGCAGCGCCAGGCCGGGCAGTCCGGCCAGGTTCACCGGAATCGTGAAGATGTCCGAGAAGTACATCCGCAGCGGGTCGTCCACCCGCTCTCCGATGGCAAAGGGCAGTGTCGGGGATGTCGGCATCACCACGATGTCCACGCGCGCGAACGCGCGCTCGAAATCGCGCGCCACCAGGGTGCGGACCTTCTGCGCCTTGATGTAGAACGCCTCGTAGTAGCCGGCAGACAGCGCGTAGGTGCCCAGCATGATCCGGCGCTTGACCTCGGCGCCGAAGCCCTTCTGTCGGGTTCGGGTGACCATCTCAAAGAGATCGTCGGATTCGTCGCGCGCGCCGTACCTGACGCCGTCGTACCGGGCAAGGTTCGAGGAGGCCTCTGCCGGCGCGATCAGGTAGTACGTGGGCAGCGCTGCGTCCAGCGTGGGGAGGGTGATCTCCTCAACCCGGAAGCCCAGGTTGTCGAAGGTATCCAGCGCTGCCCTGACCGCCTCCGCCACGCGCGCGTCCACGCCGGAGCCGAAAGCCTCCGCCGGCACCCCCAGGCGGACCCCTCTTCGAACATGGCCGATGTTCTCAAGGAAGTCGGGCGTCGCGACGTCGGCCGAGGTCGAGTCGCGAGGATCATGACCGGCGACGGCGTTCAGAAGCAGGGCGCAGTCGGACACATCCCGGGCGATCGGGCCTATCTGGTCGAGGGAGGAGGCGAACGCCACGAGCCCGTACCTGGAAACCCGGCCGTAGGTGGGTTTCAGGCCGACCACCCCGCAGAAACCAGCGGGCTGCCGGATCGACCCGCCGGTGTCGGAACCCAGCGCCAGGGGCACGTATCCAGCAGCGACCGCGGCAGCCGAACCGCCGCTCGACCCTCCAGGGACGCAACAGAGATCCCAGGGGTTGCGGGTGGGCCCAAACGCGGAGTTCTCGGTAGACGACCCCATGGCGAACTCGTCCATGTTGGTCTTGCCGAGAATCACCGCGCCCGCGTGGCGCAGCCGGGTAACTGCCGTGGCATCGTACGGAGGGAGCCAGCCCTCTAGGATCCTGGACCCGCAGGTGGTTGGAACGCCCCGCGTGCAAAGGTTGTCCTTGACCGCAACCGGAATGCCGGCGAGCGGGGGCAGCGCGTTGCCGGCACCAGTCCGCCGCGCCCGGGCATAGAGGTCGTCCCACTCGACCGCCTCTTGGCGGGCGCGCTCCGCATCCAGGTGGAGAAAGGCGTGCAACGCGGGATCGCGCAGCGCGATCCGGTCGAGCGCCGCCGCGACGATCTCCGAGGGCCGCAGCGTCCCAGCGGCGAAGGCGGTCTTCAAGGCTCGCGCGGACTCCCAGACGGTTGGGGCCATCCTGACCGCCCCTACTCCGCCTCGAGTACCCGCGGAACCCGGAAGAACCCCTGCTCGTGCGCGGGGGCCTGCGCCAGGACCTCGTCGCGCTGGAGGGAAGGAACCGGCAGATCCTCTCGGAGCACGTTCACGATCGGGAGCACGTGCGACGTCGGGGGCACGCCCTCGATCGAGAGGGCGTCCAGCCGCGCGCAGTGCTCGAGGATGCGGCCGAGTTGCGCGACGAACCGTTCGCGCTCCTCGTCGGTCAGTGCCAGGCGCGCCAGGCGCGCCACGTGCTCGACGGTCGCCCTGTCAATTGCCATCGGCTACCTCCCGGGATCAGGTCGAGCCGCGCAGCCGCGGATCCAGGATATCCCGAAAGGCGTCCCCCAGGAGGTTCCAGCCGAGGGTGAACAGGAAGAGCGCGGCGCCTGGGAAGACCACCGTGTACCAGAACTGGAGGGCGTTGCCTGCGCCGCCCAGGATCCAGCCACGCGAGAGACTGATGATCTGTCCCCAGTCAGAGTAGCCGACCGGCGCGCCCAACCCCAGGAAGCTCAGCGCGGCCGCCGCCACGACGATGCTCCCCATGTCCAGCGTGGACACCACCAGCACGGGATAGATGCTGTTGGGCAGGACGTGCCGGGCAATGACCTTGAGGTCGCTGGCACCCAGCGCTCTGGCTGCTTCTATGAAATCGCGCTCGCGGACCGAGAGGACCTCTCCCCGCAGCAGCCGGGCATACCCGGGCCAGCTCACCAGGGCCAGGGCGATCATCACCCTCTCCAACCCAGGGCCCAGAATCGCCACCACCACCACGGCGAGGATAAGCCCGGGGAAGGCCAGGAATACGTCCACGATGCGCATCAGGGTCTCGTCGAGCCGGCCGCCGTAGTAGCCCGAGGTGCCGCCCATTATGATCCCGATGGTGACCGCGGTGGCCACCACAACCAGTCCTACGCGAAACGCCGTGCGCGCGCCCCACACCAGCCCGTAGAAGATGTCAAACGCCTGCTCGGTCGTGCCCAGCGGATGTCCGGGCCGTGGCGGCTGCGGATCGGGGCTGTAGCCCTCGTGGGGCATCATGTAGGGATCTCTGGCCCCCTCCTTCGGAGGCGCGATAACCGGCGCCAGGATCGCGGTCAACACGAACGCCACGATGATGGCCAGCCCCAGCATGGATAGAGGATTGCGCCGCAACCTGCGCCAGGCCATCTGCCAGGAGCTCAGCGTCCTGGGATGGGCGGGTTGCTCCAGGACGGCTCCGTGGGTCGCGGTGTTACTCGTCATCGCAGCCGGATGCGGGGGTCTATCACCGCGTATAGGACGTCGGCCGCCAGGTTGCCCACAACCAGCAGCAACGCGTTGAACAGGGCGAACCCGGCAACCGCAGCGGCATCGAGCTGGATCGCGGCGTTCACGCCCCAGAGTCCTATCCCAGGAAAGCCGTAGACCGTTTCCGTGATGGCCACGCCGTTGAGGAGGCCCACAAACAGCAGGGCAGACAGCGTCACCACCGGAATCATGGCGTTCTTGCGGGCGTGCTTGTTCACCACGATGGAGCTCTCCAATCCCTTCGCCCGCGCGGTCCGCACGTAGTCCTGGCGGAGCGTCTCCAGCATCGAAGATCGGGTCACGCGCACTAGCGTTGCACAACTGACCAGGCTCAGGGTCAGCACCGGCAGCGCAAGGTGGCGCAGCGCGTCCACGAAGATCCAGAGCTGGCCGTTCAGCAGGGCGTCCACCGTCATCAGCCTCGTGTAAGGGCGGAACTGCTGAGACAGCACGTACATGTTGGGTTCCAGCGAGAGACGCCCGGGCGGGAAGAGCTGCCACGTACCATAGAACACCATCAGCAGCAGGAGGCCCCACACAAAGGTGGGCATCGAGGTCCCGCTGATGGAGAAGAAACGGGAGAAGTGGTCAACGATGCGGTCGCGGTGCACCGCGGAGAGGGTCCCCAACCAGATCCCAATGACGATGATGGGCACGACAGCGAACATGGTGAGTTCCAGGGTCGCCGGGAAGAAGGTGGCGATCGCCTTCGCCACAGGCATCTTGGCGGTCTCCGACCACCCCAGGTCGCCCCGCACCACGCGGCTCAGCCAGCCCACGTACTGTATGTGGAAAGGCTTGTCCAGACCGTGCGTGCGGATGACGCTGTCCACGGCGCGGAGCTGGCGGGGGTCGGTCACGTAGAGAGCGGCCCGCATCTGCGGGGAGAGCATCTGGAGCAGCCCGAATATCAGGAGGGTTACCCCGAGTGCAACCAGGGGTAACAGCAACAACCGCCGGAGGACGAACGCCGTCATACAGAACCCGCACGGGGGATCGGGAGGGGGTCCCCTCCCGATCCCCGTGGGCAATGGCTATCCCTTGAAGATCGTGTAGTAGTCCGTCCCCGGGAAGACCGGGTTGTTGTACCATCCCCTCACCCAGGAGCGCTGCACGCGGAACACCACCTGGTTGACCGGAGAAACCGACGGCGCCAGCTCGAAGAACTTCTGGTTAATCTGGAAGTACAACGCTTGGCGCTTGTCCCGGTTGGTCTCCTTGATTGCCTGTGCTACCAGCCGGTTGAGCTCGTCGTTCTTGAACCGCTGGGCCTTGGGGAAAGTCCCGTCGCTGTGCAGGAAGTGGAAGGCGAAGTTGTGGGGGTCTGGATAGTCAGCAATCCAGCCCACCCAGAAGACCGGCAGCTTGCCATCGTTCATCGCCGCCAGGTAGGAGGCCCAGGTGACGCCGCGGACGTCCACCCTGAACTTGGGGTTCAACGCCTCGACGCCGTCCTTCAGGATGCGGGCGCCTATCTCGCGAGGGACGTTGCCGGTGTTGTAGAGCACCGTGACCCGGAAGCCTCGCTCCCACACTTGGCCGCCCCACGCTTCCCTCAGCTCGGCGATAGCCTTCTCCCGGTTGAAGGTGAAGTACTCCTGGTTGGCGTTGAAGCCCAGCATGCCCGGTGGGATCACGCCCTTGGGCAGCGCGCCCTGGTTGCGGAAGGCGTCACGGAGAAACGTCGCGTAGTCGAAGGCGTACGCGAATCCCCGCCGCACCCTGATGTCGGAGAAGAAGTTGGCCGGGACCCCTGCGCCGTCCAGCCGTCCACTGCCGACGTCGGGATTGCCGCGGGTGTCAATGTCCACGGTGAAGAAGAAGGCATCGGTGCGCAACCACGGCAGGTTGTCAATAAGCCGGATGTTCGGGTCGCCTTCCACCTGCGGCTGCTCACGGCGGCTGATGGCGATGCTGTCGGCATCGCCCGCCTTGAGCATGAGTACCCGGGTGGCGGCCTCGTCAATGCTCCGAATGACGACGCGGCTGAGCCTAGCCGGCTTGCGCCAGTAACCATCGTTGCGTGCCAGGATGACCTGCTTGCCGGCCCGATCCCACCGCTCAAGCTTGAACGGCCCGGTGCCGTTGGCCTTCTCAAAGAAGGCGCTGGACTCCTTCTTGAGGTTGTTGTACTTGGCCATGGTCGCCGCGGTGCCGTTCCAGTCGCCGTTGGCGATCGCCCACTTCTTGGAAACCACGTTTGACCACAGCGCCATGATGCTCAGGAAGGGCCCAAAAGGCTCCTTGAGGGTCACCACGACGCTGTTCCCCTTGACCTGGACGGCGCGCTGCAGGTCGTCGAACTTCAGCGTCAGGTTGCCCTTGTCATCCCGGGTCTTGTTGATCCCCAGGATCGGCTCGAGCAGCAGCGAGGACGGCCCGCCGTCCCGATCAATAATGAGAAACCGCTGCAGGGAGTAGGCGGCGTCCTCGGCCGTCATGGGCGTCCCGTCGTGGAACTTCACCCCCTCCCGGATCGGGAAGGTGTAGGTCTTGCCATCCGCCGAGACCAGCCCGTTCTGCAGGCTGGGCACCGCCGTTGCAAGGCGGGGGACGAAGCGGTCCACGCGGCCGCCGTCGTAGGCGATCAGCGGCTCGTAGACGTTGAAGATCACTGTGTGGCTTGAAGTGTCGTAGGCCCACGCGTAATCGAAAGTATCCCAGTCGCCGAAGCTGACCTGGATGAATGTGTCCGGGTTCTTCACTGCCTGCCCCGTAGCAGTCCCTGTCAACCCCACGAGGGACAGCGACAGCGTCAACGCGAGCAGTAGCAGCACCTGCCTTCGCACTCGTCTCATCTGTCACCCTCCTGTCTGTCTCTATCCTGTCTGTC
>CAYLKW010000006.1:15081-26294 GCA_964384245.1 uncultured bacterium
TCTATCCTACCAGAATGCTACACGCCTGCCCTCAGCCATCCTCGCGCGCTGGCGGGCAGGCGGAACGTGGAACTCAGCGAACGGCTATGGCGCTGTCGCCTTGAGCACGGCCGCCTTGCTGCGCTGGTGCTTGAACGGCTGAACCGGACATGCCACATAGTGCCCATCAGCGACGTCCACCATCGGTGGCTCGTTCACACGACAGGACTCCACGGCATAGAGGCACCGCGTATGGAAGCGGCAACCACTGGGCGGGTTGACCGGGCTCGGCACGTCACCGGGCAGGATGATCCGCTCGCGGCGCATCCCGGGATTGGGAATCGGCACGGCCGAGAGCAGCGCCTCGGTGTAGGGGTGCTGCGGGTTGGCAAAGAGCTCCTCGGACCGGCAAACCTCCACGATCTTGCCCAGGTACATCACCGCGACCCGGTCGCTGATGTGCTTGACCACCGAAAGGTCGTGGGCGATGAACAGGTAGGTCAGCCCGAACTCCTTCTGCAGCTCCTCCAGGAGGTTCAGGACCTGCGCCTGGATCGAAACGTCGAGGGCGGAGACCGGCTCGTCACAGATGATGAGCTTGGGGTTGACCGCCAGCGCCCGGGCGATGCCTATCCGCTGCCGTTGCCCTCCGCTGAACTCGTGCGGGTAGCGGTTGGCGTGGTAGGGTGACAGGCCGACCACCTCGAGAAGTTCCTGGACCCGGCGCACCTTGTCCTTGCCCCGCGCCAGATTATGGATCTCGAGCGGCTCGCCGATGATGTCACCGACGGTCATGCGGGGGTTGAGCGACGAGTACGGATCCTGGAAGATAATCTGCAAGTTCCGCCGCATGCGGCGCAGCTCTTCCTTGCCGAGAGAAAAGATGCTCCGTCCTTCGAACACCGCGTCGCCGGCGGTGGGTTCCATAAGCCGCAGTATGACCCGGCCGGTCGTCGTCTTGCCGCATCCGGATTCACCCACCAGCCCGAGTGTCTCTCCCGTGTGGATGAAGAACGACACATCGTCCACGGCCTTGACGGCCCCGACCTGCTTCTGGAAGATGAACCCCTTGGTGATGGGGAAGTACTTGCGGAGGTTGCGCACCTCCAGGATGACCTCGTTTGATTTCCCAGTAGACACAGCCAACCTCCTACGCTTCCCGCGTCGAGGCCAACAGCCCCGCCGCCTCGGCCGCCCGCTTCTCTTCCCCGGTCGCGTGGTTCGTGTACAGATAGCACTTCGCGTAGTGCCCCACCTGTATATCCACGTCCGGCGGGTCCTCCTGAACGCAGATCTCCATCGAAAACGGGCAGCGCGGCGCGAAGGGACAGCCCGGAGGAAGGTCAATCAAACTCGGGGGCTGGCCCTCGATGGGGATGAGCCGCTCCTTGCGCTCGTGCAGCTTCGGGATCGAGTGCAGCAGGCCCCAGGTGTAGGGGTGCTTCGGGTCCTGGAAGACGCGCTTCACATCGGTGTGCTCCACCGGCTTGCCGGCATACATCACCACCACGTTGTCGGTCATCTCGGCCACCACGCCCAGGTTGTGGGTGATGACGATCACCGACATGTCGAACTCCTTCTGGAGATCGCGGATCAGATCGAGGATCTGGGCCTGGATCGTAACGTCCAGCGCCGTGGTGGGCTCGTCGGCGATCAGGATGGAGGGGTTGCACGATAGCGCCATGGCGATCATCACGCGCTGCCGCATGCCTCCGCTGAACTGGTGCGGGTAGTCCTTCACCCGCTCGCGTGCCAGCGGGATCTTGACCCGCTCGAGCATCTCCGCGGCGCGGTCCCACGCGGCCTTCTTGTCGAGCTTCTGGTGGAGGATGACCGCCTCGGCGATCTGCTCGCCGATCGTCAACACTGGGTTTAGCGATGTCATGGGCTCCTGGAAGATCATGGCGATCCGGTTGCCCCGGATGTGCCGCATATCCTCGTCGGAGATCTTCAATAGATCACGGCCCTCGAACCAGATCTCGCCGCTGACGATCTTGCCCGGCGGGGTAGGGATGAGCCGCATGACCGACAGCGCGTGGACGCTCTTGCCGCAGCCCGACTCGCCCACGATCCCCAGCGTCTCGCCCTTCGCCAGGTCGTAGGTGAGCCCATCCACGGCCCTCACCACGCCTTCGTCGGTCTGGAAGTACGTCCTTAGGTCCCGAACAGACAGCAGCGGCTCTGCCACGCGCCTCACCTCTCTATGATCTTCCAGAGTCTTCTCCGCCGGCCAGGGGTATCCTCCTCCGGGCTGTGGGAGATCACTGGTCTGCCCACCGCCATTCCCAGATGTTCCAGGGCAGGTAGTACGTACCCAGCCCCACCGGCTTGACGTTCTGAATGGCCTTGGGGAAGGTGGTCAGGTCGAGCCGGAAGTAGAGCGACAGGCTCGGCAGCTCCTCCGCGAAGATCTCCTGCTGTTTGCGCAGCAGCGCGGTGCGCTTCTCCACGTCCAGCTCGGCAATGATCTGGTCCCAGATCCTGTCGTTCTCTTCATGGCGCCAGCCCACGCGGTTGTTGCCCGACCAGTTGTTGGCGAGCGTCGGGATGCCGATGCTGTGGAACCTGTCGTGGGGCACCGACTCCGGGGTGAACAGGCTGGCGTACATGGCCATGTGCGGGAACTGCCGCCGGGTCGTGTAGGTCCCAAAGAACACCGAGGCCGGCCGGTTGCTGATCCGCAGGTCAATGCCGACCTGGCGGAGCTGCTCCTTGATGATCTGCTGGATCTGCTCGCGGATGGCGTTACCGGCCGTGGTGGAGATCTCCATCTCCACGCGCTTCCCGGCGGCGTCGCGCAGGAAGCCGTCCGGGCCGGGCCGGAATCCCGCCTCGGCCAACAGCGACCGCGCCCGCGCCGGGTCGGGGTCGTATTTCTTCACGTTGGGGTTGGCCGCGGGATGGCCGGGCGCCATCCACGAGTTCGCCACCGGCTGCCGACCGCCGGAGCACGAGACCTCGGCAATCGCCTTACGGTCGAGCGCGAATGCTATCGCCTGGCGTACGCGCTTGTCCTTCAGCCATGGGTCATCCAGGTTGAAGTCGATCCGCTCCCAGACCATGGCCTCGCGGTAGTTGGCCTTCACCCGGGGCGCCCGCTGCTCGATCTGCTCCATCTGCATGCAGGAGAAGTTGCTGATCTCCGTGGCGTCCACGCCGCCCGAGATCGCGTTGGCCTGCAGCACGGTGCTGTCCAGGATGAACCGGACGGTCAGCTTCTTGATCGCCGGTGCGCCCAGGGGCCACTTATCGTGGGCCTCGAAACTCATGTGGCTGCCTGCCACCCACTCGGTCATCCGGTAGGGTCCGTTCGCAACCGGCAGCCGGAAGTAGGGCTCAGCCCGCAGGTTTTCCGGGTTGGACAGATAGGGGCGCTCGAGCAGATGGCGTGGCAACGCATACGCCGCGCCGAACGGTTCGGAGCCGGCGAACGGCCAGAGCTCGTTCCACTGGACAACCATCTCGTAGGGATCGTTCATGTTGGTGACCAGGATGTTGTCCACCTTGTTGACGACGAACCGGGCGGTCGAGGGCGTGCGCGGGTTCCGCATCAAGCCGTAGGTGAACCGCCAGTCCAGCGCGGTGACCGGCTTGCCGTCGTGCCAGGTGAAGCCGCGCTTGAGCTTCCATGTGACCTTCATCTTGTTGCCGGGAAGCACCACCCAGTCGCCGTCCTTCAGTGTCGGGAGCTTCTCGGCCATTACGGGAACCCGCTGCCACTTCTCGTTGAAGGGCGCGGCGTACCCGAAGATGATGTTGTGGATGACGCCGGTCGCGGCCATGATGGAAAACGGGCCGATGATGTCCGGCTCCTGCGCCATGCCGATCGTCACGCGATCGCGCCGCTGCTGTGCTTGTACCGCCGACCCCGTGACGGAGAGCGCGAGCACGGCACTCAACGCGAAAACGCCTACGCGAAGCACAGTGCGCTTCATGCTACTCCCCCCTCTCACCAGATCACCACTTCTCCCACCTAGGTCTTGAGCCGCGGGTCGAGCGCGTCGCGCAGCCCGTCCCCCAGGAAGTTGAACGACAGAACCGTTATGAAAATGAACAACCCAGGAAAGATCGCCAGCCACGACGCCTTTAGCAGATATTCCTGGGCGCGCTGCAGCATGTTGCCCCACGACGGTATCGGCGGCTGGATCCCCAGGCCCAGGTACGACAGGCCCGATTCCGACAGAATGGCGGTCCCCACCGTCAGCGTCGCCGCCACGATGACGGGTGCAAGCGCGTTGGGGATGAGGTGCCGTAGGATCAGACGCGCCTCCGAGGCGCCCATCGCGCGCCCTGCCTCCACGAAATCCTGGCTCTTCAGGGATAGGATCTGCCCGCGCACCAGCCGCGCCACGGTGGTCCAGCCGAAGAGGGTGAAGATCAGCACGATCCGGCCCACCCCGCCGCCGGGGATGAGCGCGGCCAGGATGAGGTAGAGGGGTAGGAGCGGAATCGCGATCAGCATGTCCACCAGCCGCATGAGCACACTGTCCACCCACCCGCCGTAGAAGCCGGCAACCGCGCCCACGAGGGAGCCCACGATCGAGATGGAGATCGCGGTCACGTACCCCACGACGAGCGAGATGCGCCCGGCGTACATGATGCGCGTCAGCACGTCACGGCCCAGTTCGTCGGTCCCGAAGACGTTCCCGGTCAGCCCAGGCTGGGTCCAGCGCGCGTTGAGGTCGATGCGGTCGAATGTGTGGGGCGCGATCCACGGCGCCAGCACCGCCATGAGCGTCAACAGGAGGCACGCGGTGCCGCCTATCATAGCCAGCCGGTGCTTCAGGAAACGGCGCCAGGCGATCTGCCAGTACGATTGTCCTACGGCGTAGCCAGCGGCCTCACTGCGGAGCCGCTCGAGTCGCAGCGCAAGCTGTCGTGGTGCCGATTCACCCGGCATGAGCCCTCTCCCAACCCGGCCTAGTCATACCGGATGCGCGGGTCTGCCAGGCCGTACGCTAGATCCGCGAGGAGATTGAAGATCACCGTCATCAGGGCCAGGAACAGCAGAACGGCCATCGCCACGTTGTAGTCGTGTCCGAGGACCGCCTGAAAAAGCAGCAGTCCCATCCCCGGCCACGAGAAGACGGTTTCGGTCAGCACGGCCCCGTTCAGGATACCGGGGATAGAGAGCGCAATAAGCGTGATGATCGGGATCAGGGCGTTCCGCAAGGCGTGCCGGTTGATTACCACCCGCTCGGGGTTTCCCTTGGCGCGCGCGGTGCGTACGTAGTCGTGCCTGACCACCTCGAGCATGCTGCTGCGCATGTAGCGGGTCCACGAGGCCATGCCGCTGGTGGCCAGAACTGACACCGGCAGCACGAGGTGCCACAAGCGGTCCAGGACCATCGGCCAGCCGGGTGCGACGCCAGGGGTCATCATGCCGCCGGCCGGGAACCAGGGCAGCCACACGGCAAACAGGAGTATGAAGACTATGCCCTGCCAGAACACGGGCATGGCCAGGCCAGCGAACGCGGCCACCGTCACCACGTAGTCCGTAGCCGAGTACTGGTGCAGGGCCGAATAGACGCCTGCCGTGACCCCAATCGTGAACGCGACCGCCACCGAGGTAGCCAGAAGCGTAAGCGTGTTGCGCAGCCGATCCACGACGAGCTTGGTCACCGGTATCCCGTAGGTCCGCGAATAACCGAGATCCCCCTTGAGCACCGACCGAACCCACTTGAAGTAGCGCACGTACATCGCGTCGTCCAGCCCGTAGTACTGCCGGAGCATGGCGACGTCTTCGGGCCGGATGTCGGGGTTGCTGGCGGCCATGAGCTCCACCGGATCCCCCGGCGTCAGCACGAGCAACGTGAACATGAGGATCGACAGGCCGATCAAGATGATGACCCCGTGAACCAGCCGGCGCGCAAGAAATCGCTGCATCGCCACCCTCCGAACCGAGGGGGGTGGGTGTCCCCACCCCCCTGTGCCGATCTCGGCGTGCCCTAGACTACTGCTTCCACTTCCACGTCTGGGAGTTCCAGTTGATGTAGGTCCCGGCCAGCCCTGTGGGGCTTACGTTCGTCAGCTTCTTGTTGGACGTGGTCAGGTGCAGCCGGAAGTAGAGCGGGATGGAGGGCAGCTCCTCTGCCCAGATCTCCTGCTGCTTGCGGAGCAGCGCTACGCGCTTCGCGGCGTCAATCTCGGTCATGTACTGGTCTATGATCTTGTCGTTCTCGGCGTGCCGGAATCCCGGGTAATTCTGACCCTCCCAGTTGTTGGCAGGCGTCGGAACCTGGGTGGAGTGCCAGAAGGTGTTGCCGAGCGTAGTGGGCGACATCAGCCAGGCGTACATGACCAGGTGCGGGAACTGCCGCCTCTGGGTGACCGTACCGAACAGCACGGCGGCCGGCCTGTTGTCGATCCGGAGGTCAATGCCCACCGCCCTGAGCTGCTCCTTGATGATCTGCTGGATCTGCTCGCGGACGGCGTTGCCGGCCGTTGTCATGATCGTTATCTCGAACCGCGCCCCCTTGGAGTCGCGCAGGAAGCCATCCGCGCCCATCGTGAAGCCGGCCTCCGTGAGCAGCGCGCGCGCCCGGGCCGGGTCGTGGGCGTACTTCTTGACGTTGGGGTTGAAGCCCTCATGCCGCTCCGGCAGCCAGGTGTGCGCGACCGGCTGCTTGCCGTAGAAGAGCTTGGTGCTGAACTCCTCGCGGTTGATCGCGTGGGCCAGCGCCTGCCGCACCCGCTTGTCCTTCAGCCACTCGTTCTCCACGTTGACGTCAATGTGCTCCCAGATCATGGCCGGTGTGTAGTGCGCGGTCACGCCGGGGTTGCGGCGCTCGATCTCGATCATCTGGTCAATTGAGAAGTTGTTGATCTCGGTGGCGTCCACCTGGTTGGCGATGACGTTGGCCTGCAGGACAGTCGCGTCCAGGATGAAGCGCCACACCTGCTTCTTGATCTTGGCCACGCCCTCGGGGAACTTGTCGTAGGCCTCCAGGGTGATGTGGCTGCCCGGCACCCACTCCACCAGCTTGTAGGGGCCGCTTCCGATTGGATTCCGCGCCTGCTTGTGGGATTTCAGGCCCGCGGGATCCCGAAGGTACTCGCGCTCCATCACGTGCCGCGGGTAGACGGTGTGCCCGGTGTTGGCGAACGGGTAGGTCTCGTTCCACTGTACGACCAGCGTGTAGGGATCCTTGGGGTTGGGAACGAGCATGTTCTCGATCTTGCGCAGGACGAACCGGGTAACCGCCGGGCTGCGCGGGTTGCGCAGCATCAGGTAGGTCCAGGACGCGTCCAGCGCGGTGACCGGCTTCCCGTCGTGCCAGGTGAAGCCCTTCTTGAACTTGTAGGTCACCTTCATCTTGCCGCCGGGAAGCAGCTGCCAGTCCCCATCCTTCAGGGTTGGCACCTTCTGGACGGTCTGGGAAAACAGCTGCCACTTGTCGTTGTACGACACCATCTCGGCGAAGACGGAGTTTACGACGGCCATGCCCGCGGCCATGGAGCAGAACGTCATGATCAGGCAGTCGGGCTCCTGGGCCATGCCGAAGACGACCGTGTCGCGGCTCTGCTGGGCCCCTACCGACGGAATGTTGACCCCTATCGCCAGCGCGGCCACAATGACCATCGCCAGGAGGGACCGCTTGGGATTCGTCATGCTGCTACCTCCTTATACCGTGTTGTGGTCTCCGTAACTCGGCGAACCGCTAGTACCATTCCGCGTACTATTCCGCCCAGGACCTCACCTCCCCTGCACGGAAGGCTGTCTCAATGCAGGACCCGCAGGATCCAGTCCACGGGGCTGCCGGGGACCGTCTCAGGGTCCCAGGGCTGGGGTCTGTCGCGAAGCTGGGGGCCCACATAGATCTCCTCCGGCCGCTGGGGGCGCGCGGTCCTGGTAGGCGCCTGCCTGGCCCTCGCCGCGTTCAGTTGCCGGGCTTCCAGGAACCGGTCCACGTCCTCCCGGAAGATGCGGTAGACCTTGCCTATCCTGGCCGCCGGGATCTTGCCCTCGCGCACGTACCGGTAGACGGTGAGACGGTTTAGCTGGAGATATGCCGCCACCTGGGCCACTGTCATTACGTGACCAAGCGCCGTCGCCTCGCGGGTCTTGGACTGCCTCGTCATCTGCGCATCTGAGCCAATTATATACCAGATTAGTCAATTGTATACTAGGCCGCACTGGGGGAACCTGCTCGCACCGGGGGCCTAGCGGGGGACAAGGGGGCCGGCGTACTCCACGGCAAACCGGCCGTACTCCTGGCCCTGGCGGGCGGTCACGGTGGCCAGAAGCGTTCGGCCGGTGAAGAATCGTACCGTCACCTGCCGGACCGAGGGCTCGCTGGATAGCACTAGCTGCGCTCCGAGCCGTCCCTCGGTGGCCAGGTACTCCCTGTTGTCGGTAGCGGACCTGCCAGCCTTGTAGTACCGCGAGGTCACGTCCACCTGGGCTGCACCGCTGGACGGGTCAAATGCCGCCCGCCGGACGCTGTCGCTGCCCGAGATGCTCCGGACCGCACCGGCCACCCGGACCGCGGGATCGGAAGGTTCGATTCGGTTCCTGGCCTGCCAGACCCGGTCCAGGCTGACCAGGAGGGCGGCGACAACCAGGACCCCGACCGTCCAGAGCAGGGGCCCGACCAGCGAGCCGACCGTGGGGCGAGCGCCCTTGCGACCGCGAGATCGCGCAAGGGAGAGCCGGCGACCGATGCGCATGAGCTCAGCCCTACGAGGCGGTCCTGTGGCGGGGGTCCATGGCATCCCGCAGCCCGTCCCCGAACAGGTTGAAGGCCACGACCGCCGCGATGATGAACAGCCCGGGGAAGAGCAGCCATGGCGACAGGATGAGCGTGGGAAGGTTGGAGGCGGTCGTCAGCAGGTTGCCCCACGAGGCACACGGCTCCCGGACCCCGAAGCCGAAGAACGACAGCGCCGACTCCCCCAGGATCGCGCCGGGGATGCCCAGCGTCACCACCACGATCACCAGCGAGGAGGTCTGGGGCAGGATGTGCCGCACGATGATGCGCAAATCGTCCATCCCCGCCGCCTTGGCTGCCAGCACGTACTCGCGTTCCTTGAGCGAGAGGACCAAGCCACGGATCAACCGAGAGAAACCGGCCCATCCTATGAAGGAAAGGATCAGGGTGATCATGTAGAACCGCGTGGTGCATCCCACCGCCGACGGCAGCACCGCGCTGAGCGTCAGTAGCAGGTAGAACTCGGGGAAAGCGATTATGATCTCTGAGAGGCGCATCATGACGTTGTCCACCCTGCCGCCGTAGTAGCCGGCCAGCCCGCCATAGACCAGGCCGATGGGAATGGTAACGGCGGCCGCCATGATGCCGATGGTGAGCGAGATGCGCGAGCCGTAGAGTATGCGGCTGAACTGATCCCGGCCCGACTGGTCGGTGCCCATCAGGAAGATACGGCCGGGCTCGTCTACCCCAAAGAAGTGCAGCGTCGAGGGGAAGATGCCGAAGAGCCGGTAGGGCTCGCCGCGCACGAAGATCCGGACATAGTACCTCTGCGTGGGGTCCACGTCGAACCTGCGCAGCCCCGGGTCGGCCAGCGTCGTCCCGTGGACGAACGGCCTCGGGCTGAACCCCTGCGCGTCGCGGAACGCGGGAATGATAGGAGGGTGGAAGAAGCGTTCCCGGTCGGCGTAGTCCAGCGAGTACGGCGCCAGGAACTCGGCGAAGATGGCCAGCGTGTAGAGCACGATCAGCACCCCGCCGCCGAGCAGGGCCATCCGGTGCTTGCGGAGCTGCCGCCAGGCGAGCTGCACCTGCCTGCGCACCTGGCCAACCACCACCGGCGCCGGCTGCGCCTGCCCGACCCTGCCTGCTCCGCGCTGCTCCACGCCGCCTTCCGCGCCTCCTAGTCGTACCGGATGCGGGGGTCGCTCACCACGAGCAGAACGTCCGCGATGAGGTTTCCCCCGACCAAGGTCACAGAACCGATCACCAACGAGGCCATCACCACGTAGAGGTCCTTCTGGATTGTCGCCTCCACGATCAGCTTGCCGATTCCAGGCCACCCCATCACGTTCTCTAGAATCGCCGAGCCGCCAATCAGCCCGCCCAGACTGAACCCGAAGATCGTAATCAGGGGGTTGATGGCGTTGCGCACCGCGTGCTTGTTGATCACCACGCGCTCGGACAGTCCCTTGCTATGGGCGGTCCGGACATAGTCCTGCCGCAGCACCTCAAGAAGATTTGCCCGCATCTGGCGCATCAGGCCGGCCACGCTCAGCACGCCCAGGACCAGCACCGGCAGTACCATGTGGTGGGCCACGTCGAGGATCTTGCCCCACCAGGGCAGGAAGTCGTGGTCAATGCTGGTCATGCCGCCGATCGGAAACCAGCCCGTTCGAAACGCCAGGTAGAGCAGGAACAGCCCCGAGAAGAAGGTCGGGGTCGAGATGCCCAGGTACGCGGAGAACGAGAGCGCGTTGTCGGAGAACGAGTACTGCCGCCGGGCGGCGTGGATCCCCAGCGGTATGGCGATCGCCCAGGCAACCGCGAACGCCACCAGGTTCAGAAGCACCGAGTTCAGCAGCCGCGACCCGATCAGCCAGATCACCGGCACCTGGAACGCGAACGAGTAGCCGAAGTCCAGCCGGAGTGCGTTCCAGAGCCACCTGAGGTACTGGATGTGCAGCGGCTGATCCAGCCCAAAGCTGGAGCGCATCCGGTCCACCGTCTCCTGGCTGACCACGGGGTTCATGCGGGCCTCGGCCAGGAAGTCCCCGGGCGAGAGCTGGATGATGGCGAACGATATCAGCGTGATCCCCAGGAGCATGGGGATCAGGTGGAGCAGGCGGCGCGCGATTTGCCTGAGCATCGGGATCGGGCAGGAGGGGCCAAGGCCCCTCCTGCCACGCAGAACCTACCTGTATGGGGTCCGGTAGTACAGTTCCTCGATGTTGGCGGTGCTCCCGCCCAACCCGAGCCGGATGTTGCCCAGCGTGTTGCGCACCGCAGGCTGCGTGAGCGTGGTGGTGAAGTAGATCATCGGGACCTGCTCCGCGACGATGTCCTGCCAGCGGTTGTATAGCTGCTTGCGCTTGTTCTGGTCCACCATCTGGGCGGCCTGGTCAAAGATGCGGTCAATCTCGGCCTCCCAATCGGTTGCCGGGGACTCCTGGCGCGGGTGCCACATGTGGAGCGAGCCGGTCGAGCGCCAGACGTTCTGCCCGGTGTGGGGCTCCAAGCCGCCGGTCAGTCCGATGATGATCGCCTCCCAGTTGAAGGTGCCGGTCAGCTTGCCCACCAGGGTGT
>CAYLKW010000007.1:0-7793 GCA_964384245.1 uncultured bacterium
GACCTGTCCTTCAACGACATGGCCTACGCGGGTCTTGCGCGGGCGCAGAAGGAGTTTGGGGCCAAGGTCCAGACCAAGGACCTGGAGCCCGCCGCGGGCGGCGAGAACCGGGAAGAGCTGCTGCGCCTCCTGGCCGGTGAGAAGTACGACCTGATATTCGGCATCGGGTTCCTGTTCACCGACAGCATCACCCGGGTCGCCAAGGCGTTCCCGGGCGTGAGGTTCGGCATCGTGGACGGGTTCATTGACAAGGAACCCAACGTGGCCAGCCTGCTGTTCAATGAGCACGAGGGCTCGTTCCTGGTGGGCGCCGCCGCGGCGCTCAAGTCCAAGACGGGCAAGATCGGGTTCGTCGGCGGCATGAAGATCCCCCTTATCGAGAAGTTCGAGGCCGGCTACATAGCCGGCGCCAAGTTTGTCAAGCCCAACGTCCAGGTCTTCTCCGACTACGCCGGGACGACCGGCGAGGCGTTCCGAGATCCGGTCAAGGGGAAGGAGCTCGCAACAGCCCAGTACGACCGCGGCGCGGACATCATCTACCACGCGTCGGGCGGCACCGGGATCGGCGTCTTCGAGGCGGCGGCGGCGAAGAAGAAGTGGGCGATTGGCGTGGACGCCGATCAGTCCCTGACGGTCAAGCCCGATCAGCGCGCCCGCATCCTCACCAGCATGATGAAGCGCGTGGACGTGGCGGTCTACTCCACGATCAAGGCCATCGTGGGCGGCACCTACAAGGCGGGTGTCCAATCCTTCGGGTTGAAGGAAGGCGGCGTGGGCTACGCCGTCAACGACTACAACCGCGAGATGGTGAAGGACATCGTGCCGCGGCTGGAAGCCCTCAAGAAGGACATCGTGGCCGGCAAGATCAAGGTCCCGAGCGACAAGACGCAGCTGGAGGCGTTCCTGAAGGGAATCAAGCGTTAGGCCCGTCGCGGGGGCGGCGCCGGGCGCCGCCCCCCGCTTCACAGATGTCCGCCGTAATCGAGCTCACGCAGATCACCAAGCGCTTCCCCGGCGTGCTGGCCAACGACCGCATCTCGCTGGCCGTATCTCCCGGCGAGATCCACGCTCTCGTAGGTGAAAACGGCGCGGGCAAATCCACCCTCATGAAGATACTCTACGGGCTCTATGAGCCCGACGAGGGATGGATAGCGATCCGTGGGAACCGTGTGACGCTCGACAGCCCCAGCCGCGCCATCACCGTCGGAATCGGGATGGTGCACCAGCACTTCATGCTCATCCCGCGCTTCACCGTGGCCGAGAACGTGATTCTGGGATCCGAGCCGGCCCGGGCCGGCAGGTTGTCCATGAGTGAGGCGCGCAGGCGGATCCGTGCTCTCGCCGACCAGTACGGCCTGGCCGTTGATCCGGACGCGGAGGTCGGCGCCCTGTCGGTGGGAGAGCAGCAGCGCGTGGAGATCATAAAGGTGCTCTACCGGGGCGCCGAGGTGCTAATCCTGGATGAGCCCACCGCGGTGTTGACGCCCCAGGAGGTCGACGACCTCTTCGCCAACCTGCGGCGCCTGCGCGCCGAGGGCAAGACGATCCTGTTCATCAGCCACATCCTGGAGGAGGTCCTCGACATCGCGGATCGCATCTCCGTGCTGCGGCGCGGTCGCGTCGTCGGAACGCTCGAGGCGGCGCGCGCGACCAAGGCGCAGATCGCCGAGATGATGGTGGGGCGTCCGGTGCTGATGGAACTCGATGTGCCCCCGGCCAGACCCGGACCTGTGCGGCTCGAGGCGGCAGACCTTGTGGTGACAGGGTCCCGAGGCAGGATGGCGGTGCGCGGCCTGTCGTTCCAGGTCAGGGAGGGTGAGATCCTGGGCATCGCCGGGATAGAGGGGAACGGGCAGAGCGAGCTGGTTGAGGCGCTCGTGGGATTGCGGGCCCCGTCGGGGGGACGGCTGCGGATCATGGGCGAGGACGTGACTCAGGCAGGGCCGCGCTCGATCAGGATGATAGGCGTGGCTCACATACCCGAGGACAGGCACCGACGCGGCCTGGTCCTGCCCATGGAGGTGTGGGAGAACCTGATCCTGGGACACCACTTCCGGCCGGAGTTCGGGGAAGGGATGCTGCTGGATCGCGGCGCGATCGAGGGCTTCGCACGCGAGCGCGTGGATCGGTTCGATGTGCGCACACCCTCGCTTCGGACCCTGGCGCTGGCACTCTCAGGGGGCAACCAGCAGAAGGTGATCGTGGCGCGCGAGTTCGGTTTCGCGCCGTCCGTGCTGATCGCCGCCCAGCCCACGCGGGGCCTCGACATAGGCGCCACCGAGTTCGTGCGGCGCCAGATCCTCGCGGCCCGTGAGGCCGGAATGGCCGTGGTCCTGGTCTCGGCGATGCTGGAGGAGGTGCTCTCGCTGGCCGACCGCGTGGCGGTCATGCACGCGGGGGAGATCGTGGCCGAGTTCGCCCGGGGCGCGGCGACACCGCGCGAGATCGGCCTCTACATGACCGGCGCCCGGCGCACCCAGGAAGTGCCCGCGTGAGCGCGCAGGTTCGCCTGGGACTGCTGCAGGCCGCCGCCCCACTGCTGGCGATCGCGTTTGGCGCGCTGGTCGCCTCGGGGATAATCCTGGCGATCGGCGAAGACCCGCTCGAAGTCTATGCCCTGATGCTGCGATTCAACCTGACCCGGTCTGACAGCGTGGCCGCGATCCTCTTCAAGGCGACCGCGCTGACGTTCGCGGGTCTGGCCGTGGCCCTCGCGTTTCGCGCCAACCTGTGGAACATCGGGGTAGAGGGGCAGTACGCGGTGGGAGCGTTCGCGGCGGCGCTGGTGGCGTTTGGGGTGAGCGGGCTGCCCGCCTTCATCCATCTCCCCCTGGCGATCCTGGCCGGCGTGGCGGGAGGGGCGATCTGGGCGCTGCTTCCAATCGTGCTGAAGCTCAGGCGCGGCGCGCACGAGGTCATCACCACGATCATGATGAACCACATTGCCGCGGCGCTGGTGCTGTACCTGCTCGCCGACGTCTTCCGCGACCCGACGCAGGCGGGCACGCCGCGCGTACGCACCCCCCTGTTCCTTGACAGCGCCCGGATACCTCCGCTGCGGCCGTTGCTGCAGCAGTTCGGGATAGGGATTCCTGAGCACTCGGCGCTCAACTGGTTCCTGGTGCTGGCGGTGGTGCTGTGCCTGGCCGCGGCATATCTGCTTGCGCGCACTCGCTTCGGATACGAGGTCCGCGCCGTGGCGCTCAACCCGCACGCGGCCGAGGCCGCCGGGGTACGCATCGCGCGCACCCAGTTCCTGATGTTCCTGGCAAGCGGCGCAACGGCCGGGCTCGTGGGGCTCTCCGACATACTCGGGTTCTTCGGGTACTTCGACATCGACTTCCCGAAGGGGCTTGGCTTTCTGGGGATCTCCGTGGCACTGCTGGCCAGAAACAACCCCATGGGAGTCGTCCCTGCGGCGCTGCTGCTGGGCTTCCTCGACCGCGGCGCGCAGGGAGTCCAGGTGTTCGCGGGGGTCCCGCGCGAGGTAATCACGATCCTGCAGGCCGTGATCATCCTGGCGATTGTGGTCGGGTACGAGTTGGTGACGCGTTACGTCCGCGCGCAGCGCAAGCGCGAGGCGGAGCGTGCGGTGGCCGCGCCGTCCGACGCGGTCATGCAGGAGGGGGGATAGGCCGTGGAGCTGGTGGCAGCCCTCTTCAACATGGCGCTGCTGGCGTCCGCGGTCCGGCTGACAGTGCCCATACTGCTCACCGCGATGGGCGCCGTCTACTCCGAGCGCGGCGGCGTCGTGAACATCGGTCTGGAAGGCATCATGATAATGGGCACGTTCGTCGGTGCCTCGGTGACCCACGTGGTCGCGGTGTCCATCCCGGCGGCCGGGGCAGAGGCCGGTGCGGCGCAGGCGCTCGCGCCGCTGGCGGGCATGCTGGCGGCAATGGCCGCCGGCATGGCGTTCTCGCTGATACACGCCGTTGTCGCCGTGACGTTCAGGGTGGACCAGATCATAAGCGGCGTGGTGCTGAACATGCTGGCGGTCGGGCTGGCGCGGTTCCTGAACATCCTGATCTTCGGCGTGGCCACGCAGTCGCCCGGCATCAACGGGTTTGAGCCCCTCAGCGTGCCCTTGCTGCGCGAGGTGCCGGCCCTGGCGCCGCTTGCCACCGGCATCTCGCCGGTAATCCCGCTGGCGCTGGTACTGCTGGTGCTGGGCCAGTGGGTGCTGTTGCGGACCGTCTTTGGGCTGCGCCTGCGCTCCGTGGGCGAGCACCCTCTGGCCGCGGACACCCTTGGGATCAACGTGGCGGTGATGCGGTACGCGGGAGTGCTGATCAGCGGCGCCCTGGCCGGGCTGGCGGGCGGGTACCTCTCCATCGAACAGGGCCGTGGCTACCTGGAGGGGATGACCCAGGGGCGTGGCTTCATCGCCCTGGCCGCCATGATCTTCGGTAACTGGTGGCCGCTTGGGGCGCTGGGCGCCTCCGCGCTGTTCGGGTACTTCGACGCGCTCAGTCTGCGCGTGGTGCACACGGGGGTGCCCTACCAGTTCATCACGGTGCTGCCGCACATCGCCACCATCCTGGTGCTCGCCGGCTTCATGCGGCGGGCCGTGCCGCCGGCCGCGGACGGAATCCCGTACACCAAGGAAGAGGCGTGAGGTCGTGGTCCGGCTCCGCCGCCATGGACCCGTAACCCAGATCCGCATGGCCCGGGCCGTGGCCGGGCGGCCGCTCTACTGGACTTGCGCCTACCATGTGGACGGCCTGTTGATTGACACGGGTTGCGAGCGTACATCTCGTGAGCTCGTGGCAGCGCTGATTGGCCGCGATGTCACGCAGGTCGTCAACACGCACCACCACGAGGATCACGTCGGGGGGAACGCCGCGGTAGAGGCACGCTTCGGCATCCGTGCCCGGATTCATCCGCTGGGGATCGAGCGGCTGCGGCGCCCGGACGCGCGCCTTCCGCTCTATCGCCGGGTGGTGTGGGGGAAGCCGGTTCCGTACGACCCCGAACCCCTGGGAGACCCCGTTGTCACCGACCGATACGCCTTTCGAGTCCTCCATGCGCCCGGACACAGCACCGACCAGGTGGTGCTGTTCGAGGAGCGCATGGGTTGGCTGTTCAGCGCCGATCTCTACCTGGGCGAACGGGTCAAGTACCTGCGACGGGACGAGCGGTTGGGCGATAGCCTGGAGTCGCTGCGCAGGATCGCCGCCCTGCCGATCACGACGCTGTTCTGCGGCCTCGGCGCGGTGAGAGACGACGGCGGAGGGGCCCTGCGCGGCAAGCTCGCGTACTGGGAGGAGATCTGCCAGCGCGCAGGAGAACTGCACGCCGCCGGCAGATCGGCGGGAGAGATTCGCCGCGCCCTTCTGGGGGCTGAGGGATTCCTGAACTGGGTCAGCGCGGGCGACTTCACCAAGCAGCACCTGGTGAACCAAGCGCTGCTCGTGGTGGCCGGGGGTTTTCCTCCCTGATGCGCGGTGGCATCGTGCTGGTCGGCGGGGCCCTGGTGGACGTGCGTGCCACCCCCTCCGGCAGCCTGGTGCCGGGCCGATCCGTGCCAGGGAAGGCCCGGCTCATGCCAGGCGGGGCCGCGCGCAACGTGGCCGTGAACTTGGCCCGCCTGGGACACCGGGTGGCCCTGCTGGCCGCGGTAGGGGACGACCCCCTGGGCCGCTGGCTGGCGAATGCCACGGCCTGCCAGGGCGTGGACGTGAGCGGTTTCCTGCAACGCCCGCAGCCCACAGGGCTGTTCGTCACCGTTGGGGCAGGAACTGGCGCAGCATGGTGCGTTGCCGATGCCGGGCCCGTGGAGTCACTGCGTCCGGCCGAACTGGAGCCCTGGCGCCACGCGATCGGCGCATCCGGGGTACTGGTGAGCGACGCCAACCTCTGCGAGGACGTTCAGGCCGCCCTTCTTGCGATGTCAGGCGTCGTGCCACGCATCCTGCTGGCCACCTCGCCGGACAAGGCGGTGCGGTTGCGGGCCTCACTTGGCGGCGCAGCGATCGTCGTGTGCAACCGTGACGAGGCCTGCATCCTGGCAGGGATGACAGGGGAGCCGGACTGGCGACTTCTGGGCGCGGCGCTGGTGGCCGGCGGCGCCGGTTGCGCGGTGATCACGCAGGGCGAGGAGGGGGTCGGCGTCATGACGTCCCTAGAGGCGGCGTTCGAGCCGGCTGCCCGCGTGCCCGTGGTGGATCCTACTGGAGCCGGCGATGCTGTTGCGGCGGCGGCGGTGCACGGCTACCTGACCGGCATGAGCCCGGTTGCGACCGCGCGTCTGGCCGCTTCTGCCGCGGCGTGCGTTGTGCAGTCTCCCGAGAACACCCCGGCGGCGCTCGGCGCCGTTCTACGGATATGACCCGCGCCCCGTCCCCATGGATGCGCATCGCACCGGAGGTCGCCTCCGCCCTCGACGCGGGCGCAGCGGTGGTGGCGCTGGAAAGCGCGGTGCTGTCGCACGGCCTGCCCGAAGCCCAAGCCCGCCGCCTGGCCCACCGCCTCGATGAGATCGTCCGCAGCGCCGGAGCGATCCCTGCCCTGGTGGCGGTGAGGGCAGGCCGCGTGGAGGTCGGGCTCGGTCCTTCCGATGCGGAGTTCCTGCTCGCAGCGGGCGTAGTGAAGATCTCCTCGCGCGATCTGGCCGCGGCCGTTGCGAAGCGGCAGTCCGGCGGCACAACAGTGGCGGGCACCATGGCCGTTGCCCATGCCGCGGGCATCAGGGTGATGGCCACCGGGGGCATCGGTGGGGTGCACATCGGCGCAGAGGCCAGCCGCGATATCTCGGCCGACCTGTTTGCGTTGAGCCGTCTTCCGCTGGTCGTCGTGTGCGCGGGACCCAAGGCGATCTGCGATCCTCACCGGACCTCCGAGGCCCTGGATAGTCTGGGGGTGTCCGTTGTCGGCTTTCGCACCGATACGCTGCCCGCGTTCCTGGCACGCTCCACCGGCGTAGTGGTGCCGTGGCGCGTCGAAACCGCCCGCGAGGTGGCTGCGATCGCGAAGACCATGGCGGAGATGCGCGATTCGTCGGCGCTGTTGGTTGTGCAGCCTCCTCCTGTGGAGGCCGCAATGGACGGGCGGGAGCTGGCCCGCGCCGTTACCTCCGCCCTGGACCGGGCGAGAGCAGCGGGGGTGGGCGGCGCAGCGCTGACCCCCTATCTGCTGCGGGAGATCGCCGAGGTCACCGGCGGGGAGGCGTTGACGGCCAACCTGGCAGTCCTGGAGGCCAACGCATCGCTCGCCGCCGAGGTGGCAGTTGAGATCTCGTGTCTGGGCAGGGACGCGCCGGTCTAATCAGGAACAAAACGGATGCCGTGACAACGTTGCCGCCAGCTCACGACCAACCCGGCGCCACCGACATCGGCGCCACCCTTCGATCGGCGCGTGCGGCCCGCGGCATTTCCCTGGCCGAGCTGCACGCCCGCACGAAGATCAGCACCGGCTACCTGGTCGCGCTTGAGGAGGGACGCTTCAGCGCGCTGCCCCCGCTCGCGTTCAGCCGCGGATTCCTCCGGACCGTGGCAGGCGAACTAGGGGTGGATCCTGAGCCGCTCGTACGGATCCTGGCCGCGGCCATGGCAGCGGAGGAGACAGAGCGCCCGGGAAGCTGGCAGCGCGTGGGATCGGCCATCGTCCCGGTGACAACCACCTCGCCGTTGAAGCGGCGTGTCATCTCCCTCGGGCTGCTGGCATTCTTCGTCGTTCTCGCGGCGCTCGTTCTCCTGACCCGGCAGCTGTGGGAGTTCGCGCAGCCCGTACCGCCGGCCGGCCCACCGGCCAGCGTAGCGACGCCCGCAGCCACGACCCCGATTCCATCTCCG
>CAYLKW010000007.1:7893-19175 GCA_964384245.1 uncultured bacterium
ACCGTCGAGGTGCGGGCCTCGGGCCGGTCGTGGCTGCTGGTGCAGACCGGGGCAGCGTCCCTCTTCGAGGGGTTCATCAGCGCCGGAGAGGTGATGCGGTGGCAGAGCCGGACCCCGATCTCGCTCCGCGCGGGCAACGCCGGAGCCATCACCGTGATCGTCAACCGTTCCGTCCTGGGAGTCTACGGGCGGCCGGGTGAGGTCGTAGACCGGACCTTCCAGCCGGGCGCGGCGCCGTGAGCGGCGCCGGGAATCAACAAGGACGCGATGCGCGCTGAGCTGATCTCCGTCGGTACCGAGCTGCTCCTCGGGCAGATCACCGACACAAACGCGACCTACCTGGCGCGGCTCCTGGCGTCATGGGGCGTGGACGTGCTCGCGAAGCAGACTGTGGGCGACAACCTCGATCGCGTCCGAGGAGCGGTGGAACTCGCGCTGGCGCGGTCCGATCTGGTGATCACCACCGGAGGCCTGGGACCCACCGAAGACGACCTGACGGTTGAGGCGGTGGCCCTTGCAGCAGGGCTGCCATTGGTCCACCACCAAGAAACCGCCGACCGGATCGCCTCCTTCTTCGTCAGTCGCGCCCGAACGCCGGTGGAGTCGGTCTTCCGGCAGGCCAGGATCCCATCTGGGGCGCGGGTCATCCACAATCGAAGAGGCACTGCGCCGGGGCTGATCGTCCCCATTGGCCGCCGGGTGGTCTTCATGTTCCCCGGCGTGCCGGCGGAGATGGAGGTGCTGGTCGCCGATGGGCTGGTGCCGTGGCTGGCCGAGCGCTGCGGAGATCAGGTCATCCGGTCGCGCGTGCTGCGCATCGCCGGCATGGGTGAGTCGCTGGTTGAGGAACGGGTTCGGGACCTCATTCACGGCGACAACCCAACCGTGGCCCCGCTTGCCAAGCTGGGGGAGGTTCACCTGCGGATCACCGCCAAGGGCCCGCCCGCAACCGCCACGGACCTCATCGTCCAAGCCGAGGCCGGGCTCAGGGACCGACTGGGAGACGCGGTCTTCGGCGCAGACGACGAGACGCTGCAGGCCGCAACAGCCCGGCTCCTCATTGAGAAGGGGCTCACCCTGGCGATCGCGGAGTCCTGCACCGCGGGTCTGTTGGCCTCACGGTTGACCGAGACTCCCGGCAGCTCTGCGTTCCTGCTGGCGGGGTTTGTGGCCTACAGCAACGAGGCCAAGGTGCGCGACCTGGGCGTGGAGGCAGGACTCATCGCCGCGCACGGCGCGGTCAGCGCCGAGGTGGCCAGGGCGATGGCCGAGGGCGCCCGGACCCGGACGGGTGCTCACATCGGCGTGGCCGTCACCGGCATAGCCGGTCCTGACGGCGGCACGCCAGCCAAGCCGGTCGGGTTGGTGAATCTCGCCATTACCACCGACGCCGGCACGCGCGCCGAGGAGTTGCGATTCGGCGTGGAGGCCGGCAGAGCGGGGATACGCCACCTGGCAGCGCAGGCCGCGCTCAACCTCATTCGTCTCTCCCTGATTGAACGATGACACTCTACCGGACCTTCATCGCGATCGAGTTGAGTGACGAGTCCCGGCGCCTAGTGGCCGAGGTGCAGGAGCGGCTGCGTGCTGCCGGGGCGACGCTGCGTTGGATCAAGCCGGAGAACCTGCACTACACCCTGTCTTTCCTGGGCGAGATCCCGGCCGCGCAAGTGGCCCGCGCGGTCGTCGCAACGCGCAGTGCGGTCAGCCACATCAAGCCCTTCCCCGTGCTGATCGGCGGCCTGGGCGCCTTTCCGAGTCTGGAGCGGCCCCAGGTGATCTGGCTGGGATGCACCGAGGGATCCGAGGCCCTGGGGCACCTGGCCAGGGAAGTGAAGTCCGCGCTGGATCAGGAACGCCTACCGCAAGATCCCAAACCGTTCCGCCCCCACCTGACCCTGGGCCGAGTGAAGGACAACCGGAAGTGGGGAGACGTGGTGCGGGCCGTACGGGCGCACCGCGATGCCGCGATCGGCCGGGAGTGGGTTCGGGTAGTCACGGTCATGGAGAGCCGGCTGACGCCTGATGGGCCGGTCTACACGCCCCGAGAAAAGGTCCTGCTGGACCAAGGGTTGAATTCCCCGGGCGAATAGGCCCCAAATCTGGTATATCGGCCAGGGCGGCGCGTTATTGCGGGATTGACAAGCGAACATTTGTTTGGTATTCTTGGGGCAGCGCTTCCCGGGGAGGTCACAGAAGATGACTGAGCGCCAACGGGCTCTGGACCTAGCCCTTACCCAGATAGAGAAGCAGTTCGGCAAAGGCTCCATCATGAAGCTGGGCGAGGCCACCGCGAGGCTTCAGGTCGAGGTCATCCCGACCGGGGCTCTAGGTCTCGATCTGGCGCTGGGCGTCGGCGGCCTTCCCAGGGGACGCGTGGTCGAGATATACGGCCCTGAGGCGTCGGGCAAGACCACACTCGGCTACCACATCATCGCTGAGGCACAACGCGAAGGTGGCGTCGCGGCGTTCATTGACGCCGAGCACGCGCTCGACCCGGTCTATGCCAGGGCGGTGGGGATGGACGTGGACAACCTGCTCCTGTCCCAGCCCGACAGCGGTGAGCAGGCCCTGGAAATCGCCGAGACCCTCGTGCGCAGCGGCGCCGTGGACGTCGTCGTCGTGGACTCGGTGGCCGCCCTGGTGCCACGCGCCGAACTGGAGGGCGAGATGGGCGATGCGCATGTCGGACTGCAGGCGCGCCTCATGTCGCAGGCCCTCCGCAAGCTGGTCGGCACCATCAGCCGGTCGCGCACAATCGTGGTCTTCATAAACCAGATCCGCGAGAAGATCGGCGTCATGTTTGGAAACCCGGAAACCACCACTGGTGGTAGGGCGCTCAAGTTCTATTCCTCGGTCCGCATGGAGATCCGCAAGATCGAGAACCTCAAGAGCGGGGACGAGGTCCGGGGGATGCGGGCGCGTGTCAAGGTCGTGAAGAACAAGGTCGCCCCTCCGTTTCGCGACACGGAGGTGGACATAGTCTTCGGCCATGGGATCTCGCGCAGCGCCAGCATCCTGGACGTCGCTACGGCTATGGGGCTGGTCCAGCGTTCGGGGGCCTGGTTCACCTACGGCGATCTGCGCCTGGGACAGGGGCGTGACAACGCGCGCGAGTTCCTGGACAACAACGCCGAGGTGGCCAGGGAGATAGACCGCCGCGTGCGCGAGGCCCGTGGGCTGATTCGTACCAAGGAAGGCGTGGCGGCTCCACCGGCTGAACCGGAGGTCCGGCCCGCTCCGGCCGTAGCCCGCCCTGCGCCGGTGGCGCGCCCGGTGCCGGCGAAACCCCGGGGGTAGCCAACGGAACGCGGGCTCGCCTCCGGAACCGCAAGCCCCCGCGTGGCGCGCGTGCGGGCGTCTGCGCGTGACCCAGGGGTCTGCCTGGTAGAGATCGAAGGTGTCGGCCGGTTCCGGATCGACGCCCGGACCGCCAGCGCGCTCGGCTTGGCCGAGGGCCAGCACCTTGCCCCGAACGAGGTTGCCCGCCTTGCCAGCGCCGCGGAACGCCAGAGGGCCAGGACCGCGGCCCTGCGTCTTCTGCAGCGGCGGCTCCGCAGCCGCGCAGAGCTGGAGGTTGCGCTGCGCCGGCGGGGAGTGCCGCGCGAGGAGGCCTTGGCCGTCATCGGCGAACTTGCGCGGTCGGGGTGGATAGACGACGGGCGTTTCGCGCGCGCGTGGATCGCCGACCGCCTGGCCCTGCGGCCCAGCGGCGCGCGGAAACTACGAGCGGAACTGGCGGTGCGCGGCGTGGCGCCGGCGGTGATCGCCGATGCGCTGCGGGAGCAGTTGCTTCCGGAGCAAGAGGAGGCCCTGGCGCTGCGCCAGGCAGGGGACCGGCTGAGGCGTCTCCAGGGGTTTCCTCCACAAGTAGCACGGAGGCGCCTGGTGGGATGGCTGCAGCGCCGCGGCTATTCGGCCGGCACCATAGCAAGCACTTTGCGGAAGGTGGGACCGTCCAGCGCGGGCAGCCCTGATGACGACCCCTCATTCTGATCCCGGCCAGGCGCAGCCGGCCCAACTGTCCCTCGACCTGGCGCCCGAAGACCGCGCGCAGGCGCTGGAGGGCCTCACCCCCGGCCAGCTCGCCGCGGTAACCCACGGCGACGGCCCCTTGCTGATCGTGGCCGGCGCAGGCACCGGGAAGACGACCGTCATCACGCGTCGCATCGCATGGCTGATCGCCAGCCGGCGCGCGCGCCCCTCCGAGATCCTCGCGCTAACGTTTACCGACAAGGCGGCCGGGGAGATGGAAGCGCGTGTGGACCAGCTCGTGCCCTACGGCTATGTGGACGCGTGGATCAGCACGTTTCACGCCTTCGGCGATAGGGTACTGCGCGAGCAGGCGCTCGAGGCCGGGATGGCGCCCGATTTCCGTGTGCTCTCACGACCTGAGCAGTTCATCTTCGTCCGAGACCGGCTCTTCCAGATGCCGCTGGAGAGGTACAGGCCTCTGGGCGATCCAACGCGGTACATTGACGCGCTGCTCACGCTGGTCGCCCGCGCAAAGGACGAGGACATCTCCGCGGAAGAGTACGAGGCCTTTGCGGAGCGCCTGGTCCGGGAAGGGGAAGCGGGGGGCGACGGATCGGAGCCGGAGGAGGACGCCGGAGCGCACCTCGAGATTGCCAGGACCTACGCGGCCTATCAACGCCTGCTGCGTGAGGCAGGCCGGGTGGACTTCGGCGACCTGATCTCGATTCCCCTCCAGTTGTTCCGCGACCGTCCCGAGATCTTGCGTCGCTACCAGGAGCGGTTTCGCTACATCCTGGTGGACGAGTTCCAGGACACGAACCACGCGCAGTTCGAGCTCGTGCGACTCCTGGCAGCGGCGCACCGCAACGTCACGGTGGTTGGGGACGACGATCAGGCGATCTACAAGTTCCGCGGTGCGGCGATCAGCAACATCCTGGGGTTTACGGCCGCGTATCCCGACGCCGCGCAGGTGGTGCTTGCCGACAACTTCCGATCGCCCCAGACGGTGCTGGACGCTGCCTACCGCTTGATCCAGCACAACAACCCCGATCGCCTGGAGGTGCGCAACCAGCTCGACAAGCGGCTCGTAGCCCGCCAGCCCATTGGCCCACTCGTCAGGCACCTGCACCACGACACCCTTACCAGCGAGGCAGACGCCGTGGCGGAGGCGATCGCCGGCCACGTTCAGTCAGGCGGGCGGGCGAGGGAGTGCGCGATTCTGGTGCGCGCCAACCGTGATGCAGACCCTTTCATGCGGGCCCTAAACGTTCGGGGGATACCCTGGTGGTTTTCCGGAACGCGTGGGCTCTACGATCGCGAGGAGATCAGGGTGGCGCTGGCGTTCCTGCGCGTCTTGGCCAACCCCTCGGACAATCTGAGCCTGTACTACCTGGGCACATCAGGCCTCTATCTGGTCAACGGTACCGAGATGGCGCTGGCACTCAACCAGGCGAACCGGCGCCACAGATCGCTGGAGCACACCTTCCGAAATCTGCACACGGCCCCCGAGCTCAGCGCCGAGCTGTCACCCGAGAGCCGGGCCTCCATTGCCCGCCTCCTCGAAGACCTGGACGAGATGCGCGCGCTGATGCGCCACCACCCCACGGGGCGCGTGCTTTACGAGTATCTGGTCACGCGCACGGGCTACATCCGGCGTCTGGCTACGTCCGAGCAGCCCGGCGATGAGGTGAAGGTGGCGAACCTCGCCCGCCTATTCGACGTCGTGGCACGCCACGGTGAGGTTGCCGTGTACGATCGGGTGCCCGAGTTTGTGCGTCGCATGGAGGATCTGATCGCGGCCGGAGACGACCCTCCGTCTCCAGACCCTGATGCGGAGTTCGATGGCGTACAGATCCTGACCGTGCACAAGGCCAAGGGACTGGAGTTCCCGGTCGTGTTCCTGGTCAACTGCGTTGCCGACCGGTTTCCTTCGCGCGGGCGGTCCGAGCCACTGCGGATCCCCGACGAGCTGGTGCGGGAGAAGGAGGTCCTGCCTTCGGGTGATAGCCATCTTCAAGAGGAGCGGCGGCTGTTCTACGTGGGCATGACGCGGGCGAAGCAGCGGCTGGTGCTTACGAGCGGACGGGACTACGGGAACTCCCGCCCGCGCAAGATCAGCCGGTTCGTGCTGGAGGCCCTGGACGAACCGCCGGCCGACCTTGTGGCGTTCAAGGCCTCGGCGATCGAGGCCATACAGAGGCACGCCCCTCCCGTGGACGCGCCCCTGTCGCTGCCGGGCATTCTCCCACCGGAGGCGCCCATCAACCTGTCGTTCCGTCAGGTGGACGACTACCAGATCTGCCCGCTGAAGTACAAGTACGCGCACGTACTGCGCGTGCCGCTGCTGCGCGATCACCGGGTCGTGTACGGCGCGGCGGTCCACGCCGGGGCCATGGAGTACAACCGGCGGCGCGCGCGCGGGCAACCGATCGATATCGAGCATCTGATCCAGGCACTCGAGCGCGCCTGGGCGGCCGAGGGGTTCATCAGCCGCGAGCACGAGGACCAAAGACTGGCCGAAGGCCGTGAGGTCCTGCGAACCTTTCTCGCGTTCCAGCAGGCCTCCGGCACGACCCCGACCATGGTCGAGAGCAAGTTCGCGGTTCAAGCTGGCAGCACGCGGGTACGGGGCCGGTGGGACCGTGTTGACCTGCGCGGCGCAACGGCTTCCGGTGGTACCGACGAGGTGGTCATCATTGATTTCAAGACCACCGACGTGCGGGCTCAGAAGGACGCCGACCGCAGGGCGAAGGAGAGCCTGCAGCTCGACATCTACGCTCTCGCCTACTGGCACCATTACGGCCGCACGCCTGACCGGTTGGAGCTCCACTTCCTGGGGCCCAGGCACGTTCTCGTGGGAACCGCCGCTCCGACCCAGGCGAAGATGGGCGCCGCGGCCGAGTCAATCGAGCGGGCAGCAGAGGGCATTCGCAACCAGGAGTTCACTGCAACCCCGGACTACTATCGGGCATGCCGGTACTGCGCCTTTGCCTCGATCTGTCCCTACACCGCGGAGGAGGACTAACCTGCCCCCTGGCAGGTGAGGAAAGCGGGTGCGCATGGGGATTGTAGATCTGGTCATCCTGGTTGCTGTGGCAGCCGCCGCTGCCGGGCTGGTTGTCCTGGTCCTGCGCCGGCGCGAAGCACCCGGCGCCGGGCTGCTGCTTGTCCAGCAGCAACTCGACGCGCTGCGCGGGCAGATGGCGCAGCGTCTAGACGAGGTGGGCCGCACGGTGAGCGAACGCCTGGACGCCAACCTCCAGATGGTCGGCCAGCGGTTCACCGAGACCACCAGCATGGTGACGACGGTGCACGAGCGGTTGAAGGGAGTCGAGGAGGCCGCGGGCCGGATTTTCGAGCTCGGCAAGGACCTGGCCTCGCTGCAGGAGATCCTGCAGCCGCCCAAGCTGCGCGGGGGCGTGGGTGAGCTGCTCCTCGAGAACCTCCTGCGCGACCGCCTGCCAGAGGCCAACTTCGAGATGCAGCACCGCTTCTCCAACGGCACGGTGGTGGATGCGGTGATACGCCTGGGGGATCGGCTGGTGCCGGTGGATTCCAAATTCCCCCTGGACGGCCTCCAAGCCATGTTGAGGGCCGAATCCGACGAGGAGCGCAGCAGGACCAGGCGGGAGTTCGAGCGCCAGGTCCAGGCGCACGTCAAGGTCATCACTGAGAAGTACATTCTGCCCGAAGAGGGCACGTACGACTTCGCCCTGATGTACGTGCCCGCGGAGAACGTGTACTACGAGGCGGTTGTGCGCGGCGACGAGGCAGGGGGCCTCTACCAGTACTGCATGGAGCGTCGTGTGATCCCGGTGTCGCCCACGACCTTCTATGCCTATCTGGTGGCGCTCGTCTACGGCCTCAAGGGCCTGCAGGTGGAGCGCCAGGCGGCCCAGATCCAGGAGGGTCTGGCCCACCTGGCGGTGGACATCAGCCGGGTGAAGGAGCCGATGACCAGGCTGGGGGAGCAGATCCGGCGGGCCCAGAACAACTTTGAGGTGGCGCGCCGGGCGCTGGATCGCTTTGGCGACCGCCTGGAGAGCCTGGGTGGCGTCCCCATTGCCGAGGAGCCCAGGGAGGCGCTCCCTCCCGAATCGCAGACCGATTCTTGACACTGTTTTCGGTCCGTCGGTACAATCTACTGAAAGGGCGCACATATCCTTCCAAACCGGAGGGTGATACCGAACCGACCCAACACAACCGAGGGAGGTGACCATCATCGAAGCCATGGGCCCGTACGTCGTTACCGTGGTCGCGGCCCTGATTGCACTCCTCCTCGGGTACCTCCTGCGCAGAACCATCGCCGAGGCTCGAATAAGATCGGCCGAAGTGGCCGCACGACAGATCCTTGAGGAAGCAAGGAAGGAGGCAGAAGCCCGACAGCGGGAAGCCATCGTTGAGGCCAAGGACGAGGCGTTCCGCCTCAAGCGTGAAGCGGAGAAGGAGATCCGTGAGCTGCGTGCGGACCTCCAGCGGCAAGAGCGGCGTGTGGCACAGCGAGAGGAGAACCTCGAGCGCAAGACAGAGGGCCTTGAGAAGCGCGAGCGCCACCAGGCAGAAGAGGAACAGCGCATTGCCCAGCTGCGCGAAGAAGCCGCCCGGCTGAAGCACGCGCAGCAGAGTGAACTAGAGCGGATCGCAGGCCTGACCTCTGAGGAGGCACGGGCGCAGGTCCTATCCACCGTTGAGGTCAACACCCGAGACGAGGCAGTACACCTGATACGCCGCATCGAGAACGAGGCCCGGGATGAGGGGGACCGTCGGGCCCGGGAGATCCTTGCCCTGGCGATTCAGCGTTGCGCGGCCGAGCACACGGCCGAGGTCACCGTATCGGTCGTTCCCATTCCCAACGAGGACATGAAGGGCCGCATCATCGGCCGGGAGGGCCGGAACATCCGGACCCTGGAGAGTCTGACCGGGGTGGACCTGATAATTGACGACACCCCTGAGGCCGTCACGATCTCCTCATTTGACCCTGTCCGGCGCGAGGTCGCCAAGGTTGCCCTGGAGAAGTTGCTGGCAGACGGCCGGATCCACCCGGGCAGGATCGAAGAGGTAGTGGAGAGGGCCCGGGCCGAGGTGGAGGAGCGGGTGCGCTCGGACGGCGAGCAGGCGGCGTTCGAGGCCAATGTCCACGGGCTGCACCCGGAGGAGGTCCAGGTCCTCGGCCGGCTCAAGTACCGGCACTCATACGGTCAGAACCTGCTGCGCCACTCCGTGGAGGTGGCGTTGCTCTCCGGGCTGCTGGCCACGCACCTGGGGGCCGATCCCAAACTGGCCCGCCGGGCCGGGCTGCTGCACGATATCGGCAAAGCCCTGACGCACGAGGCAGAGGGGACCCATGTCACCCTGGGCGCCGATCTGTGCAGGCGCTACCACGAGCCCCCCGAGGTGCTGAATGCGATCGCCTATCACCACGAAGAGGAGGAAGCCACGTGCGTGGAGGCGGTCATCGTGGCGGCCGCCGACGCGATCTCGGCCAGCAGGCCAGGGGCCCGCAAAGAGACGGTCGAGCTGTACATCAAGCGCCTGCAGGCGCTCGAAGAGCTGGCCACATCGTTCGCAGGCGTGGAGAAGGCGTACGCGATACAGGCCGGGCGGGAGATCCGTGTCATCGTGAGACCGGCGGAGATTGACGATACCGCTGCCGCCGTTCTAGCCCGCGACATGGCCCGCAAGATCGAGGAGCAACTCAAGTACCCGGGCCAGATAAAGGTCACGGTTCTCCGCGAGACCCGGGTCATCGAGTACGCGCGGTGACCGGGTGAGGGTCCTGTTCGTAGGAGACATCACCGGGAAGCCGGGCAGGCGGCTGATCGCGGAATGCCTGCCCGCGCTGCGGCGGTCGAGGGATCTCGACGTGGTGATAGCCAACGGCGAGAACGCCGCGGGCGGCAGGGGGTTGACCGCGAGCGTGTCCGAGGAGATGTTTGCCGCGGGCGTAGACGTGATCACCACTGGCAACCACGTCTGGCACAACCGGGAGGCCTACGAGCTGCTCGATGCCGACCCCCGGATTCTGCGGCCGGCCAACTATCCGCCCGGAGTGCCTGGACGGGGCGCGGCGGCGATCACGACCGCGGGCGGCGCCAGGATCGGCCTGATCAACCTGCAGGGGCGCGTGTTCATGCAGGAGCTCGACGACCCGTTTCGCATTGCGCGGGACCTTGCGCGCGAGTTGCGCGCGGAACTCCCCACGGTTGTGGTGGACTTCCATGCCGAGGCCACGTCGGAGAAGGTGGCCATGGCCTGGCACCTGGACGGTCGCGTCAGCGCGGTAATCGGGACGCACACGCACGTGCAGACGGCGGACGAGCGCGTTCTGCCGGAGGGCACCGCCTACATCACCGACGTCGGCATGACGGGGCCGCGCGACGGCATCATCGGAATGGCCCGCGCAGCGGTGCTGGAACGATTCCTGACGCAGCTCCCGGCGCGTTTCGAGGTGGCTACCGGTCCGGTCATGCTCAACGCGGTGCTGGTGACCGTGGCCGGCGACGGGCGCGCCACGGCCATCGAGCGCATCCATGTCGTTACCGGGGACGAGCCGCGTGCGAATTGACCTCCATACCCACACGCTGGCGTCGGATGGGCTCATGGATGCGGCCTCGCTGGTGGCCGAGGCCGCATCCCGGGGCGTGGGCCTGCTTGCCGTATCCGACCACGACACCACGGCCGGTGTGGACGATGCCCTTGCCGCGGGGAAGAAGACCGGCGTGGAGGTGTGGCCGGCGGTGGAGCTCTCCTGCGACGTGGAGGCAGGTGAGGTTCACGTTCTGGGGTACTTCGTGGATCAACGCCTGAACTGGTTTCAGGTACTGCTCGGCCGGCTGCGCGAAGGCCGCGCGGATCGCGCGGCGCGCATGGTTGGAAGGCTGGCGGCGTTGGGAGTGCCGGTAGCCTACGAGCGGGTAGCGACGCTGGCGGCCGGGGGCGCGATTGGCCGGCCGCACGTGGCCCGGGCGCTTGTGGAAGCCGGCCACGTGCGGGACACCGCCGAGGCCTTCGATCGCTTCATAGGTCGCGGGGGTCCTGCCTATGCCGAGCGGCTCAAGCTAGCGCCGGTGCAGGCCATCGAGCTGATCCGTGCTGCCGGCGGCCTGGCGGTATTTGCGCACCCAGGCTGGGGAACAGGTGACGAGACGATTCGCGATCTGGCTGGGGCCGGTCTGGACGGCCTCGAGGTCTACTACCCGGATCACATACCATCTCAGGTGGAGCACTACAGGACGCTGGCAGTGGAGCTGGGTCTCCTGATGACTGGCGGCACGGACTTCCACGGTGGCGCCATGGCCACGCGCGTG
>CAYLKW010000007.1:19275-25867 GCA_964384245.1 uncultured bacterium
GTCCTCATGCCACGGCTGCGCGCGGACCTGCTGCGCCTCGTCGTGGTGACGGCCGTCGTGGTCGCCGCGGCCGCGGCGCTGGGCACGCTGCTGCGCTGATCCGCCGTGACTGAGGGGATCCCCGCGCTGCGCCTGCTGCCCTCAGTGGACAGGGTGGTAGTAGGGCTGCGCCGGCGCGGGCTGCTGGAGGAGTTCCCCCGGAGGGCGGCCACGCTGGCCGCCCAGCAGGCAGTGGCACAGGCGCGGCGCGCGCTCCAGGAGGGCCAGAACGGCGTGGAGCCCGAGGTCATAGTGGATCGCGCTGCCGGGCTGCTGCGGCGGCAGTTCGGGGACGGCCTGCGGCGTGTCATCAACGCCAGCGGCATCATCCTTCACACCAACCTCGGACGCGCCCCGCTCTCGAAAGCGGCGCAGGCAGCAGTGGATGCGGTTTCATCCGGCTACAGCTCCCTGGAGATAGACCTGGCAAGCGGCGAACGCAGCAGCCGGGCCGTCCACGTGGAACCCCTGTTGACCGCCGTCACCGGAGCAGAGGCGGGCTTCGCGGTGAACAACGCCGCCTCCGCGGTGGTCCTTGCGCTGGCGGCTCTGGCCGCGGGGCGGGAGGTGCTGGTCGGGCGCGGTGAGCTGGTGGAGATCGGCGGCGGATTCCGGCTGCCCGATGTGATGCACTCCAGCGGCGCCCGCCTGGTGGAGGTCGGCACGACCAACCGCACGTACCTCTCAGACTATGCCAGCGCATTGGGCCCTGACGCGGCCATGTTGCTGAAGGTCCACCGCAGCAACTTCTCGCAGAGCGGATTCGTGCACGATGCGACGCTGTCCGAGCTGGTAGGGCTGGGCCAGAGCCGCGGTGTGCCGGTCGTGCATGATCTCGGCAGTGGCTGCCTGGTTGACACGACGCGCGTAGGGCTTCCGGGGGAGCCCACGGTGCAGGCCTCGGTTGCCGCAGGGGCGGATCTGGTGGTTTTCAGCGGCGACAAGCTCCTGGGCGGGCCGCAGGCCGGGGCGCTCGTGGGACGGCACGCCGCGGTGGATCGCTGCCGCCGCCACCCGATGGCCAGGGCAGCGCGTCTGGACAAACTGGATCTGGCCGCGCTGGCGGCAACCTTGCGGGTGTACCTGGAACCGGATCGGGCGTGGCAGGAGATCCCCATTCTTGTGCTGCTTTCCCGCACTCCGCAGGCTCGGCGCAGGCTGGCGCTGCGACTGGCCCGGGCAGTCGGGCGGGCAGTCGGCGAGATGGCGTCGGTGGACGTCGTGGCCACCAACGGGGAGGCAGGAGGGGGAACGCTTCCCGGCACCTTGGTTCCCTCCTGGGCCGTTGAGATCCGCCCCGCATCTGCGCGGCCTGAGGAGTGGGCGGCGCGCCTACGGATGGGCTCCACCTCGGTGGTCGGGGTCGTCCGCGAGGGCGCCCTGCTCCTGGACGTGCTGGCACTGCTGCCCGGGGAGGACCGGCGGCTGCCGGCCCTGGTCCAGGCCGCTGCTGCCTCCGGCTGATGCGTCCGGTCACAATCGGCACCGCAGGGCACATAGACCACGGCAAGAGCGCGCTGGTGCGGGCACTTACCGGCACGGACCCCGACCGGCTGGCCGAGGAACAGCGGCGCGGAATGACCCTCGACCTGGGCTTCGCGCACCTGGACCTGCCCGGGGGACGGCGCGTGGGCATCGTGGACGTCCCAGGGCACGAGGCGCTGGTCCACAACATGCTGGCTGGGGCCGGGGGCATTGACCTGGTTATGCTCGTGGTGGCCGCCGACGAAGGGGCCATGCCCCAGACCCGGGAGCACGTGGATATTCTAAGGTTCCTCTGCCCCAGGGGCGGCGTGGTGGTCCTCAACAAGATGGACCTGGCCCCTGATCCTGAGTGGGTAGCCGCGGTCGAGGAGGATCTGGCAGGACTGACCGCCGGTACGGCCCTGGAAGGTGCGCCGGTGGTGCGCGTCTCATCGAAGACCGGCGCGGGGCTGGCAGACCTCGTGGCCGTGCTCGCACGGCTGGTGGAGGGGGTACCGGAAAGACCGGCTGACGGACCGGCACGGTTGCCGGTGGACCGTTCGTTCACCATGCAGGGCTTTGGGACCGTGGTGACGGGCACGGTCTGGGGGGGCCGCATCCGGGCTGGGGACACGCTGGTGCTGCTGCCCTCGGGCCGTGAGGTCAGGGTGCGGGGGGTCCAGGTCCACGGCGAGGCGGTGCAGGAGGCCGCGGCAGGCAGCCGGGCCGCCGTCAACCTGGCCGGAATCGAGAAGAACGAGGTCAGCCGCGGGGACGTTCTGGCCACACCCGGCGCTTTCCGTGTGACCGACCGGCTGGACGTCCGGCTGAGGATGCTGCCGCGCGCGCCCGCGCTCAGGCATGCCGCGCGGCTGCACGTCCACATCGGCGCGGGCGAAACGATCGCCCGCGTGGCGCTGATAGGCCGCGCAGCCCTGGGACCCGGTGAGGAGGGGCTGGCCCAACTCCGCCTGGATGGGCCAGTGGTAGCGGTGCACGGCGACCGGTTCGTGGTGCGGCGCTACTCGCCTACCAGCACCGTGGGCGGCGGCATAGTCCTGAACCCGGCGCCGCCCCAGCGCCGTCGGCGGGCAAGGGACGCGGAGATGGATGCCGTCGAGCAGGGTGGGGTCGCGGCGCTGGTTGTCGCCGCGGTGGCGGCGCGAGGCCGCGGCGGGATGCTGCCCGCCGAGGTTGCGGCAGCGGCCGGCGTGCAGGAGGGCGCTGCCAGAGAGGCACTCACCAAGACGGTGGCAGACGGCGTGGTCCAGACCGTGGGCGACAGGCTCTACGCGGCATCAGTGGTGGGCGAGGCTCGCCGGAACATCGAGGAGACGCTCGGAGCGTACCACCGTGCCGTGCAGTGGCGCCGCGGCATGCCCCGCGAAGAACTCAAGAGCAAGGTTCAGGCAGGTGCTCGGGACCGCCTGTTCGATGCCGTGGTCTTGGAGCTGCTGGGCAGCGGAGGCCTGGTAGAGACCCGCGGCCTGCTGGCGCTGGCCGCTCACGTGCCCCAGGTCCGAGAGGTCGAAGGGCGCACCCGAGAGGCCCTCCTGGCGTTGCTGGAGCGCCGGGGTACCTCACCACCCCTGGCCGAAGAGATTGGGCGCCTGGGCCCGCCTGACGCGCTAGATCGGGCTTTCCAGGCGCTCGCCGACGAGGGCCTGGTCGTGCAAATCGCCCCGGATATCCGGCTTGCCGCATCCGCCGCGGAGCGCGTGCGCCAGGCGATCGTCGAGATGGCCCGGCAAGGTGCCGCCGTGACCGTGGGGTCGCTGCGGGACCGGTTGCAGACCAACCGAAAGCATGCCTTGGCGCTGCTTGAGCACATGGACTCCGTGCGGGTGACGCGGCGCGTGGGCGACCAGCGGGTCCTGGGACCCCTGGCCGAGCAGCCGCTGTGGCCTCCTGGCTAGTCGGTCACGCGGACGTCTGAGATGCGCGTGGTGGCCGACCAGGAGGTGAACTCCTGGCAGATGCCCGGGGACAGCTCAACCGCGGCCCGGGCTGATCCCCCAGGAGGAATCGCGCCCACCGTGGCCGTTCCTGCGCGGGAGTCCTGTACGAACCGGGGAACCGGCAGCACCAGACGGCAGCTACCCTCGATCTGAACCGCGACCGTGGCGCCGGCCACCGTAGCCGAGCTGCGGTTGACGACCACCACCACGAAACCCTGCGGAACGCCCACCCACTGCACCGAAGCCTCGAGCTGCTTCCCGATTATCTGAGCGAACTGCGCCACGCCCTTGATCTCGCCGGCGTGCTCAGCCAGGGCCCCGGTTATCTGTCCAACCGGCCGGATGGCAACCGTGTAGCGGCGGACCACTTCGCTCACTTGCAGGCGCACCTCGAAACCGGAGGCCCCGCCGCTGGGGACCGGGTTGGGATACAGCGGGGCCGATCCCTCTGCCACGCGACGCCCGGCCTCGGTGAACGCTCTTACCTCCGCGTAGACAACCATCGCCCGGCCCCGGTTCTCCACCGTGCCGGTGACGATGAGCGTGGAACCCTCCACGCGGGCGGACGATGCCCGCACGGACCAGCCCCCGGGAGCCGGGGTGGGTGTGGGGCTGGGCGCCCCTGGTGCCGCCGGCTTGGGAGCCGTGGGGCCTTGCACCGACGCCGCCGGGGCGGCGCGCAGGCCTGACTCTGCCCTGAAGACCTCCACCGCCTCGACCCTCTCACGACGCAGCAAGAACGCCACGCCGGCAAAGGGGTAGGAGAGGAGGTCTCCTTCCGGGAGCGATGTGGTCACGCTCGCGGCCGCATCCGCGTAGGCGGTCCGCACCGCGTTGCCGGGGGAACCCGGACCGACCCCGCGCGACGTGCGGCACGCGGCAGTCCTGGTGGCAATGCGCTCCACGAACCCGTAGTCGGTGATCATCTGCGACCAGGGCTCGCGCAGGAGGTAGGTCACCCGCGTTCCCAAGGCCTGCTCGCGCAGGGGTGCGCCCGTGATCGCCAGGGCGCCCTGCGCGGCCATCCCGAGCCGCACACCACCTATGCCGGCGCCGTCAGCGACAACGCAGTCGGCAGGACCGCCAAAGAGGAAGGCGCCGGGCGCTGCCAGAACCAGCACGGCCGCCAGTATCCACACCCGTCGCATCTGCACGGCAATCACCACCGGGATACTACGACAGAAGCCGCGCCGTCCCTTCATCGGTCGCGGGATTCCAGGCCCGGGATCTCGGGCACCTGCCTGCCTTGCCGGGCGCGCCAGGTACGCGTACAATGCACGTGCGGCCCGATAATCGCGCGGAGGGCAGCGTCCGCTGGTGCGGGTCCCGGTCTTCAAAACCGGCCGCTGGGCCGGACGGTCCAGGCTGGGTTCGATTCCCAGGGCCCTCCGCCAGACCAGCCAGGCAGGTGCATGCTCTCTTCTTCACGCACGATGCAGAACATGGTCCTGCTCCTGGTCGCAGCGGTGTCGGCGGCGACCGGCGCCGTCTTCGTCCGAGCCGTGGATCACGCCAGGGGCATACGGGTTTCCATAGGCCTCGACGCCAGCGAGATCCAGGTGTGGAACTCCACGAACCAGACCTGGAGCGCCTGCTCGGTGGTCCTGGACAACCGCTACGGCCTCGAAACATCCAGCATCCCGGTGCGCACCCTGCTGATGCTTCCCAAGCGTCTGTTCGGAGCACCCGAGGACTGGGAGCCGCAGCGCGCGATCGTGCGGTGCGCAGAGCCCAAGAACGGCGCCTGGCAGAATCGGATCCAGAAGCCTAGATTCTGATATCCACGATCGCTGAAACGCCGACGCCGGGCACGCGGCGCAGCGACTCCCACGGCTTGAGGTTGTCCACGGGCACCAGCGCCTTTATCCGAAACGCCGCCTGGAAGTCGGCTTCGATCACGGCCACGGCCTCCACGCGATCCACCGCGGCCTTCGGTCCCGATACCTGTGCGGCCCCGACGTACGCGCCCCCTGGCGAGGACACCCCGATCGAGATGCTCAGGATGGGCACCACCTTGGTCTGCTCGCGCACAGCGACGCCACGATTCTGCAGCAGGTCGTTGATGAACGAGTTGATCTGCGGCGCGAAGGTCCGGACGGCGTAACCGATCCCCAGCGTCTTGATGATCCCGAAGACGTCCTGCCCCTGGACATTGGCGGCCGTTGCTCCAACGAGAAGTGCCACTGCAAGGATCATTGCCCCCATGCGTGCGGCGCGCATTGCCAACCTCCTGATACCGAGATGCTTCGGTTTCCTTCCATTCCCTCTGCTAATACGCAGCGCGGAGGGAGCGTGTTCCCGCTGCCTATTCGGACTGGTCGCAGATGGCGCCGCGTGATGCGGACGACACCAGACGCGCGTACTTGGCCAGGGCGCCGCGCGTGTACCGCGGGGCCGGCGCCACCCATGCCTGCCGGCGCCGTTCGATTTCCTCGGCAGGCACCTCGAGGTTCAGGCGGCGGTTTGGGAGATCAACCAGGATCGTATCGCCCTCGCACACCAGGGCAATCGGCCCGCCCGCGGCTGCCTCCGGTGCGACGTGCCCGATCATCACGCCGCGGGTGGCCCCGGAGAAGCGGCCGTCGGTGATCAGCGCCACCTCCTGGCCCAACCCACGTCCCACTAGCGCTGAGGTGACCGCCAGCATCTCGCGCATGCCAGGACCGCCCTTTGGGCCCTCGTGGCGGATCACAACCACGTCACCGGAGCCGATCTGCCCGTTGACTACCGCGGCGAACGCGTCCTCCTCGCGGTCGAAGACGCGGGCCGGCCCCCGGTGCGTCCTCCGGGTCACACCCGCGGTCTTGATCACGGCGCCCTCCGGCGCCAGGCTACCCCAGAGCACGGCCAGACCTCACTCTGGCTCCAGCGGCTGGCTCACCGGCACCATGACCGGCGAGCCGTCTGCACGGGTGCCCGATAGATTCTCCCGCACGGTGCGCCCGGTAACCGTGAGCGTCTCTCCGTGCAGCAGGCCTGCGTCGAGCAGCGCTCGCATCACGACCGGAACGCCGCCGACCCGATCCAGATCTGCCATGACATAGCGCCCGGCCGGCCGGAGATCGCCGATGTGCGGTGTGGCGCGGCTGATCTTGTCGAAGTCCTCCAGGGAAAGGGGGACACCGGCCTCG
>CAYLKW010000008.1:0-24840 GCA_964384245.1 uncultured bacterium
CATGGCAGGCCCACACAGATGCGGTGAGTGATGGGCTGAGCAATCAGTGCCGTGGCCCAGCGGAGACCAAGCGAGGACGGCTCGCCAATGAGGGCAATCCAAAGCACGCCGCCGGGCTGGCCGGAAGGATTCGCGGGGGCTCCCCAAGAGGGCAGCCCCCGCGACATGCACTGCGCCGGGCCCTTTTCCCGGCTCAATCACTCCTAGCTCTTGATTCCCCGCTCCTCGAGCGTGCCAGGCAGCAGGTTGTCCAGAATGAGCCCGAAGATCGCGGCCACCGCCATGCCCGTGGATCCGATGATGTTGATCATATCCGCGAGCCAGGGCGCCCAGGTGATGGCGACCTTCTGCGCCGCGAAGCCGAACTCGGGGACGCCGCCGAAGTAAGCCGGGAGGCTCAGGCCCATGAAGAGGGAGAACCCGATGATGAGCAGGTTGCGGTCGCTGCGCAGGTCGCAGCGGGCCACCTGCTGCACGCCGATCGCGGTAATCAGCCCGAAAAGCGCGCAGTACATAGCCCCAACCACCGGCCCCGGCAGTGTGGATGCCAGCGCCCCGAACTTCCCAAAGATCCCCAGGAAGATCAGAACAAATGCGCCGATGGTGACAACGTAGCGGCTGGCCACGCGCGTGATCCCGATCAGGCCGATGTTCTCGGAGTAGCTGGTGCTGGAAAACCCGCCAACGATCCCGGTGAAGAAGCAGCCCACGCCCTCGGCGCGGATGCCGCGGTTGATCATCTGCTCGCTCGGGTCTGGGAGCCGGCTCATGTACGAGACCGAGTGATAGTCGCCGAAGGATTCGACCATGGACGCGAGGTAGCCAGCCAGAATCGCCAAGAAGAAAGCCAAGCTAAACTTCGGCCACCCCCACGGGAAGATCCAGCCGATCCCCTCACCCCACGGCGGCCGGAACCACGCCGCCTCGCGGACCACCTGCAGGCTCACAAAGGAGGGATGAGTCGGGCCAAAGATCCCCGTCGCGCTGAGGAGCCAGGACAGCCCCCAGCCCAGCGCTGCGGCCAACAGGATGGGGAACAGCCGGAAGACCAAACTGTTCCGGGATAGGAACTGCGAGAACCAGAAGATGCAGATGATCACCAGCGCGGCCATCGGCCAGTACGTCCCAGCCTTGGGAGCACCAACCTTGAACAGGGCAAGGCCGATCAACATGATCACCGGCCCGATCACAACCGGGCTTATCAGTCGGCGCAGCCTGCCGATCCAACCGAAGTGGCCTATCGCGGCCTCAACGACCGCGCCGCTCATGATGGCGCCGGCTATGTACTGCATGACAGCCGGGCCACCGTGCGCCTTGTGAGCGCCGATGATGGCGAAGAACGGACCCAGGAACGAGAACGAGACTCCCTGCACAATTGGCAACCGGGATCCCCAGTGAACCTGGAGCAGTGTGACGACACCGGAGGCGAGCATTACAGCGCCTATGAGGGTGGCGATTTGGGCCTGGCTCATGCCCATCGCCGGTCCTAGAAGAAGCGGGACAGAAACCGTGGCCCCAAACATGGTCAGAACATGCTGGGCGCCGAGGAAGAAGGCTCGACCGAACGGGCGGGGGATGTCGTCAACGCTGTAGATGAGATCCCCTTTGCGCACATCAGTTGCCATCCACTCGCCTCCCTTCGTGGTCAGAATCCGCCCACTCCGACTTCCCTCTCCACCCCCTCTCCACCCAGAAGTGCCGAAGTCGCGCGTGTTCCCCTCAAAGCGGACCCTCTGGAATCTCCGAACCGTTCGACGCTGCCAGGGAGTTCCCTGCTGGGCTAACGCACGGCGCCCCTGCGCCGCGGCAGCCTGCGCTCCAGCATCTCCAGCACGTCCGCTACCTCCCCCACCACCACCTCCCGCCAGTAGGCGCCCACGCGCCCGATCTGCCGGTACTTGTAGTAACGCCGGCGCAGCAGCCTGTCCGATGATTGAGGTCGGAGGGAACCCAGCGCCGCGCGAAGGTGCCTGCGCACGGACTCGGCTGCGGCGTCAGGATCGGCGTGCGCGCCGCCTGGCGGCTCCGGCACGATCTCGTCTATCACCCCCAGTTTCAGAAGGTCGGGCGCCGTCAGCTTGAGCGCGGCCGCAAGGTCCTCGGCGCGCGTTACGTCCCGATAGAGTATGGCCGCGGCGCCCTCGGGCGAGATGACCGAGAAGTACGCGTGCTCCAACATCATCACCCGATCGCCCACCGCCAGTGCCAGCGCGCCTCCGCTGCCGCCCTCGCCGATGACCACCGTCACGACCGGCGTGGGCAGGAGCGCCATCGCCTGCAGGTCGTGGGCCAGCGCCTGGGCTATCCCGCGTTGCTCGGCCTCGTACCCTGGATAAGCGCCCGGGGTGTCAATCAGGGTCACCAGCGGCAGGCGGAACTTGGCGGCCAGATTCATGAGACGCAGCGCCTCGCGGTAGCCTTCTGGGTAGGCCATGCCCCGGCGGCGCGCGGACGCCTCCTCTGGGGTGGCGCCGCGCTCCTGACCTACCACGACCACGGTCTGACCGTCGAGCTCGCCGAGCCCGCCGACGATTGCAGGGTCGTCGCCGAACTGGCGGTCGCCGTGCAGCTCGACGAATCGGGAGAATAGTTTCTGGATGTAGAAGAGCGCGGTCGGGCGATCCGGCCGGCGTGCGACCTGCACGATCTCCCAAGCCGGCCGGTCCGATGCCGGGGCGCTCGCGCGGGCAGGCAGCGGTCCAGCGGAGCGGCGCGCGGGCAGCGGTCGCCGCAGGTGGTGCACCAGGCCCGAGACCGCCTCGCGCAGGGCGCGCCGGTCAACCAGCATGTCCACCATGCCTCCGGCGAAGAGCCGCTCGGCGCGGTGCGAACCCGGCGGCAGGGCCTCGCTGATCGTTGCCTCGATGACGCGCGGCCCGATGAACCCAATCTGCGCTCCGGGCTCAGCGATCAGCACGTCGCCCAGCGAAGCGAAGCTCGCGGCCACTCCCCCGAAGGTCGGGTGGGCGAGAACCGAGATGTGGGCCAGTCCCGCGGCGTGATGGCGTCCGCGCGCCGCCGCGGTCTTGGCCATCTGCATCAGGGAAAGCATCCCTTCCTGCATCCGGGCGCCGCCGCTGGACGTGACCGACACCACCGGCCAGCGACGCCGGGTGGCAACCTCGAACGCGTCGGCGATCTTCTCGCCTACCACCGAGCCCATCGTCCCGCCGAGAAACGCGAAGTCGAAAACGGCAAGGACCACCGGCAGCCCGTCTATCCGGGCAACGCCGGTCACCACGGCCTCGCGCAGTCCGGTCTGCCTGCGGGCTTCGAGCAGCCGCGCCCGGTAGGCGCGCTGATCCGTGAACTTGAGCGGGTCCACCGATACCAGGCCGCGGGCGAGTTCCTTGAACGTCCGTGGGTCGGCCAGGGCCTCGATTCGGTCGCGGGCCGGCATGGCAAGGTGCCACCCGCACGAAGGACACGTCCAAAGGGCAGATTTCAGCGTGCCGCGAGCGGTCTCGGCCTGACATTCCGGACAGCGTTCGGCTTCAGCCATGGCGCGGCCTCTCTAGACTGGATATCTCAGATTGCGCCGGCGCGGCGCATGCCCCGAACCGCTTCGGCGTCGTAGCCAAGTTCTGCCAGGATCGCGTCGGTGTGCTCTCCCAACACCGGCGGTGGCGAAACGATGCGTCCTGGGGTCGCCGAGAGCTTCACCGGAACGCCGGTCTGCCTGATCCGGCCGGACCGTGGGTGATCCATCTCCACGACCATTGCCCTGTGGCGCACCTGGGGATCGCTGAAGAGGTCCGAGAGCAGGTAGATGGGGCCGCAGGGCACCCCGGCCTCCTCGAGCGCCGCCACCCAGGCCTCGGTGGTGCGCACGGCAAAGAGTTCCTCCAGGCGCGCGATCAGCGCTTCGCGGTGCGCCACGCGGTCTGGATTGGCGCGAAACCGGGGGTCGTCAGCCATCTCCGGAGCCCCAACCGCCACGACGAACCGGCCCCAGATCGCCTCGCTGCCCACGGCGACGTTGACGTATCCGTCACGCGTGCGGAACGCCTGGTAGGGAACTATGGACGGGTGCGCGCTACCCAGACGCTTGGGGTTCTCGTCGGTGGCGAAGTAGTGGCCGGCCTGGTAGGTCATCCATGCCACCTGCCCGTCCAGCATGGACACGTCCACCAGTTGGCCTCCTCCGGTGCGGTCGCGCACGCGCAGCGCCGCCAGGATTCCGTAGGCCGCGAACATGCCGGCGGCGATGTCGGTCACGGCGACCCCCACCTTCACCGGCGGCCCGCCCTCCTCACCGGTGATCCCCATCAGTCCTCCCATCCCCTGGAGGATGAGGTCGTAGGCGGTGCGCTCGCGGTAGGGGCCGTCCTGCCCGAACCCGGAGATGGAGCAGTAGACCAGCCCGGGGTTCATCTTACGCACCGCGGAGTAGGCGAACCCCAGCTTGTCCATGATGCCCGGCCTGAAGTTCTCCACCAGCACGTCCGCCCGCGCGATGAGCCGGCCCAGCACCTGTTGGCCCTCGGGCGTCTTGAGGTCCAGGGTGAGACTCTCCTTGTTGCGGTTGATGCCCAGGAAGTAGGCGCTCTCGCCGGCAAGGAACGGGGGTCCCCACCCCCGGGTATCGTCTCCGCCGGTGGGGACCTCGATCTTGATCACGCGGGCGCCGAAATCGCCCAGCATGAGGGTGCAGTAAGGACCGGCCAGCGCCCGGGTCAGGTCAGCGACCAGGAGGCCTTCTAGCGGAGTCTTCATCAGCAGCGGGGGCCCGCGTCTTCTTCTAGGCTTCCATGAACGCCACGAAACGGCAGAACGCCGCCTCGCCGCCCTTGAACCGGAACGGGAAGCAACCCACCCAGACGCGCTGGTTGAGAATCAGGTCAATGTCCCCGCCCACGTTCTCCATGTGGAACACGCCCTTGGGAAAAAGCCGCGTGTGCGTGGCCTGGTAGTCCTTCGGCCAGGGGAACGCCTGGTCCATCGTCATGCCGATCTTGGCCTCTACCTCGGGGATCAGGTCGCGCCGAGCGTCACGCACCTTGGTGTTGAACGGGTGGTCGGTCGAGATGGCGTCAACGGCCATCCAGCGGATGCCGCGGTCGAGCACCCAATCGCAGAACTCGGCCTGCGGGCCGGGATGGCGCAGAAACGCCCGGGGCAGGTCGGGCCGGGCATCGGCATGCTGCTTCTTGGTGTGCTCGGACCAGTCCTCGTTGTAGTAGGCGTGGTAGCCCGTGTGGATGACCAGGATGTCGCCGCGTTCGATCTTGGTGTTGTACTTCTTCTCCCACTGCTCAAAGTGCTTCGGTCCGTAGATGTCGTAGTCGCCAATCCCGAACTGCTGCAGGTCCACGATGCACGCGGGGCCCACAAGGGTGCCGATCGGGATCCCGGCCACATCCGGCCCCGGGTCGTTGAAGTGCAACGGCGCGTCAAGGTGGGTGGCGATGTGGTTGGTGCTGCTGATGTGCTGGGCGTTCACGCCCTCGAAGGCCATCTTCTTGACCCACTTGATCGTGGGACCTTCGTAGTAGGCAAAGGGCGGCGAGTCCACGCTGAAGTTCTGCGAGAGATCCAGGACCCGTGCACTTGACAGATCAAAGGGCTTCATCCGTTCACCTCCGTCTGTGATTCCTCCCGTCCGTCGGGTGTCTCTTCGGCGGCACCGGCGCCATGCCTGCTGCCGCCCCCTCCGGAACCTGAAGGGAAACACCCATGATGCGGGTAATCCGTAGCCGAATGGACCTCATCATCAGGCAGGCAACGGTCGCGGGCGCCGCGCAGCCCGCAGACATTGGAATCCGCGGCGAGCGGATTGCGCGCATCAGTCCCGCAATCGCGGAGACCTCGCCCTACGAGATCGACGCCACCGGCCGGCTGGTCACCCCCTCGCTGGTCGAGACGCACGTCCATCTCGACGCCGTGCTAACTGCCGGATCGCCCCGTCACAACCTCAGCGGCTCGCTGTTCGAGGGGATCGAGATCTGGGGCGAGCGGGTCAAGACGCTCACGCGCGAGGACGTGATCCGCCGGGCGGACCAGGCCATCCGTTGGGTGCTGGCCTGTGGCGTCACGCACATCCGCACGCACGTGGACGTGTGCGATCCGGCCCTCGTGGCCCTGCGGGCGTTGATGGAGGTCCGCGAGGCCTGGAGGGGTGTGGTTGAGATCCAGATCGTGGCCTTCCCGCAACAGGGCATCTACTCGTTCCCCGACGGCGAGTCACTGTTGGTCCAGGCGCTGGACCTCGGGGCAGACCTGGTCGGGGGCATCCCGCACTATGAGTGGACGCGCGAGTACGGCGAGCGCGCCGTCAAGACCGCGCTGCGCCTGGCTGCGGAGCGCGGGCTGCGGGCCGACCTGCACTGCGACGAGACCGACGACGACCAGAGCCGGTTCCTCGAGGTGGTGGCGGCCGAGACCATCCGGCTGGGCCTGCAGGGCCGTGTGACCGCCGGCCACGCCACCGCGATGCACTCCTACAACAACGCCTACGCCCACCGCCTGATCCGCTGGATGCGGCAGGCCGGCGTGCACATCGTCACCAACCCACTCGACAACTCGGTGCTGCAGGGCAGGTTCGACGCCTACCCGATCAGGCGCGGGTTCACGCGGGTCAAGGAGTTACTGGCCGCCGGCATCAACGTGTGCATCGGGCACGACTCGATCATGGATCCCTGGTACCCGCTCGGGGTTGGCGATCCCCTGCAGGCGTGCTTCGTAATGGCGCACTACGGGCAGATGTCGGGATACGAGGAGGTACGCACCCTCTTGGAGATGGTGACCACGCGCGCGGCCGCCTGCTTCGGGCTGGACGAGTACGGCCTGGTCGAGGGGTGCCAGGCCGACCTGGTGGTGTGGGACGCGCCGACGCCCGAGGACGCCGTGCGTCGCATCGCCCCACGGGTGGCGGTCATCTCGCGCGGCCGGGTGGTGGCGCGAACGACACCCGCGCGATCAGAGGTGTATCTGGGTGGGGAAACGGAAGTGGTGACGTTCCGGCCGTCGCCCTGAGCGCCAGGAACAGACTTGGCCCTACTCGACCTCGAGCACCATCTCGATCTCCACCGCGATCCCACGTGGGAGGGCGTTCATCCCAACCGCCGATCGGGCGTGGCGCCCGGCATCCCCGTACAGCTCCACCAGCAGGTCCGAGGCGCCGTTGATCACCTCGGGCTGCTGCCCAAACTCCGGCGGACAGTTGACCATGCCCAGCAGCTTCACCACCCGCTTCACGCGGTCGAGATCGCCCAGCGCTTCCTTCACCGAGGCCAGGCAGTTGAGCGCCACCAGCCGGGCGGCCTGGTAGCCTTCCTCTACCGTCAAGTTCCCTCCGACCTTACCGAGGAACTGTAGCTTCCCGTCACGGTAGGGGCCGTGCCCTGAGACGAACAGCAGGCTTCCCGTACGCACCGTGCGGACGTAGTTCGCGACGGGCTTGGGCGCGCTGGGGAGCTCAAGTCCCATCTCGGCGAGCTTTGCCTCCACCTTCATTGTCGGGACACCTCCTGATGGATCTGCCTGTGGAGTTCTTTCTACGTCGCGAGCTCGGCCATGGCTTCCAGCGCCTGCTCGAAGCAGGCCATCGGCGGGCGCACGAGCCCAGCGCCCACCTGGCCGATACCCGCCATCCTGTGCGCTATCCCGGTGTTGACGCGCGGGGTAATGCCGGTGCGCACCACCTTGCGGATGTCAATTCCGGTCGGGGTGCCGCGGAAGTCCAGTGGCGGCAGTCCGAACGCCGGGTTCTCGCCGACCGTGATCTCGTACATCTCCAAAGTGGCGGCCGCCGCTTCCGCCGGCGTCCCGCCCACGAACTTCACGATGGCAGGAGCCGCAGCCATGGCGAACGCGCCGATGCCCGCGGTCTCGGTGATCGTCGAGTCGCCGATGTCGGGGTTGGCGTCGGAGGCCGAAAACCCCGGGAAGTACAGCCCAATCGGCACCGTGGCCAGGGCGGTGAACCAGCGGTCGCCCATGCCCGAGACCCGGATGCCGAAATCGGTGCCGTTGCGCGCCATGCAGGTGACCACCGTGCTGCCCGCGATCCCGTGCGCGGCGTCCATGGTGGCCTTGCACGCGGCCATTACGGGATTGAGCACCGCCAGGTCGTTGTCGGCGAAGTAGCGCAGCACCTGCTCCAGCACCTCCGGGGAGAGCCCGCCGCGGGCCAGGTGCGGCGCCAGCAGGCGACCGAAGATCGCCGATCCCGCCCGGTTGCGGTTGTGGCCCTCGTCACCCATGGTCAGTTGCTGCGCGATCAGGGCTTTCACGTCGAGCCCCCCTGCGCGCTGCAGGGCCTCGCCCACAGCCGGCGCCAGGATCCCGTTGATCCAGCGCAGCCGCGCCAGGACATCCTCGCTGTAGGCGCCGTAGCGCAGCACCTTGCCGTAGCCCTCGTTGAAGTTGGAGTACGCCCGATTGCCGGCCGCGCGGTTCTCGATGACGTAGACCGGCATAGAGGCGGTGGTCACGCCTGCCATGGGCCCCACCGCGGCGTGGTGATGGCACGGTTCGAAACGGACCCCGCCTCGCTCCACCAGCGCCGTGGCCTCGGCCTCGGTGCCCGCGCGGCCCTCGAGGATAAGCCCGCCGATGATCGCGCCGCGCAGCGGGCCGGACATGCGCTCCCAGGTGATCGGCGGCCCCGCGTGTAGGATGAGGTCCGGGGACATGCCCGGGATGAGATCGAGCGCGCGGCCGACACCCACCAGAACCGGCTGCGCAGCAAGGACGCGTCCCAACGCTTCCTGGTTTGCGGCGTTGATGTCCACGGCGCTATCCCTCCAGTTTGTCCAGCAGATCCAGCAGGTGCTGCTTCCCCCCGGCCGGCGGCTGCCAGTCCACGGAGACCACCGGCACCCCCTGGGCCTGAAGGCTCTCGGCGAACAACTCGAGCCCCACGTTGATGACCGCGGGCCGCGCCCCAAGCAGCGCGCTGACACGCCCGACCTCAGGCCATGCCGTCGTCGCCGCTGCAGCGGCGACGACCTTCCGCATAGAACGCACCTCATGTGTTCCCTGCCTGGTGGCGATCAGGCGCGCGAGATGAACGGCGCGGGCGTTGCTCTCCTCGACCAGCACACCGGCCTCGACCAGCACCGCGCGCTGCGCGCCGGCACCCTGAGGATCATCGTCGGTGCCGCATACCGAGCCTGCGACGATGAGGCGCCGCCCCTGTCGGGATGCTTGCTCGCGAACCTCCCGGATCACCGGCGCGAGCGCTCCGGCGGGGTCGGGGTGCGCGGCGTAGCCCAGAACCACGTCCAGCAGCACGACCGCGGTCTCCGGATCGGCGGCTTCCTGACGCAGGCGCGCCAGTCGCAGGGTGGGGTCAAGCATCGGGTGGAGACGGCCCTGCGTGAACTCGTCCCCGCCCATGTCAATCACGGTGTGCTCCCGGCTGCGCGTCACCGGTTCCAGCGCTTCAGAAGGGTCCGCGGGCGAGTTCGAGTAGATGGCGCCCAGGTGCGGCCGCAACAGCACGAGCGCCTCGTAGCAGAGCGTGCCGCCGCTGTAGAGCCCGCGCAGGTACCGCTGGTCTGTGGACAGCCGTCCGGCCTCCTGTTCGGACAGCGAGAGCATCGGCGGCAGCGCCGCCTCGGTGCCGCAGGCCAGTTGCACCGCGCGGCGCGCGGCTTCCTCCAGGGTCGCGGCGCCCTGCACCTGACCGGCGGGTTCCACGTTGGCGCCGACGAAGGCGGCGACCACCGGCTTGCTGCAGGCGGCGGCCGCGGCCAGGATCTGGCCAGCCACCTCGGGCGCGGGCGGCTTGCTCACCAGCACGATCACGTCGGTGCCCGGGTCGAGCTCCAACGCCCGCAGGCCTGCCAGCATGGTTATCCCGCCAACGGCCGATGAGAGATCGCGCCCGCCGGTGCCGATCGCGTGCGTGATCCCGCCGCCCAGCCGGTGGATCAGCGAGGCAACCTCTTGCAGCCCAGTGCCGGCCGCGCCGACCAGACCGATGCGTCCAGCTCGGACCCGATTGGCGAAGCCCAATGCTGCGCCGCCGATGATCGCGGTGCCGCAGTCCGGTCCCATCATGAGCAGTCCCTGCTCGCGGCTGCGCGCCTTCAGGGCAATCTCGTGCTCGATGGGGACATTGTCCGAGAACAGAAGGACGTGCAGTCCGGCATCCAGCGCCTCGCGCGCCACCGAGTGCGCGAACCGCCCAGGGACCGAGATCAGGGCGATCGTGGCCTCGGGAAGGGCACGCGCGGCCGAGGCGACCGTCTTGGGGCGGTAGGCGTCGCCCGCCGTTGACACCCGGCGGCGGGTGAGCACCTGAATGGCGAACGCGGCGGCCGCCTGCGCCTCCGCCTCCGAGGCCGCCCGGGCAACGATCGCCAGATCGTCCGCCCGTGCCCCAGCCAGCCCTGGGAACTCCAGCCCCCCTGCGCGCAGGATCTCCTTGTTCGCGTCGGTCGCCATGACGACGCCGACGTCCTCCACGCCAGGCTGATCGCGCGCCTCGCGCTGCGCCAGCATCAGCGCCACGGAGTCGTAGTAGGTGCTACGGTAAATCTCACCGTGGATTGGCATGGTTCCTCCTAGCGGGATGCGACGCCCACCAGCGCCGCCGACTGCTGGAGCATCGCCACCGCGCGGTTCAACGGCGCGTCGCCCGGGCTTCCAATCAGCGCTCCCCCGGTGGCAACCTCCACGTCCGGCATCAGCCCGCGGCCCTCGATGTCGCGGCCCAACGGCGTGAGATACCGCGACACGGTCAGCCGCAGCCCGCTGCCATCACGTAGACGGTAGATCCCCTGCACCGTGGCCTTACCAAATGTTCGGGTGCCCACGAGCTTGATGCCGGCATCCTGCAGGGCTCCGGCCACGACCTCCGATGCGCTGGCGCTCCCGCGGTCTATCAGCACGACCAGCGGACCGGTGTGCTTGGGAGCGCTAGGACGGACCGTATAGGCGATCGTGTCACCCCGACCCGACTCCAGGGTAACCACCACCCCGCGTTCCAGGAAGTGGCTGGCAATGCTCACCGCGGCGTCCAGCAGGCCGCCGGGATTGCCCCGCAGGTCGAGCACCAGGCCCCTGGCCCCCTGATCGAGGAGCTCGCGCAGCCCGACGGCGACCATCGCGGACGATGTCTGGTTGAACTGGGATATCCGGAGATATCCGATTCCGGAAGCCAGCACGCGGGTTGTCACAACGCGCTGCACGATTCGGCGCCGGACGAGCGTCACGGATTGCGGCGCCGTAACCCCCTGGCGCTGTATCGTCAGCGCGACCTCCGACCCCTCGGCGCCACGGATCATCTGGCTCACTCGCTCGAGTGACAGCCCGGCAGTGGGCACGCCGTCCACGGCGAGGATGACGTCGCCGGCACGAAGCCCGGACTCGATCGCGGGCGACTCCTCCAGCACTTCCGTGATGACCGTCTGCCCGGCCCGATCCTCCATGACGATGCCGATGCCGACGAACTCCTCCCCACGGATCCGGTTGTTCAGTTGGACAAGGGCATCCGGTGAGAAGAAGGCGCTGTTCGGATCGCGGAGCGCGGCCACCATTCCGGAGATCGCCGCGTAGACGACGGCAATCGGCCGGGCGCGGGCGAGCGTCTGTGCCTGCGCGATGCGGTACAGGGTCTGTTCGAGGTCGCCCCGTTCGTCACCGGTGATCACCAGGGCGCTCAGCGAAGCCGGGTTCTGACCTTCCTCCCGCAGCAGGCCGCGCAAACCGGCGTCGGCGCCGCGCAGCAAGGTCTCCGGGGAAGGCGAGAACAGGCTCTCTTCCCTGAGGGTGCGGTAGCTCTCAAGGAAGAGCCCGACGCCGATGTCAGCGGGCTGGGCAAGAACAGGGGAAGCCGGGATCCCAACCGCAAGGATCAGGGCCAGCAGAAGCGGCAGGAGTCGGTTGCGAATACGCATGCCCTAGATCGCCCCGTCCACCACAGATCGCCCGAGCGCGTACCGCAGCGACAGCACCCCTGCCAGTTCGTCGAACTCGGCCCGGGCCAGCGTCACCTCGGCCGCCACCAGCGCCGTCTGCGCGTCCACCACCTCAAGGAACGGCCCGGCCCCCGCTGCGTACCGCCCCTGCGCCAGGCGCAGCGACTCCTGTGCGAACGCGAGCCCTGCGCGGGCGCTGGTGATGCGCGCCCGGGCGTCGAGTATCGCCAGGTACGCGGTGAAGCCCTGCTGCTGCAGCGCAAGGCGGGTAGTCTGAATGCGCTCGCGCACCAACGCCAGGGTAGCCGTGGCTTCCGCAACCTGGGCATCCACGCGGCCCGCATCCGAGAGCGGGAAGCTGATCGTGGTCCCGAGCGAATAGGTCGTCTGCGTGGAGGGCGCGAAGGCTTGCGTGACGCGGCCGTCAAGGGTCATCCGCAGGCCGCCGCCGGCGCGGGCAAGGGCCAGGGCTGCCTCCGCGGCCTCGATCTCGGCCAGCGCGCGGCGTACTTCTGCCCGTTCCTCTACCAGCGCGGGCAGGCCCGCGGGCGCGATCGTCAGCCGGGGGACCGCCGGCGCAGGCGCAACCGCCATCGGCGCGGACGGCGCCTGGCCGATGACGACGTTCAGCGCGGCCATGGTTTGATCCACTGCGTTGCGGGCCGCGATAAGCTCGCCTTCGGCAGCGGCCAATCCTGCCTGCGCGCGCACCACGTCGGATCGGGGCACCACGCCGGCCCGGAACTGTCCCTCGGCCAGGCGCAGCGACTCGCGGCTCTGCGCCATCACCTGCTCGCGCAGCACCACCGTGCGCTCGGCGCGCAGCACGTTCACGTAGGCCTGCGCCACCCCGTTGGCGACGTCCTGTCGCGTGGCCTCCAGCGCCAGCCGGGCAGCCTTGAGGTTCGCCTCTGCCTGCCGGACGGCGTGACCGATCTGACCGCTGTCGTAGAGCAGGTAGCTGGCCGAGAGCGAAGTGGAGCTGGAGAAGGGCGGGGTCGTTGTGGCAGTTCCGCCGCCCGCCGTCGCCGCGGTGCCCGACGCCGTAACGGTTGGGCCCCGGCCGGCGCGTGCCAGCGCGACCCTGGCCTCGGCAGCGGCAACTGCCTGGCGCGCCGCCGCGATGGAAGGGTTGCGCTGATCGGCCGTGGCGGTCAATTCAGCCAGAGGGGCTGGGCGGGTCGGGGGTGTCTGGGCGGCCGCGGGCCAACCCGACAGCGCGAGCAAGACGAACGCGATTAGAAGCGCCAGATAGCGCATTGAATCCTCCCAGACGATTGCCAGGGTCTCAGGACTTCATTCGTCGTTCCAGGTACCGAATCATCCTCTCAAACGTCTGGAGCCGGCGCTGCGCGCGCTCCTCGTCGGTAAGCCCCACTCCGCCACCGGCTCCGCCAGGACCACCGGCCACCCCTCCTGCGCCGAGGGCTGCACCGCCGGCTCCCTGCCCGCCGGGGATTCCACGTGCCCGCGCCTGCTCCTGGAAGCGCTTCCTGGCCTCTTCCAGGGCGGCGCGCTGCTCGGGCGTAAAGACCTCCCTGACGGCGCGCACGATCGCCATGGCGGCCTCTGTGTCCGAGAGCGGCACGTCCTTCAGCGCCTTGATAAACGGAAGAACCCTTGTTATCTGTTCCCGTGAGAGCCGGGTCTCGGGCTCGCGCTCCAGGGTTCGGATGGATAGTATCACCAGAAATCCGGGATCGCGCGGCCGCTGGGGCTGGGCGGCCGGCCGGCTGCGGGCATAGTAGTAGACGCCTGCCCATGCCACTGCCACCACTGCCGCCGCTACCAAGATCCATATCCAGGATCGCTTCGTCATCGCATGCCCTCCCATATTGCCGCATGCCAGCGGGCACAAGCCCGCTGGCATACCTACTCGTGACGCAGCGCGACGATCGGATCCAGCCTGGCCGCGCGCTGCGCCGGGTAGAGCCCAAAGAACACGCCCACCGCCACCGCGAAGGTGAACGCCAGCAGCACCGCCTGCAGCGACAGCAGCGTGGACCATCCCGCGAACCGGGTGATCGCCTGTGAGCCCAGGACCCCCACGCCGATTCCGATCACCCCGCCTCCCACGCTGAGCGCCACCGATTCAACCAGGAACTGCAGCAGGATGTCGCGCCGGCGTGCGCCTACTGCCATGCGGATCCCGATCTCGCGTGTCCGCTCGGTCACGGAGACCAGCATGATGTTCATGATACCGATGCCGCCCACGATCAGCGAGACCGCGGCGATACCGCCCAGCAGCACGGTCATCGTCTGGGAGACGCTCGTGAACGTCTGGAGGATGTCTGCCTGGCTGCGCACCGTGAAATCGTTCTCCTGGTGCGGGGCCAGGCGATGGCGCGTGCGCAGCAGCTCGGTGAGCGCCTCCTGCGCGGAGGGCATCTCCTCGGAGGTGGCCACCTGCACGTGGATGGTCCGGACGTGCGTCACGCCGAAGAGGCGGCGCTGCGCGGTCGTCAGGGGCACGAAGACCACGTCGTCGCGGTCCGTGAAGGAGGTAGCGCCCTTCTCCTCCATGACCCCGATCACCGTGAAGGTGATCCCGCGGATCTTGATGCGCTGCCCTATTGGGTCGGTGTCGGGGAAGAACCGGTCGGCGACGGTCTTCCCCACAACTGCCACCTTGGCCCGGCTGCGCATCTCCGCCTCGGTGAAGAACTCGCCCCGGGCAGGCCGGAAGTTGCGCACCTCCTGGAACTCCGGGGTGACGCCCGAGATCTGGGTGATCACGTTCTCGGCCCGGAAGACCACCTGCGCCTGCCGCGAGTACTCGGCGCTGATGCCGGTCACGCCGGGCACCGCCTTGCGGATGTCCTCGACGTCCTCCATGTTCAGCGTCTGGACGGGGTCGCCGCGGGCGATCCGGCCCAATTGCACCTGCCCGGCAAAGACCGTAAGCAAATTGCTGCCCAGCGCCTGCACCTGCTCGGTGACCGCGCGGCGCGCGCCCTGACCGATCGCGACCATCGCGATCACCGCGCCGACCCCTATGATCACGCCCAGCGCCGTGAGCAGCGAGCGCAGGGGGTTCGCCGCCATCGCGCGCAGCGCGATCCGAAAGCTCGCGCCAAGCGTCATGGCTGCACTCGCACCGGCACATCGCTCACAATGCGGCCGTCCCGAAACTGCACGTGCCGGCGCGCGCGCGCCGCGATGTCGGCCTCGTGCGTAACCAGGACTATCGTTATGCCCTGCTGCGAGAGCCGGTCGAGCAGGTCCATGATCTCGCTCGCGGTGGAGGAGTCGAGGTTGCCGGTCGGCTCGTCCGCCAGGATGATCGCGGGGGAGTTGACCAGCGCCCGGGCTATGGCGACGCGCTGCTGCTCGCCGCCGGAGAGCTGCGTGGGTAGGTGCCTGGCTCGCGCTCCCAGTCCCACCGAGTCCAGCGCGGCACGCGCCCGGGCCCGGCGGTCCGGGGTGCCGGCATACACCAGCGGCAGCTCGACGTTCTCTAGCGCGGGCGTGCGCGGCAGCAGGTTGTACGACTGGAACACGAAACCCAGCCGCCGGTTGCGCATCCGCGCCAGCGCCTCGTCGCCCAAGGTGGTAACGTCGGTGCCGTCCAGCAGGTATGTGCCGGTGGTGGGCCGGTCCAGGCAACCCAGGATGTTCATGCACGTGGACTTGCCCGAGCCGCTGGGCCCCATGATCGCCACGAACTCGCCAGGCTCGACCGCGAGTGAGATGCCGCGCAGCGCGTGGACCTCCACCCCGTCCATGCGGTAGATCTTCTCGACATTTCGGACCGCAATCAGCGACATTGGGGAAGCGCTAGCGCCTAACCGGCGGCCGAACCGGCATGAACGGGCTGGCCGGCTGCGTGCGCGTGGCACTGTTGCCCTGGCGGCGGGCAGGCCCCAGGTAGACGGTCTGCCCCTGCTCGACGCCGCGGGTGATCTCCACCTGCCGGCCGTCGGTGGCCCCGGTTTCGACCACCACTGGGGTGAGCTTCCCGTTCTCCATGAGAACGAGCACCTTCGCATCCTGACCCCGCACCGCTTCCGCGGGCACCAGCAACACTCCCTGACGCTCGGTGATGATGAACTCGGCATCCAGGCTCATGCCCAGCCGAAGGGCCTGGTCCGGGTTCTCGATCTCCACGATCACCTCGTACTGGGTCACGTTCTGAACGACCGAGGCCTGCGGCGCGATGCGCGCCACCTTGCCTTTGAAGGTGCGCTGGGGCAGCGCGTCCGCGGTGACCCGCACCGCCAGGCCCGGCGTGATCTGCGCTACGTCGGACTCGTCCACGCCGACGGCCGCCTGCACCACGCGCACGTCGGCAATCGTCATCACCAAGGTACCGCCGGAGCCGGTGCCGCCGATCACGCTCTGTCCTGTCTGCACGAGCTGGCGCGCGACGATCCCGGCGATCGGCGCCAGAATCCGCGTCTCGCCCAGCCGGTCGCGCGCCTGAGCCAGCTGCGCGCGGCTGTTGCGAACCTGCGCCTCGGCGGCCGCCACATCGGCGGCCTGCACGCCCTCCTGCAGCCGGGCGGCCTTGGCCTGTGCCAGCGCCGCCTCGGCCTGCCGAACCTGCAAGCGGGACACCTCGACCTCCTCGGGCCGGCTGCCGGTGGTCACCTCGCGCAGCCGTGCCTGGGCAGACCGGAGCTGCGCCTGGGCCAGGTCGTGCTGGTTCTGAACCTGATCGAGCTGCGCGCGGGAGACCAGGCCGTCCGTGAACAGGTCGCGCGTTCTTGCCAGATTCGCTCGAGCCAGCTCAGCCGAGAGCTCGGCCTGTCGCAGAGCTTCCCTCGCCTGATCGAGCTGCTCGGGCCGCGAACCGGCCAGCACCTGCGCCAAGCGCGCCGCCGCTGTGGCCAGCGATGCCTCGGCCTCGGCCACGCGGGTCCGCGTCTGCGCACTCGTCAGGGCGAGCTGGCTGCGGGACTGCGCGAGCCGGGCCTGCGCTGAGGCGAGCTGCGCGGTTCGGGTCTCGTGCTCGGCCCGGGCGTCGCGGTCGTCAATGACCACGAGCAGTTGGCCTTTGGACACCCGGTCGCCCTCCTGCACATGCACCTCCACCACGGTGCCGGTGCCGCGCGACCGGACCTCTACCTGCGAGAAGGGCTTCAGCGTCCCGGTGGCCGAGACGCTGTGAGTCAGGCTGCCGCGCGCCACCCGCGCGGTGCGCGGTCCTTCATCAACCGGATTCAGGGCGGCACGGCCGCGGTAGATCCAGGCGCCGCCGGCGAGGGCGGCCAGCACAACCACAATGGCAACGAAACGCTTCACCCCGGTCCTCCGGAAAGAAAACTCTTGTTGTTTGACGCCGGGATCAGGAGCCGCGTTGAGTCGGGTCCACCAGGAGCACGGCCTCGCCGTCCAGCACCGCCTCGCCCCGGTGGTTGACGCAGGACGTTCGGAGCCGGAGACGCCGCCGTTCGGCGTCGTAGGCGGTGACCTCGGCAGTCGCCGTGATTGTATCACCAATGCGGACCGGCCTGAGGAAAGTAAGGGTCTGGCTCAGGTAGATGCCCCCGGGACCAGGCAAGTGCATGCCCAGGACCGCCGAGATCAACCCGGCGGTCAGCATGCCGTGGGCGATGCGCTCGCCGAACCGGCTGTTGGAGGCGAACTCGGGATCCATGTGCAGCGGGTTGAGGTCTCCGGTCAGGTGGGCGTACGCCTCGATGTCGGCCTCAGAGATGGTCCGGGTGATGGCGGCCTTCTGCCCGGGCGTGAAGCTCATCGCGCGGTCCACCCCGCGTCCACCGTCAGCGCGGTCCCCGTGACCATGCTGGCGGCGTCCGAGCAGAGGTAGACGACCATGGCGGCGACCTCGTCGGGTTCGATCATGCGCCTGATCGCGTGGGTCTCCAGCATGATCCGTGTGACCACATCTGATTCAGGGATCGCGTGCACGCGCGCCTGATCGGCGATCTGCTTCTCCACCAGCGGCGTGCGCACGTAGCCGGGGCAGATGGCGTTCACGGTGATTCCCTGCGCGGCAACCTCCCAGGCTGCCACCTTGGTGAAGCCCACGACGCCGTGCTTGGCGGCCACGTAGGCCGACTTGAAAGGCGAGGCGACCAGCCCGTGCACCGAGGCGATGTTGACCACGCGGCCCCACTGCTGCTTCATCATGTGGGGCAAGGCGTACCTGGTGCACAGGAAGGTCCCGGTGAGCATGACCCCGATCAGGAGGTTCCAGCGCTCTTCCGGGTAGTCCACTATCGGTGCGACGTGCTGTAGCCCGGCGTTGTTCACAAGGATGTCAAGTCGCCCGAAGGTCGCGGCGGCCTTCTCGATCATCTGCCGGGCATCGTCGGCCCGCGAGACATCGGCCCGTAGGAACTGCGCGCGACCGCCTGAGCGGACGATCGCGTCGGCGGTGGCCTGCCCGCCGCCTTCCTCGATGTCGGCCACGCTGACCGCGGCGCCCTCACGCGCCAGCGCCTGCGCGACGGCGCGTCCGATGCCGCTGCCCGCACCGGTAACGACCGCGGCCTTCCCTTCGAGAATTCCCATGCCGTCCTCCGGCCAGAGGCTAGAGCCTCAGGTACGCCTCCTTGACGTGCGGGCTTTCGAGCAGGTCACTGCCCGTGCCCTGAAGCACAATGCGGCCGTTCTCCATTACGTACGCCCGGCCTGCCAGGCGGAGGCTCTGCCGGACGTTCTGCTCGATGAGCAGCACCGAGACGCCGCTCTGGCTGACCTCGCGCAGGGCCGCGAAGACCGTCTGCACCACCAGCGGGCTCAGCCCGTGGCTGGGCTCGTCCACCAGCAGCAGTTCGGGCCGGCTCATCAGCGCCCGGGCGATCGCAACCATCTGCTGCTCCCCGCCCGATAGGGTGGCGGCGATCTGCGACCGGCGGTCGGACAGGCGCGGGAACAACCGATAGACCTCTGTCAGGGTCTGCGCGGCGCGCGCCCATGCCGCGGGCCGGGCGAACGCCCCGAGCTCCAGGTTGTCCTGCACGGTCATCAGCGGGAACAGTTCGCGCGCCTCGGGCACGTGCGCAACCCCAAGCGCAACGATCTCGGCCGGCCGCCGGCCCCCTATCTCGGTCCCGCGGAACCGGATCGTCCCGCCGGTCGGGCGTATCAGCCCTGAGATCGTGCGCAGCAGCGTGGTCTTGCCGGCGCCGTTGGCGCCGATGAGGGCCACGAACTCGCCGTCGGCCACCTGCAGGTCCAGACCCCAGAGCACCTGCACCTTGCCGTACCCGGCCTCCAGGCCGCGCACCTCAAGCACCGCCGGCCTCCTCCATGCCCAGGTACGCCTCGATGACCCTTGGGTGCCCTGTTACGTCCGCGTAGCTGCCCTCTGCGATCTTCTCACCGAAGTCCATGACGATCACACGGTCGGCCAGGTCGCGGACCACCCGCATGACGTGCTCGATGAACAGCACCGCGACCCCGGTCTCGCGCACGGCGCGGACCACGGCCAGCATCTCGTCGGCTTCCTGCGGCAGCAGCCCGGCCATCACCTCGTCGAGCAGCAGCACGCGGGGTGATGTGGCGATCGCGCGGGCCATCTCCACACGCTTCTCCCAGGCCAGCGTGAGGTCTCGTGCCGGCATCGCAGCACGATCGGCCAGGCCTGTCAGGGCGAGCACCTCCTCGGTTCGCGCGCGCGCCTCGACGAGCGAGCGCTGACGGCTCCCGAACAGCGCGCCGATCATCAGGTTGTCGCGGACCGTCATCTCGTGAAACGGCTGAACGACCTGGAACGCGCGGCCCAGGCCCAGGTGGCAGCGGTCTTCGGCCGGAAGGCGGGTTATGTCAACGCCGTCCAGCACGATGCGGCCCTCGTCGGAGGGGAAGACGCCGGACAGCAGGTTCAGCACGGTCGTCTTGCCGGCGCCGTTGGGGCCGATGATGGCGAGGATCTCCCCTGGATCGAGGTGGAAGTCGAGGCGCCGCACCGCGGCAACCCCGCCGAACCGCTTGGAGAGGCTAGTCGCCGCCAGCAACATCGCGCGACCGCCGATTCCACAGACTCACGAGCCCGCCCGGTAGGTAGAGGATGACCAGCATCAGGATCACCCCGTAGACGGCCAGGTAACCTTCACGGAGCACAAGCCGCAGCACCTCCTCGAGGCTGCGCAGGATGACCGCGCCCAGCACCGGTCCGGCCGTCGTGTACACCCCGCCGAAGATCGCGGTCGCCAGCGCGGTCACCGACAGCCCGATCCCGAACGTGTCCTCTGGGATGACAAAGAACAAGCGGCTCGTCGCGTACGCGCCCACCATGCCGATCAGTGCCGCCGACAGAACGAAGGCCAGGAGCTTGGTGCGCACCACGCGCACCCCGAGGACCCGAGCGGTCAGCTCGCCCTGGCGGATTGCGGTGAAGGCGTAGTGGAGCCGGCTGTGGCGGACCGCCAAGCTGGCGACCACAACGACCAGAAACACGCCAAGGCCCAGGTAGTATAGCCCGGTCTGGTGGCCGCCCAGCAACGGCGGCGCGGTGAGGCCCACGGCGCCGCCGGTGAGGTCCAGGGGCAACTCCTTGAAGATCACCTTGACGACCTCGGCGAACGCCAGCGTCGCGATGGCGAAGTACAGCCCCTGCAGTCGCAGCGTGACGACGCCCAGCCCCAGGCTGACCACGCCGGCCACGAGCGGCCCCAGCAGGAACGCGACCGCAAGGGGCACGCCGCGGAGCGCGGCCATCGTGTACGCGTAGGCGCCCAGCCCGAAGAACGCCGCCGGCGCCAGCGAAAGTTGGCCGGTGCGGGCCTGTATGTCCCATGCCAGGGCGACTGCCGCGTTTATGAGCACGAACGTCGCCACCTGCACCACGTACTGCTGATAGCCGCCGGCAGGCACCAGCGGCACCAGGAGCGCAACGAGCAGCGCCGCCGGCCCTGCCCACCTCATGCTGTTCTCCACGAACGCCACACCAGGGTGATGAATATGAGCAGGAAGAAGACGGCCTCGGCTGCGCCGCCACCGCCCGGAACGTAGGTGCGCACGAACGCCTCCGCCGTCGCCAGAACCAGCGACGCCCACAGCACCCCGGTCAGGTTCCCCAGTCCCGCCATAACGATGATCGCGAACGCCTTGAGGACGAACCCAAACCCCATGTGCGGGCTGGCGCCGATGCGCACCAGGACCATAGCGCCGGCGATTGCGGCCAGCGCCGAGGCGATGCCAAAGGTCAGCAGGTAGATCCGGTCCACGTCCAGTCCAACCAGGTGCGCGCCGGTGCGGTTCTGGGCCACCGCCCGGATGCTCTTACCGACGCCGGTCCGGTACAGAACGGCGTACATGCCGGCCAGCAGTGTGACCGATACGACCAGCGTGATCAGCGGCGCCACGCCCACCGAGACCGGGCCCACCGTCACCGCGGTGAGCTGGTAGGCGGTGTGGACCACGCGGGGCGTGGCGCCAAACGCCAGCACCGCCAGGTTCTGCAGCGTGATGCCGATCCCGAAGGTCAGCAGCAGCGCGTTGAGCTCAGGGGCGAGCAGCACGCGGCGGATGCTGGCCTGGTAGATCACGCCGCTGGCCGCGAACATGACGGCGCCGGCAGGCAGCAACGAGACAACGGGATCCATCCCAGCCAGCACGCTCAGCCAGTAGGCGACGAACGCGCCGACCATCAGGAACTCACCGTGCGCGAAGTTCACGATGTGGAGCACCCCGACCGCCAGGGCCAGGCCGGACGATGCCAGCGCGTAGGTCCCGCTCTGGATCAGCGCGTTGGCCAGGGTCTGCAGGAAGAGGTCCATCACGCAACCCCGGCCGCCCGCCCATATCCGGACGGGCGGCCAGAGGTCTCTGCTCCTATCGCCAGCGCCACGCCAGCGGACCGGCGGCCACGTGCTTGGGCCACACCGGCACCCGCCGCCCCTCCCGGAACTGGAACACCATCCACAGGTCGGAGTCGAATCCCTGGTAGACGCTGGGGCTGAGCCGGCTGGGCTTGAACCGCAGCCGCCCAACAGGCGTGTCCGCATCGGTCTTGGCCAGTTCGGCCGTGACACGGTCCTTGTCGGTGGTGCCGGCCTTGTTCATCGCCGCCGCCAGGGATGTGAGGATCGTGTAGCCCATCGGCGCCATGTACTCCTGGGTCAGACCGCCGAACTTGGCCTGGTACTTCTTGACGAACTCCTTGGACGCAGGCAGCGGGCTGGCCGAGGTCCAGCCGGCCATGCCGGCGACGTCCCGGGCCACCGGGTTACCCTCATAGCCCACCGGCCACGACGCCGGCGACCCAAAGATCAGCCGCGGCTTGAACCCGATCTCGCGAGATTGCACCGCGATCGGTAGCGCGTCGGCGTCGAACCCGATCCAGAACAGCACGTCCACCGGATGGCGCTTCGCGCGCGTCAGCAGCGCGGTGAAGTCGCCCGACCCGGTCTTGAACGACTCCATGAACGGCACGTCGAACCCCCGCCGGATCAACTCACTGCGGGTGTCTCCGATGCCCGCCGACCCGAAGGGACCATCCTCGTAGAGGATGGCGATGGTGGACGCGCCGGTGCCGGTCCGCACGAACTCCATGAAGTTGAAGACCGCCTCCATGTTGTGATACGCCCACGGATGATAGTGGAACAGGTACTTGTAGCCCTCGAAGCCCCGCTCCACGAGGGGCGAGGCCGCGCCCAGCATGGCGATCAGCGGCTCGTGCAGCTTTGCCGGCCCCACGATGCTGACCCCAATCGCGCTCCCAAAGATGCCCGTGATCGCGTGGACCCGGTCCACCGTCACGAACTTCGTAAAGATCGGCACCCCCTTGGCCGGCAGGTTACCGTCATCCTCGATGAAGACCTGCAGCCGGCGGCCCAGCACCCCGCCGGCCTTGTTGATCTCGTCCAGGGCCAGCCGGTAGCCGGCCTCGGCCGCCTTGCCGCTGGCGGAGGCCGGACCGGTCAGCGGAAGCGAGATCCCGATCCGGACCTGCTCACGCTGCGCCAGACCTTCCGTCCCTCCCATTGCCAGCAGGGCCACCACAACGAACACGACCGCGATCCTGTTCATCGTCTACCTCCCTCTGGGTCGTCCTCGACCAGGAACTCGATCACGAGCCGGTTGAACTCCGCCGCCTGCTCCCAGAAGAACAGGTGCGACGAGCCTTCGAAGAGATGCAGGCGGGCTTGCGGAATGCCTTCGGCCAGCAGCGCCGCGTTCGCCGATGGCACGATTCGATCCCTGGTGCCGTGGCAGACGAGGGTTGGCGCGCGGATCGCGCCCAGACGCTCCGCGGCGTTGTGAGCGCCGGCCGCTGCTAGTTGCCGGTTGTAGGCAAACAGCGGTTGGGGGTGCGCCAGGCGCCAGGCGACGTGGGCTTCGGCGATCTCGGGGTGCGCCGTCCGGAAGCCCTCGGTTGTCATGATCTCGAACGATCGCAGCAGGTCGGTCCGCGGGTCGCCGGTCCGCTGGACCATCACGACCACGGCCTCCTGGGGAATCGGCACGCTCCGGGGCCCACCTGGCGAGGTGCAGCACAGCACCAGATGGTCCAGCCGGTGCGGGTGCCGCAGGGCGAACTCCTGGGCGATGAACCCGCCCATCGAGGCGCCGACCACGTGTGCGCGCGCGATCCCCAGCGCATCCAGCAACCCAGCCAGATCATCGGCAAATGCCGCGATCGTGTACGGCTCATCCGGCATCGCCGACTGCCCGGCGCCGCGGTTGTCCACCGCGATGCAATCAAACCGTCCGGTCAGCGTCGGCACCTGGTTGTGCCACAGGCGGTGATCGCCGCCCAGCCCGGGCACGAGCACGACGGCGGGTCCGTCCCCTGCCCGCTCGTAGTGCAGCGTGACCGCGCCAACCGTTGCCCGCGGCATCGGGCTACCCCTCCTCGGCCTTCCCGTACGTCTCGCGCAGCACGCGCTTGAGCACCTTGCCCGCGGCGTTGCGGGGCAGCGCCTCGACGAACGCCACCCGCCTGGGGATCTTGTACCGGGCCAGCCGGCCCCCGCAGGCCGCGATGATCTCCTCAGCCGTGGCTCGCGCCTCGGGTCTGAGCACCACCAGCGCCATCGCCGCCTCGCCCCAGCGGGCGTCGGGAATGCCAATGACAGCGGCGTCGAGAACCGCCGGATGCTGGTAGAGGACCTGTTCCACCTCGGCGGGGTAGATGTTCTCGCCACCGGATATGATCATGTCCTTCTTGCGGTCGGCCACATAGAGGAACCCTTCGTCGTCGGCGTAGCCCAGGTCACCGGTGTGGAACCACCAGCCGCGGTAGTCGCCGCCTGAGGCACCGCACCCCTGCGCCGCCGGATCATCAGGCCGCACAGGCGGCGAGAAGACCTCGGCCGTGGCCTCGGGCAGCCCCCAGTAGCCCGCGAAGAGGTTGGGGCCGCGCAGGCAGATCTCGCCGATTTCTCCTGGCGGCAGGTCGCGGCCCGCGTCGTCCACCACGCGCGCCTCGACGTGCAGGGTCGGCGGGCCCACAGAGCCCTTCTTGCGGTACGCGTCCTCAGGAGGCAGGAGCGTGGCCGTGGGCGCGGTCTCGGTCAGGCCGAAACCCTGCTGGAGCAGCAGGCCGCGCTGCTCGAACGCCTCGAGCACCGGGAGCGGGCACGGTGCGCCGCCCACGCCGAACCGCACGCCGCTCTGGTCACGCTGGCCGAAGGAGGGCGTCTGCAGCAGCGCCTGGTAGATCGCCGGCACCCCGAACATCGCGGTGACGCCTTCGTCGCGCAGCAGGCGGCAGGTTTCCTCGGGATCGAATGTGCGCTGGATGATCAGGCGGCCCCCCACATGAAGGGTGGGCAGCGCGTAGAGCCCCAGCCCGCCGATGTGGAACATGGGCAGAACCGTCAGGGTGACGTCGCGGTAGGTGAGCCCGATCGCCGTGCCGATGTTGAGGCTGTTCCAGAGCTGTGTGCCCTGGGCCAGCACCGCGCCTTTGGGCCGGCCGGTGGTGCCCGAGGTGTACATGATGATGAGCGGATCGTCGAAGGCGCCCGGGGCGTCGTCATCCGGCGGCGTGCGCACGGCGTCCTCGTACTCGTCCCCAATCAAGGTCAGGGGCAGAGCAAGACGCGACTCC
>CAYLKW010000009.1:0-24705 GCA_964384245.1 uncultured bacterium
CCGCGCTGGTCATTGACTTGCTGCGAGGCGACGCTCCCTGATACCATCAAGGCCAGAGGCTGGAGCGCGCGTGGTGAAGCCGTGAACAGGGTGGCCGTCGCCATGAGCGGCGGGGTGGACAGTGCGGTGGCTGCGGCCCTGCTCGTCGAGCAGGGCCATGACGTCATCGGGCTCACAATGAACTTGACTCCGGCGTGGTTGCCGAAGCCCGAGGGGCATGCCCAGGTCTGCTGCGGGTTGCGTGCAATCGAGGACGCGCGCACCGCGGCCCGCCGGCTGGGCATTCGCCACCACGTCCTCAACCTCCGCGAGGAGTTCGAGCGAGAGGTGATTGACTACTTCTGCGACGAGTACGCTCGGGGTCGCACGCCGAACCCCTGCATAGCGTGTAACCAGGCGGTGAAGTTTCGCATCCTCCTGGGGCGGGCAGAGGCGTTGGGTTGCGGCGTTCTGGCCACGGGGCACTACGCCCGGATCGTCGCCGACGGCGCCAGCGGCGGGTGGCTGCTCCTGCGCGCCACGGACCGACGGAAGGACCAGTCGTACGTGCTATACGCGCTGACGCAGGAGCACTTGGCGCGGCTGCGCTTCCCGGTGGGAACCCTTCTCAAAGGGGAGGTCCGGTCGCTTGCCCGCCGGTGGGACCTGCCGGTTGCCGACAAGCCCGACAGCCAGGAGATATGCTTTGTCCCAAGAGGGCGCTACGGCGATCTGGTGGCCGAGCGGCGTCCTGAAGCGTCGACCCCCGGGCCCATCATGGATCGTGCCGGGCGGGTAGTGGGCGCTCACGCGGGCATCGCCTGGTACACGGTCGGGCAGCGCCGGGGACTGGGGCTATCGTCCTGCGTCCCGCAGTACGTGCTCGAGGTTGACGCACGGCGCAACGCGTTGGTGGTCGGCGGGCAGGAAGAGTTGCTACGCCGGCGCATCGGGCTGCGCAGGATGAACTGGATTGTGCCGACGCCGCTCCCGGCCGCGGCGACGGTGCGCCTGCGGCACGGGGCGCCTGATGTGCCTGCGGTGCTGCACGCCGACGGCCCTGATCGCGTCCGGGTGGAGTTCGGCGAGCCCCAGCGGGCAGCCGCACCCGGGCAGGCCGCCGCGGTCTATGACGGCGACCGTGTGCTGGGCGGAGGAATCATAGAGGACGCATCCTGGCCAGGAGAGGAGATGAACGGACATGGGACATCGCAGTGACTTCGTGGCAGGGTTTGTCATCGGAGGGCTGCTCGGCACGGCCGTGGCGCTGCTACTTGCGCCACGCTCAGGGGAGGAGACGCGCACCCGCCTGGCTGGGTCCGCTGAGGACCTGGGCGACCGGGCGCGTGATCGCGCCGAGGAGGTCATTCAGAAGCTGCGCGTGACCGCCGAGGACCTCTCGCAGCGGGGGCGGGTGAAGCTGGATGAGGGCGCTGCCCGGCTGCGCGAGGTTGTGGAGCGGGGCCGTGAGACGCTGGAGGAGAAGGCCAGAGGGTTTCACGAGCGCGGCGAGGAGCAGCCGAAAGAGTAGTCCGCTGACCCTCGCCATTCCTGAGCGCTTCCGGCCGGGCGTCGAGATCGTCCGCCGGCTGCGCGAGGCAGGGTGGGAGACCTACCTGGTAGGGGGGGTCGTCCGGGACCTGCTGCTTGGGCGACCGGCCGTGGATCTGGACATTGCCACGGCCGCGCCTCCCGAGCACGTCGCTGCGTTGTTCGACCGGACGGTACCGGTAGGAATCCAGTTCGGCGTCGTGGCCGTTGTCCTGGATGGGCATCCCTATCAGGTTGCTACCTTCCGCCGCGAAGGCCCATACTTGGACGGCCGGCGTCCATCGTACGTTGAATACGGCAGTGCGCTCGACGACGTTCGCAGGCGCGACTTCACCGTCAACGCACTGCTGTACGATCCGTCTAGCGGAGAGATCATTGACCATGTCGGCGGCCGGACCGACCTGGCCAACCGGTGCATCCGCACGGTTGGACCTCCTGCCGAGCGTTTTGCCGAGGACCGGTTACGGCTGCTGCGCGCGGTACGGCTGGCAGCCGAGTTGGAGTTCACCGTGGAGCCGGGCACGCGCGCGGCCCTTGCGGATCTCGCGTCCACCATCACCGGGGTGAGCGCCGAGCGGATCCGCGACGAGCTGGTCCGACTGCTGGTCGCGCCGGGCGGCGCTGACGGCGTTCGCATGATGGCCGCCACGGGTCTATTGGGAACCGTCCTGCCCGAGGTGGCGGCTCTCTCGTCCCAGCCTTCACCCCATGCGAACGGGCCGGCCGCTGACGCGCTCGACCACGCCTGCCGGGTGATGGAGTCCCTGGGGCCGCAAGGACTCGGGCCGCCCGGACCGGAGCTGGCCTTTGCCGCGCTCCTCTGTCGCTTGCCCTATGCGACTGCCGGCGAGGTCTGCCGTCGCTTGCGCTTCTCTTCGGCCGAACGCCGGAAGGTGGTGATCCTCGTTCGCGAGTTCCAGCATCTTTCCGGGGATGCCTGCGCGTCCGCGGCGGATGTCCGCCGCCTGCGGCGTCAAGGGGTTGCCGCGGATCTGCTTGAGCTGCTTCGCGCAGACCTCGAAGCCGGCGGGAGGGACCCCTCCGCGTGCCTTCGAGCCATCGGGCTGCTGGCCGCCGATGCCAAGGGCGTCCCTGAGCCGGACCGCCTCATCAACGGCGGGGACCTGATCGCCATGGGCTACACGCCAGGCCCCGCGTTCACCGTGATGCTGCGGGCGATCGAGGAGGCGTGGGCGCGCGGCGAGGTCGCGACCGCCGAGTCAGCGCGCGCCTGGATTCGTGACCGCTTCCCGGCAGGAGCAACCGGCCGGCCCGTGGAACCGGCATCAGCGAACGGATAGATTCGATTGAGCGGAGGTCCGCATGACCGAACGCGTTGCATTGACCGTTGTGCTCTGGGCTTTGGGTATCATGATCGTGATCGGCGCGCTGCTCCCCCTGGTTTGGCCTGGGCTGATCCGGTTCGTCAATCGCGCCGTGCTCAAGGAGAATGGCGCCGGGAACCACTGAGGGCGCGTCGGACGATTCCCCCGCACTCCATCTCGGACAAGGATATGCTTGCGGCTGGGTCGAACAGCCCGGAGAGCGCGCGGGCGTGCGGCGCGCGGCCGGATGGCGTGGAGGAGGCTGGTGGGTAACGAGGCTCTGATCGTTGGGCTTGTCAACCAGAAGGGCGGGTGCGGCAAGACCACAACGGCCGTAAACCTCAGTGCCTCCCTGGCAGCCGCCGGGCATCGGTGTCTCCTGATAGACCTGGATCCCCAGGCCAACGCGACGGTCAGCCTTGGGATCGATCCGGCCACGCTGCGGCAGACGATCTACCATGTGCTGCTGGATCCCGACCACGATGATGGGCTGCCACTGGAGGCCGTCATCAGGCCCTCGCCGGTCGAGGGCCTGGAGGTCGCTCCCTCTTCGATTGACCTGGCCGCCGCCGAGCTAGAGCTGGCGGCCCGCATCGGACGGGAGCACTCGCTGCGGCGACGCCTGGTGCCGATACGCGGCCGCTACTCATTCATTCTGATTGACACGCCGCCTTCGCTGGGGCTGCTGACCCTGAATGCCCTGGTGGCCTGCGATGGGATCATCATACCCATTCAGACCCACTACTACGCGCTGCTGGGGATGCGGCAGCTCATCCGGACCCTGAAGATGGTGAGCGACGAGGTGGGCCACCAGGTTGAAATCCTGGGGGTGCTTCCAACGATGTACGACTCCCGCACCACGATCAGCAAGGAGATCCTGGGAGGCATCCACGACTTCTTTCCGAACCAGGTGTTCGAGACCACGATCCACTTCAACATCAAGCTTGTTGAGTCGTCCATGTCGGGCGTGCCGCTCTTCGTGAGCAACCCCGCGTCGCGCGGCGCCAGGGAATACTCCAGTCTGGCCAAAGAGGTGATCGCAAATGCCCAGCGGTCGCGAGGAGCTGAGGCGCGGCGTTAGGAACGTCATAGAGGCAGCCTCGCGCGAGTTGGGTTCGCTGACCGACCCGCAACGCCCCGAGGCCAGCCCGCCGGGGTCTCCCGGAGAGGGGCGCGTGGAACGGCCGCTCCTGCGGCTGGTCCGCGAGGCCAAGGCGCCGCCCGCCTCTCTGCTACCCAAACCGGTTGCGATTCAGGAGGCGGTCACGGTGCACCCTACCAGGGGCATCTGTGCCGCATACCAGATCAGCCAGGCCTGCTGGGAGGTGCCGGACGCGTACTGCAACCAGGCGCTGCATCTCTGCATGTTGCGCGAGTGCCCGGTCTATGATCTGAACCGGAGCGTGCTCGAGCGGCGATTCGCGGCGAAGTTCGCGCACCTCTGGTGAGGGTGGCGGTCAGGCATTCCAGTCGAGGTCGAGCAGCTCGCGCAGGTCCCTGACCCAGGCCCAGGGCATGACGCCGCGCGCCTCAACCTCTGCCCGTCGGGGTCCAAACCCCACAAAACGGATGCTGGCCCGCGCCGCCGCCTGACCGTCAACCCAAGAGTCCCCCACCAGACAGGCAGCCCGGTGGGGTCCTGCGCGCTCCATGACGAGCCGGATTCCGGCCGGATCGGGTTTCAGGGCAGGCACCTCGTCACGGGTAACGGTCACTGGGATGAGGGCGGCCAGCCCAAGTTCGGCCAGCACGCGTTCGGTGGCGGTTCGGGCGTTGTTGGTGAGGAGCGCCAGAAGGAACCCTCGGGCGGTCAGGCCCGCGAGGACGCCGTGCACGTGGGGCACCGGCGTCGCGTCCCGCAGGCCCGCGGCCTCAAAGGCCTCGATCGTTGCCCACGCCTGGGCGGTCAGGTGGGGAGCGGAGTCGCCGATCCGGACGACCAGATCCGCGATCGGGACGCGCATCAGCTCTCCGCGCGGCTCCGCCAGCGGGCCCGAGGACTCCAGCAAGTCTACGAGGGCGCCGCGTATCGCGGCGAAGTCTATGCGCGAATCAACAAGGGTGTTGTCGAAGTCGAAGATGATGAGGGGTGGAGGGGCATCCATCTTGGGCGGCCTGCTTGAGGATTCTTCAACCCGAGCGCCGTCCCTTCACGATGAGAGGGGACCGTCATGAGCGATAGGCCAGCGCATCGGACCATAGCCGCCCTGCCGGACCACGTGGGCGAGGAGGTGGAGCTCCGGGGATGGCTGCAGCATAGGCGCAGCAGCGGCAAGATCCTCTTCCTCCTGGTACGCGACGGCACAGGCGCGGTGCAGGCCATCATGAGCCGGCAGGAGGTGCCCGAGGAGGTCTTCGCGACCTCGGACCGGCTCCCGCAGGAGAGCAGCGTTGTTGTGACGGGCGCGGTGCGGGCGGATACCCGTGCCCCAGGAGGCGTGGAGATCACCGCGAGATCGCTGCTCGTCGTGCACGAGGCCGAGCCCTACCCGATCACGCCCAAGCCGCACGGGATCGAGTTCCTGATGGATCACCGCCACCTGTGGCTGCGCAGCAGCCGCCAGCAGGCCGTCATGCGGGTGAGGGCCGAGGTGATCCGGGCGATGACCGACTACCTTGACGGGCACGGCTTCCTGCGCGTGGACGCGCCGATCCTCACCCCCGCGGCGGTCGAGGGAACGACGACGCTCTTCGAAACGCAGTACTTCGATCTGGGATCGGCCTACCTGACCCAGTCGGGCCAGCTCTACAACGAGGCCGCCGCCATGGCGTTCGGGCGCGTGTACTGCTATGGCCCAACGTTTCGGGCAGAGAAGAGCAAGACGCGGCGGCACCTGATCGAGTTCTGGATGCTCGAGCCCGAAGTCGCCTACCTTGATCTGGACGGGTACATGGCGCTGGCCGAGGATTTCGTGAGCAGCGTCGTAGCTCGGATTCTCGACCGCTGCCGAGGGCCGCTCGCCACGCTTGAGCGCGACCTGGCCCCGCTCGAGCGCGTCACCCAACCCTTCCCGAGAATCTCCTACGATGAGGCGCTGCGGCTACTTTCGGCGGCCGGGAAGCCCGTGGCCTGGGGTGAGGACCTGGGAGGCGATGAGGAGACCGCGGTCAGCCAGCAGTTTGACCGGCCGGTCTTCATCCACCGGTATCCCACGCGCTGCAAGGCCTTCTACATGCAGCCGGATCCCGACCGTCCGGAGGTCGTGCTAGGCGCGGACCTGATCGCTCCGGAGGGATACGGGGAGATCATCGGCGGCGGGCAGCGTGTCCACGACCTGGACCTGCTGCGTGCGCGCCTGGCGGAACACGGCCTGCCTGAGTCCACCTATCAATGGTACCTGGACCTGCGCCGCTACGGGTCGGTGCCCCACTCGGGCTTCGGGATCGGCATCGAGCGCACCGTCGCCTGGCTGTGCGGCATTGAGCACGTGCGGGAGGCCATTCCGTTCCCGAGACTGCTCAACCGGCTCTACCCATAGGGCCCAGCGATCCCGGGCCTTGCCTGGCCGCAAGGCGTTGTGGTACCATTGCGGCGAAGACCGCTGCAGAAGACGTCCGGCTCTCCGCCGGCAGGCATGTCGTTGCGAGTGGGTGAGGTTGCCCGCTCGTTTTTCATGCGGCGGTGTGAGGAGACGGGTTCGTGCCACACGCACCATGGAAGGAAGAGGTCGAGCACCTCGCCGCGGCAGTCGCGGCAAGGTGGGGGTATGCCCTGGCCGGCGTGGAGATCGTTGGCGAGGGGCGGCGCCCGCTGATTAGGGTCAGCGTGGAGGGAGAGGAACCCGTGACCGTAGATGCGTGCGCGGGAATCTCCGAGGAACTGGGGCGGGCGCTGGATCTGCACGACCCGATCCCGCACGCGTACATTCTCGAGGTGGCCTCGCCGGGGCTCGACCGGCCGCTGCACGGCGAGGGCGACTTCCGTCGGTTCGCAGGGCGCAAGATAGAGCTTGTGGCGCGTGAACCCCTGGGGGGGCGCCGCCGGTGGAAGGGGCGGCTGTCCGGGGTTGACGCCGGCAGCGTGGTGGTGGAGATGGAGAATCAGTTGGTACGGCTGCCGTTGGAGCAGGTTGCCTCGGCGCGATTGGTTGTAGAGATGGAGGATCTTCGCCAAGACCTTGCCAAGGGGGGGCGCGGTAGGTCATGAACTTGGAGCTGCTGCGGGCGCTCGATCAGATCGAGGAAGAGAAGGGCATAGGCAAGGACGTCATCATAGACGCGATCGAAGCGGCCTTGCTGTCCGCCTACAAGAAGAACTTCGGTGCCACCGCCCAGAGCATGCGCATCGAGATGGATCGCACCACCGGTGAGATGCGGGCCTACCAGGTGCGCGCCGTGGTGGAGGAGGTTGACGACCCGACGCTGCAAATCGCGCTTGTCCAGGTGCGTGAGTGGGACCCCACGGCCCAGGTGGGCGAGATGGTCGAGGTTGAGGTCACGCCCAAGGACTTCGGGCGCATCGCCGCGCAGACCGCCAAGCAGGTGGTCGTGCAACGGCTCCGGGAAGCCGAGCGGGAGATGGTCTACAAGGAGTTCCGGGACCGTGAGGGCGACATCGTTACCGGGATCGTGCAGCGAATAGAGCGGAAGAACGTCTTCCTGGACCTGGGCCGCATCGAGGCCGTGCTGCCACCCCCTGAGCAGATCCCGCGTGAGGGATACAGACAGGGTGATCGCGTGAAGGCGTACGTGGTCGAGGTGCGACAGGGCACGCGCGGCCCGCAGATCGTGGTTTCGCGGACGCACCCCGGACTGCTCAAGCGGCTCTTTGAGATAGAGGTGCCGGAGGTCTACGAGGGAATCGTGGAGATAAAGGCGATCGCCCGCGAGGCCGGCACGCGCAGCAAGATCGCGGTCGCTTCCAGGGATCGCAACGTGGACGCGGTGGGCGCCTGCGTCGGGCCGAAGGGATCGCGCGTGCAGGCGATCGTGGACGAGCTACGCGGCGAGAAGATAGACATCGTTGCCTGGAACCCTGACCTCTCGCAGTTTGCCGCGGCCGCGCTCAGCCCGGCCAGGGTGGTCCGGGTTGAGATCGTAGAGGCCACCAAGACGGCGCTCGTAATCGTGCAGGATCACCAGCTGTCACTGGCCATAGGACGCGAGGGCCAGAATGCCCGGTTGGCAGCCAAGCTCACCGGCTGGCGTATTGACATCAAGAACGAGACACAGATTCGGGAGATCGAGGCGCAGAGGATCTTCGTGGATCTCCCTGAGGAGGAACCGGTCCCGGTCGAGGCAGCCGCCGCCCCTGTCGCCGCGGACGAACCGCCGGGATAGCCGGCGGCCTGGACATATGTCCCGGATCAAGCACGTGCCACAGCGCCAGTGCGTTGCGTGCCGGCAGGTGCGGCCGAAACGTGAGATGGTGCGGGTGGTGCGCACGCCCGCGGGAGAGGTCCGCGTGGATTCGACGGGAAAGGTGTCAGGGCGCGGGGCGTACGTATGTCCTGATCCCGCATGCGCCGATACCGCGGTACGGGAGCACCGGCTGCAGCATGCGCTCGAGGTAGCAATCCCTGAGGCGATCGTAGAGGACCTGCGAGCGACGGCGGGCCGCGGCGCGCAGGCTCCCGGTCGAAGTTAGAGGAGGCCCCTGGATGCGGGCGTACGAACTGGCAAAGGAACTGGGGCTGAGCACCAAAGAGCTGATGGACGTGCTTGGGACGCTCAAGGTGCCGGTCAGGAGCCACAGCAGCAGCCTGAGCGTGGTAGCCGAGCAGCGTGTCCGGGTGCACGTAGCGGCCACGCGGCCTTCCAAGGGAAAGAAGCGTGCAGCGGCTCCGGCCGCGGCAGCGGCGGCACCGCCGCCGGCGACCGCGGCCCGGCCCGAGACAAAGACCCCGACAGGCGAGCGGATTCTGGGCATGCGGAAGATCGTACCCCCACCGCCTCCGCCCGCGGCGGAACCGGTCCAGTTGCCCGAGGCGCCGGCAGTGGCGCGACCCCAGGCTGCGCCACAGGTCCGCCTTGCCGCGGCTGCGCCAACCGCTCCGGTGACAGCAGCCCCGGTTGGTGCGGCTGCCGCAGCTCCAACAGCGCCTGCGGTGGCCGCTGCTCCTTCGGTGGCCGCCGCTCCTCAGGCGGCCGCGGCTCCCCCGACGGCCGCGAGCGCTGTTGAGGCGCCCGCGGCGCCTCCCAGGGTTATCCCGACGCCTCCACCGCCGAAGGCGATAAGTATCGAGCCGGTCAAGCCGCCCAGGCGAGAGATCGCGAGGGAAGCGCCCCGCGAGCCGGCAGGCCGCGGCGCGGCGCCTCCGCCGCTTGCCATCCCGCCGCGTGCTCCGGAGACGGGTGATCGCCGCCGCCCGCCTGCGGGTCCCAGCAAACAGCCCAGCAAGCCCGCGTTTCAGCCGCGCAGGCCCATGTACCGTCTACCCCGGCGCAGGCGGCGCACACCGGCGCGTTCGACCGAGGTCGCCGCGGTGGAGACGGCGCTCCCTGTCGCCGTGGAGATCGAGCTGGCTGGGCCGATCATCGTGGGCGATCTGGCGTCGCGGCTGAACGTCGCCGCGGGTGAGATCGTGCGGCGCCTGCTCGACCAGGGTGTGCTGGCCGGGATCAACCAACAGATCCCAGCCGACATGGCCTCCCGGATCGCAGAGTCGTTCGGCACCGCTGTACTGAGGCCGCGTCCGGCGCCTGCGGCGCAGCAGGCCGTGAAGAAGATCGAGCGGATGGACGTGGCCGTCGGTGAGGGCGCCGTTCCCAGACCGCCCGTGGTCACGGTCATGGGACACGTTGACCATGGCAAGACGACCCTTCTGGACGCGATACGCCAGACCCGCGTCGCCGAGGCGGAGTTCGGAGGAATCACGCAGCACATCGGGGCATCCGTGGTGCAGTCCGGCGGCCGAGAGGTCGTGTTCATAGACACCCCGGGGCACGCCGCCTTCACCGCCCTGCGGGCGCGCGGCGCGCAGGTGACCGACGTGGCGGTGCTGGTCGTGGCAGCCGACGATGGCGTCATGCCCCAGACCGTCGAGGCGGTCAACCATGCCAGGGCGGCAGGGGTACCCATAGTGGTTGCCATCAACAAGACGGACCTGCCTCAGGCCAATCCCGACCGCGTCAAGCAGGGGCTGGCTGAACTGGGTCTGGTGCCTGAGGAGTGGGGCGGGGACACGGTCATGGTGCCTGTGTCCGCCCGGCAGAAGACCGGGTTGGACCAACTGATCGAGATGATACTGCTCGTGACGGAGCTCCAGGATCTGCGCGCCGAGGTGGATCGCCCCGCACGCGGGACGATCATCGAGTCTCGCCTTGACAGGGGCCGGGGCCCTGTGGCGACGGTTCTGATCCAGGAAGGACGCCTGCGGGTCGGGGACTCCATCGTTGCCGGAGAGACCCACGGCCGTGTTCGCGCCATGCTGGACGCGCGGGGTGCCCGAATTGATCAGGCGACGCCCTCGACGCCCGTCGAGGTCCTGGGGCTCATGGAGGTTCCCACGGCCGGTGACCTCCTGGAGGCGGTGCGCGACGAGCGGGTCGCGCGGGTGGCGGCGGAGGAGCGTCGGGATCGCCGGCGCGCATCCGAGCAGGCCGCGGCGCATCCCGCGGGGGTCACGGGGTTGGGGGAGGGTCCGAAGGAGCTGCGCGTCATCATCAAGGGTGACGCGCATGGGTCGGTCGAGGCGTTGCAGACAGCCGTTCCCAAGCTGTCGGGACCTGAGGTGAAGGTTAGCGTCCTGCACGCGGCGGTCGGCAACGTCACCGAGTCGGACATAATGCTGGCCGCGGCCAGCCGGGCCATCGTCGTAGGGTTCAACGTGAGGCCCGAAGCCCAGGTACGGCGGATCGCCGAGGAGGAGCGCGTAGATGTACGCGTGTACCGCGTGATCTACGAGGCGCTTGACGACCTGGCAACCGTGCAGAAGGGCCTGCTCGCGCCCAAGGTTCAGGAGGTAGTCCTGGGACAGGCCGAGGTCAGGCAGGTGTTCACCATCTCCCGCCTGGGAGTCATCGCTGGTTCCTACGTCACAGGGGGCCAGGTCGTGCGAGGCGCGAAGGCCCGGATCGTCCGCGACGGCGTCGTGGTGTACGATGGGAAGATCGGCTCGCTGCGCCGGTTCAAGGAGGACGTCCGCGAGGTGACCGACGGGTTCGAGTGCGGCATCGGTCTCGAGCGCTTCAACGACGTCAAGGAAGGCGACCTGATCGAGGCCTACGAGGTGCAGGAAGTACCCGCGTAGGCGCCCGCGCCGCAGGCCTGGAGGATGGGCAGATCATAGTCGGGGTTGTCCGTGTTGAACTGAGCCTACCAGGCGCAAGAGGGCTGAAGGACAAGCGTCGCCTGGTGAAAGGATTGGTTGACCGGGCGCAGAACAGATTTCGGGTCTGCGCCGCCGAGGTAGACCACCAGGACAACTGGCGACGCGCGTCCGTTGCGTTTGCCTGCCTTTCCACCTCCACGCGTCACGCGCACGCCGTCCTGGCCAAGGTTGCCGATTTCGTCGAGCGCCAGGCGGACATGGTCGTGATGGAGTTCCAGGTCGAAATCCGGTGATGGAGCGAACGACGATGGCTGGCACCCGCGCCCAACGGCTGGCCGAGGTGATTCGCACCGAGGCTAGCGACATCATCCGGCAGGGTCTCAAGGATCCGCGCATCGGGTTCATTTCCATAACCGACGTGGTGGTCAGCGGGGACCTCCATCACGCCAAGATCTTCGTCAGCGTGCTCGGTGACCAGGAGGCGAAGCAGCGGACCATGGCTGGGCTGGACCGGGCAACGGGACACATCCGCTCCCAGCTCAGCGCCCGGCTGGCGATGCGGTTCGTGCCGGAGATCCTCTTCCGTCTCGACGAGTCCATCGAGCGCGGGGCCCGCGTGGCGTCCCTGCTTCGGGAAGTGAAACAGGAGGGAACGCGTGGACCCTCGGGAGACCATAGCCCGGACGCTTAGAGCCAGCGGCCACACGCTGATCGTCTGTCACCTGAACCCCGACGGCGACTGCCTTGGCGCGGGCCTTGCGCTCTCCGCCGCTTTGGAACGGATCGGCGTGGACGCGACGGTCGCGTGCGAGGACGGCGTGCCCAACTCCCTGGCGTTTCTGCCCGGCGCGAGCAGGGTGGTCAGGGCAGTTCCCGACGCCCTCGGCATTCCCGTTGCGGTGGCGCTGGAGTGCGGCACCCAGGATCGGGCAGGGGTTCTGGCGCCTGCCCTGGGGCGCGCCGGGACGCTCATCGCGATAGACCATCACAGCGAGCGCCCCGCATATGCGCAACTGACGTACTGGGATCCGGCGGCCGCAGCGGTCGGCGAGCTGGTCATGGATCTGATCGCGCAACTGGGGGTGGCCATTGATCGCCCGATTGCCACCTGCCTGCTCGCGGCCCTGGCGACGGATACGGGCGTCTTTCGGTACGCCAACACGACGCCGCGCACGCTTCGGCTGGCCGCGGAGCTGATGGAACGGGGCGCCAGTCTTGGGGAGGTCGTGCGCGCGGTGTACGAGGAACAGCCCGCGCCCGCCGTGCGGCTCTTGGGTCACGCCCTGGCTGCCAGCCATCTGCACGACGGCGGCGCGGTGGCTGTGACCACGGTAACGCCGGCGATGCTGGTTGCTGCCGGGGCCGGACCGGATGACGTTGCAGGCATCGCCGCAGTGCTTCGGACGATCTCGGGCGTTCGGATGGCCGTCGTGCTGGAAGATCGGGGAGACACCGTCCGGGTTTCGATCCGGGCCAGGGATGGAGCGCGCGCCGACCGAATGGCCCAAGAGTTAGGTGGAGGAGGACACGGCGGCGCCGCCGGAGCTGAGATGAAGTGCAGAATCGAGGAAGCGGTAACACGCGTCCTGTCGGTCGCGTCGCGGGCGATCCACGAGGCGGGCGATGACGCGTAGGCCCACGGCGCAGGACCCGATCCACCTCTCTGGGGCGCTCAACGTGCTCAAGCCGCCCGGGATGACCTCGCACGACGTGGTTGATGTGCTGCGGCGGCTCACGGGGGTGCGCAGGATTGGGCATACCGGCACGCTCGACCCCGGCGCTTGTGGCGTGCTCGTGCTCTGCGTGGGCCGGGCAACGCGCATCGCCGAGTTTCTTTCGGATCAGCACAAGGGCTATCGTGCCGAGTTTACCTTCGGCGTTGAGACCGATTCCGGCGATGCCTACGGCGCTGTGGTGGGCGGGAGTAACGCCTCTGATCTGACCGCCACTACGCTGGAGGGTGCGCTGGCAGAGTTCGTGGGCGCGATCCAGCAGGTTCCACCCATGGTTTCAGCGGTGCGCAGGTCTGGGCGCAGGCTCTACGAGCACGCAAGGCGCGGGGAGGTCGTGGAGGTCGCTCCGCGCCAGGTCACGGTCTTCGAGTGCCGCCTGCTGGAGTTCGTCCCAGGGCCCCACGCCACCGCGCTGGTGCAGGTGGAGTGTTCCAAGGGAACCTACGTCCGTGCGCTGGCCAGTGATCTGGGTAGACGGCTGGGCGTAGGCGGGCACGCCTCCTTCGTGTTGCGCACGCGGGTCGGCCGTTTCTCCCTTGACTCCAGCCTCACGCTCGAGGAGCTTTCGGCGGCTGAGGACCTGGCGCGGTTTCTTGTACCGCCGGATGATGCCCTGGACCACCTGCCTGCTGTGGATCTTACCTCTCTCCAACGACGCCAGGTACTGGACGGCATTGCGATCCCACTGTTCCAGATCCCTGGCTGGGCCAGGCTGCCCGCGGATGCGCCGGTCCGCCTTCGCGACGAACGAGGACTGGTGGCCGTGGGCCGCGTGGAGGCCGGACGCCTTGTGCCGTTTCGCGTTCTTCGAGGATCAGGGGGACGATGAACGTCGTCTGCGGGTTTGAGGGCCTGCCCGCAGATATCGGGCCGGCCGCCGTGGCCCTGGGGACATTTGATGGGCTCCACCTGGGCCACCGGGCGGTGCTTGCCGCGCTGCGGACGGCTGCCGCGTGCGGGGGCCTACAAGCGGTGGCCGTCACCTTCGATCCGCATCCCCTGACCGTGGTCGCGCCGCCGGGCCAGCCGTTCCTGCTGACCACAATCCAAGAGCGGACCGATCTGTTTGCCTCCATGGGAATTGACACGCTGCTGGTGGTGCGATTCAACGCCCGGTTGCGGGAGGTATCGGCCGCGAGCTGGTTGGAGATGCTGGCAGGTCGGCTCCAGGCACACCACATGGTGGCGTCCTCCAACCATGCCTTCGGCCGCGGTCGCGAGGGTGATGCCGCACTGCTACAGGCATGGGCTGGGGTGCGGGGGATCGAGGTGACGGTAGTGCCTCCGGTGCAAAACGGCGGGGCGGTTATCAGCAGCAGCGGGATCCGCGAGCGTCTTCGGGCCGGGGATGTCAGGACCGCTGCCCAATGGCTGGGTCGCTGGTACACGGTCCGGGGGACGGTGGTAGCGGGTGATGGCCGCGGTCGGAGCCTGGGGGTGCCCACGGCCAACCTGGACATTCCCCCGCAGAAGGTGGTGCCGTGCCCGGGAGTGTACGCCGCGTACGCTGCCGTAGCAGGCCGGACCCACATGGCCGCCGTCAATATCGGCGTTCGGCCGACGTTTGGCGCAGGGGCACAAACCGTGGAGGCGCACCTGCTGGATGCCGACCAGGACCTCTACGGGCAGACCGTTGAGGTGGCGTTCGTTTCCAGGCTCCGGGACGAGCGCCGGTTCTTGGACCTCGAGGCCCTCAAGGCCCAGATGGCAGCGGACCTCCTTGCCGTCAGAGGCTGCCTGGGGCTCCTGGGCAGTCCTGGTGCAGGGTGACAGTGTTTGCGCCCGTGTGGGTGGTGTGCTAGGATTGCTCTGGCCCCGGCGGGGAGGCACGTTGCTCCGGCGCCCTCCCGGCTGCGGGCGTCCATCATTATCCATATCCCGCACGTGCGGGATTGAGGGGAGCAGAGATGCTTAAGCGTGAGGCCAAGCAGGGTATCCTCGGCAAGTACCGACGCCACAACGATGACACAGGATCACCCGAGGTGCAGATCGCGTTGCTCACCGAACGGATCAATCACCTCGCCGGGCACCTCAAGAACCACGCCAAGGACTTCCACTCACGGCGGGGCCTGCTGAAGATGGTAGGGCAGCGCCGTCGGCTGCTTGCATATCTCGAGAGAACCGACATCGCCGCCTACCGGCGAATGGTGGAGTCGCTGGACCTGCGGCGCTGACCCCGGGCCGCCCATGCGCGCACGGGACCCGGCAAGACATTACCCTAGTCCGTGTAGGAAGGATGGGATACTCTCATGAACCTTGCAGCGTTGGTCCGCCGCGCTGAGGCCGAGATCGGCTCTGGTCGCATGGTGTTTGAAACCGGCTTGCTGGCGAAGCAGGCATCCGGGGCCGTCACGGTAACGTGCGGCGAGACCGTCGTGCTCGTGACCGCGACGATGTCGGAGGCCGTACGGGAAGGGATTGACTTCTTCCCGCTAACCTGCGACTTCGAGGAGAAGATGTACGCCGCCGGGAAGATCCCCGGCGGTTTCTTCAAGCGGGAGGGGCGTCCTGGCGAGAGGGCGATCTTGACCTCCCGACTCATCGACCGGCCTATCCGGCCGCTGTTCCCCAAGGGGTTTCGCAACGACGTCCAGATCGTCGCCACCGTGCTTTCCACCGACCAGGAAAACGACCCTGGCATGGCCGCGGTGAACGGCGCTTCCGCTGCGCTTGTTCTGTCGGGAATCCCTTTCGGCGGGCCCATCGGCGCGGTCAGGATGGGCTTGATCGAGGGCAATCTGGTGGTGAACCCTACCCTTCGCCAGGTGGAGGAGCAGAGCAGTCTTGACCTGGTCGTGGCAGGGACTGAGGACGCCATCATCATGGTGGAGGCGGGCGCCAACGAGGTGCCCGAATCGCAACTGATCGAGGCGATATCGCGGGCGCACGACGAGATTCGCCGCATTGTGGCAGCGCAGCGTGAGCTGGCAGCATCTGCCGGTAAGCCTCCCCGCGCATACTCGCTGCTCAAGTACGATCCCGAGATGGAGGACGCGGTTCGCAGCGCGGCCCTACCGCTGGTGCGCGAGGCGCTGGCCAGCCCCGAGAAGCTGGCGCGAGAGGATGCGCTGCGTGCCGTGCAGACGGAGGTGATCGCGAAGATCGCCGAGCAGTTTCCGACCACCGCCGGCCAGATCGGTGAGATCATCGCCTCCGTCACAAAGGAAGCGGTCAGGCGCAGGATCCTCGAGGAGGGAGTCCGGCCGGACGGCCGTGGAACGAGGGAGATCCGGCCGCTGGCGTGCGTGGTGGGCCTGCTGCCCCGCGCGCACGGGTCGGGGCTGTTCCAGCGGGGGCAGACCCAGGTCCTCGCGATAGCCACGCTGGGAACAGGTGACGACAGACAGCGCCTGGACGACATAGGCATACGCGAAGAGAAGCGCTACATGCACCACTACTCGTTCCCGCCGTTCTCCGTGGGCGAGGCCCGCCCGCTGCGCGGCCCGGGCCGCCGCGAGGTTGGGCACGGCGCCCTGGCTGAGCGGGCGCTGGAACGCATGATCCCCGATCAGGAGCAGTTCCCATACGTGATCCGGGTGGTTTCCGAGGTTCTGGAATCGAACGGGAGCACGTCCATGGCAGCGGTGTGTGCCTCCACCCTGTCGCTGATGGACGCGGGCGTTCCCATCCGTGCCGCTGTGGGCGGGATCGCAATGGGGCTCATCTCCGGGACCGATGGCAGGTATGCTGTCCTGACCGACATCCAGGGCCTCGAGGATGCCATGGGCGACATGGACTTCAAGGTTGCCGGCACGCGCGAGGGCGTAACCGCGCTCCAGATGGACGTCAAGACCTCGGGGATCTCGATGGGGATGCTGACCGAGGCGTTGGAGCAGGCCAGGGAAGCCAGGCTTGCGATCCTGGAGGCCATGTCCAGCGCCCTGCCCGCTCCCCGTACCACGCTGTCGGCCCATGCTCCTCGTATCCTGACGTTGCAGATCAACCCCGAGAAGATCAGGGAGATCATAGGCCCCGGCGGCAAGGTGATCAACAAGATCACCGCGGAAACCGGAACCAAGATAGACATCGAGCAAGACGGGCGCGTGATGGTCGCCTCGGTAAACGAGGATGCCGCCCGGCGCGCCATTGCGATGATCGAGGGCATCGTCCGCGAGGTGCAGGTGGGGGAGACCTACCAGGGCCGCGTGACGAGGGTGCTGAACTTCGGCGCGTTCGTCGAGATACTGCCCGGCAAGGAAGGCCTGGTACACGTCTCCGAGCTTTCCTACACCCGTGTCAACAAGGTCGAGGACGTGGTCAAGGTGGGCGACGAGCTGCAGGTTAAGGTGAAGGAGATAGATAGCCTGGGTCGCGTCAACCTAACGCACCGCGGCACGCAGCCGCCTCCCGAAGGATGGGAGGAAGAGGCCGATGAGCCTCAGCCAGCCAACGCGGAGCACAGGCCGCGATCACCTCGTCCGCGTCCTGGTGACGCCCGTGGCGGGCGCCCGCCGCGACGGCGCGACGGCGGCGGCAGGCCGCCCCGCAGGCCGCAGCCGTAACGGCTCCGCTGCAGGCTTCCATGGATCCGACGCACAGGTCGGTGCTCCCTAACGGCATTCGGGTGGTCACCGAGACCATGCCGCAGGTTCGCACCGCGGCGATTGGCCTGTGGATCGGGGCCGGCTCTCGGTATGAGGCCCTGGAGGTCCACGGCGTTTCTCACTTCATCGAGCACCTCTTCTTCAAGGGCACGCACGGCCGATCGGCGCTGGCAATCGCGCAGGCGGTGGATGCTCTGGGCGGCCAGATGAACGCTTTCACGGACAAGGAACACACGTGCATCCACGTGAAGGTACTGGCGAATCACCTGCCTCCGATCGTGGAGTTGGCGGCGGACATGGTGCTCAACTCCTCGTTCGACCCCGTCGCCATCGAGCGCGAGCGACAGGTCATCACCGAAGAGATCAAGATGTACGAGGACTCGCCGGACGCGATGGTGCAGGACCTGATCGCTCAGACGATCTGGGACGGGCATCCACTCGGCAGGCCGATAATCGGGACGCGCAAGACCGTTTCCCGGCTGAGGCGTGCCGACTTCGTTCGGTATGTTGAGGAGCGCTACCGGCCCGACAACATCCTCGTGGCTGTTGCCGGCGACATCGAGCACCGGGCGGTCACGGATCTCATCGCGGAGCACCTGGGCCGGTGGGACGGCCGTGCGGTCGCGCAGGAAACCCGTGCGCCCGCGCTTACGCCGGCGGTGGCCATTCGCTCGAAAGAGATCGAGCAGGTGCATCTCTGCATGGCCACGCGGGGCTGTTCGGCGGCTGATGAGGACAGGTACGTGCTGGCCGTGCTCGACAACCTGCTTGGAGGAGGGATGAGCAGCCGCCTCTTCCAGGAGATCCGGGAGAAACGCGGGCTGGTGTACAGCATCGCCTCGTATCCGGCCTCGTATCGCGAGGGCGGGTTATCGGTCATCTACGCGGCCATGAGCCCGGAGAATGGTCCAGAGGTCGTGCGCCTCATCCTGGAAGAGATCGCAGGGTTGTTCGGTCCTCTAGACGAGGCGGAGCTGCAGCGGGCCAAGGAGTCGCTCAAGGGCAGCATCATGCTTCCGCTCGAGAGCACCGGCAGTCGGATGAGCAAGCTGGCGGGCTCCGAGCTCTACCACAGCCGGCAGATAGATCTGGACGAGATTCTCGGGCGCATTGACGTCGTGGACGCGGCCGCGGTGCAGCGGATGGCCGCCGAAATCTTCACGCCCGACCAGATGGCCATGGCCGCAATCGGGCCGTTCGGGGCGCACGGCACCCCCCGCGCGCCCCTCGAGCGCGCCTTCAGGCAGTCGCTTGGTGTCTTGACAAACCAGCCCGCGAATCGTGGCCGGGTTGGACACCTGAGGGCTCGTACCTCCTGAACTCCACCACCCACAGACGGGAATTCCTGCTACCGGCGTCGAACGCCTCTCCCCATGAATATTATCCGTGTTGCCGTCAGCGGCGCCGCAGGAAGAATGGGGCGGACCGCGATCCGCGCCATCGCCCGCGAGCCCGACATGCTGCTGGTCGGAGCGCTCGACCGCGACCAGGCCGTCGGCCGCGACGCCGGTGAACAGGCCGGCGCCCCACGACTGGAAGTCGCGGTGACCGACAGTATGGAAGCGGTTATCGCCGCAGGCCCAGAGGTGCTGGTGGAGTTCGCCCCGGGACAGGCAGCGGCCGAGCACGCCCGCGCGGCGATCGAGGCCGGCATCCGGCCGGTCGTGGGCAGCACCGGGATTCCCCAGGATGAGATCGAACGCCTGGGCGAACTGGCCACTCAGCGTGGGATCGGTGCCGTGGTCGCGCCCAACTTCGCGATCGGCGCAGTTCTGATGATTGAGTTTGCCCGGCTTGCTGCGCCCTACCTCCCCCACGTAGAAATCATCGAACTACACCACGACCGCAAGCGCGACGCGCCTTCGGGCACCGCGCAGAAAACCGCGCGCGTCATTGCTGCTGCGCGGGCGGAGGTCCCAACCGCGGCAGTGGTCGAGGAGGAACTCGTCGCCGGCGTGCGGGGCGGCGTCGTCGAGGGGATCCGCGTGCACAGCGTGCGGCTGCCGGGCCTGGTCGCTCACCAGGAGGTCATCTTCGGCGGCCCGGGACAGGCGCTCACGCTCCGGCACGATTCGACGAGCGAGGAGTCGTTCATGCCGGGATTGCTGCTGGCGATCCGCCGCGTGCCCGCGCTGAACGGCCTGGTCTACGGCCTGGAGCATCTGCTGGGATTGCGCTAATCAATCGGAGGGGCAGTGATGACCGGCGGTCTTCGCGCGGCAGTGATCGGCGCCACCGGCGTGGTGGGCGGCGCGATGGTTCGGATTCTCGAGGAGCGGGGATTTCCCGCCGCCTCGCTCCGGCTGTTCGCGACGGCCCGGTCCGCGGGACGGAGCGTGGTCTTTCGCGGCAGGGCGGTACGGGTTGAGGAAACGGGCGACGGCGTGCTGGAGTCCGATCTGGTGCTGTTTGCCGGAGGCGACGACGCCAGCCGGCGGTTGGCCTGGGTGGTTGCCGAAGCCGGCGGGGTCGCCATTGACAACTCGTCCACGTGGCGGATGGATCCCCGGGTGCCCCTCGTCGTCCCGGAGGTCAACGCGGACGCGCTGCACGGTCACCAGGGTGTGATCGCCAACCCGAACTGCGTCGCCGCGGCCCTTGTTGTGGCGCTGAAGCCGATACACGATGCGGCCGGAATCCGCCGTTGCATTGTGGCAACTTACCAATCGGTCTCGGGCGGGGGCGCGGACAACATGCGGGCGCTCCTGGCACAGAGCAGGGGGCTCCTCGAGGACTCCGACGCTCTGGAGACCGGTGACGCGGATCGCATCACGTCGGCCGCGGGGACCCCGTCACCCGTGGCCTTCAACGTTAGGCCGCAGTGGCGATGGGAGCCGGACGGCGAGACCGAGGAAGAGAACAAGATCGTCGCGGAGACGCGGAAGATACTGGACGCTGGCTTCCCGGTCAGCGTGACGGCGATGCGCGTGCCCGTGATGGTCGGGCACACGCTCGCAGTCCACCTGGACCTGGACCGGCCGCTGGCTCCTGACGCGGCCCGCGCCGCCCTGGCGGCGGCACCCGGGGTTGAGGTGGTGGACGACCCGGCCGCCGACCTCGTGCCAACACCCCTGATGGCCGCGGGCCGCGACCCGGTGTACGTGGGCCGTCTCAGGGCTGACCGCTTCGACCCGTGCGGGCTGAGTCTTGTGGTTTGCTCCGACAACCTACGCAAAGGTGCCGCCCTCAACGCGGTGCAGATCGCCGAGTACCTGCTGGCAGCAGGCATGCTACGCGGCCGCGGGAAGACCGCGCGGCCCCAGGGGGGATGACAATGCCGTTCTTCGGTCATCTGATAACCGCAATGGTAACGCCGTTCGACGCCGACAACCGGGTTGACTACCCCAGAGCCGCGGCGCTCACCGGCCGCCTGATCGCGAACGGGAATGACGGTCTGGTGGTTGCCGGCACGACAGGGGAGTCGCCGACGCTCTCCGATGACGAAAAGGTTCGGCTCTTCGGCGCTGTGAAGGAGGCCGCCGGCGACCGGGCCAAGGTAATCGCCGGAACCGGAACCTACGACACCGCGCACTCGATCCACCTATCAAAGGAAGCGCACCGCATTGGCGCGGACGGCCTGCTGCTGGTGAACCCTTACTACAACCGGCCGTCGCAGGACGGGCTCTACGCCCACTTCCGGGCAGTTGCCGAGAGCACTCCGCTGCCGGTGATGCTGTACAACATTCCGGGACGCACCGGGGTGAACTGCGCGCCCGAGACGCTGGCCCGGCTCGCCGAGATCCCCAACATCATCGCCGTCAAGGAGGCCGCGGGAAGCCTCGACCAGGTGTCGGAGATCCGCGTGAGGACTCCTGACCGGTTCAGCATCTACAGCGGCGACGACAGCCTGACGCTGCCCAAACTGGCGGTGGGGGCAACCGGGGTGGTGAGCGTTGCAGGGAACCTGGCCGGTCTGGAGATCCAGGCGATGATTCGGGCCTTCCTCGCCGGCAAGGTGGAAGAGGCGTTGCGCCTGCACCGCCGTCTGTGGCCGCTCTTCAAGGTACTGTTCATAACCACCAACCCGGTGCCGGTGAAGGCCGCCCTGCGGCTGGTCGGCTTCGACTGCGGGCGGGTCCGGCTGCCGCTGGTGGATGCTACGCCCAAGGAGGAGGAGCAGATCCAGGGAGTGCTCCGCGCGCTGGGGCTGATGCCGCCCCAGGCGTGAACCCTGGCAGAGCGCCTTTGCTCGACCTTGTGGTCCTTGGAATCGTACAGGGGCTGACCGAGTTCCTCCCTGTTAGCAGTACCGCCCACCTGCTGTTCGCCGAGCATTACCTGGGCATGCCCAGGCCTGGGCTCGTGCTGGAGGCCGCGTTGCATCTGGGCACCGTCCTGGCCGCCTGCGTGCTGTTCTGGCCGGACGTTGTGGGGATCGTTCGGAGTCTCCCCGGGCTGCTGCGAAGGCCCGCTGACCCGGGCGCACGGGCCTCGGATCCCGCGGCTCGAATGGCTGCGGCCATCGTGGCTTCCACCGCGGTCACCGTGGCGCTTGGCCTCGCGCTTGCCGGCCCGCTGGAACGGATGTTCGAATCGGTCCGCGCCACCGCGGCGCAGCTTCTGGTCACCGGACTGATCCTGCTCTGGAGCCGCGAGCGCGGCGCGAGGTCCGCCGGGGAAGCCACGGTTAGGGATGGTGTCATACTGGGTCTGGCGCAGGCCCTGTCGATCGTGCCGGGGATCTCGCGGTCTGGGACCACGATTGTGGCCGGCCTGGCGCTAGGAATGCGGCGCACGGAGGCCGCCCGGCTTTCGTTCCTCATCTCCATCCCGGCGATCGCAGGAGCCAGCGCCTTCGCGTTGAAGGACGCTGGGATGGCCACACGCATGGGGTATGCGCCGCTGGAGCTGCTGGTGGGCGCGGCCGTGGCCTGCATCTCAGGCGGGCTGGCGATTGTGTGGCTGGTTGATCTGATCAAACGCCACCGGCTGATCGCGTTCAGCGCCTACTGTTGGGTGGTCGGCCTGTTGGTCCTGTTCACGGCGAGGTAGCCAGCATGGCCCGGCGAAGGCAGTCTCGCCCGCTCTCGCACAACCGCCCGGTCGCGGCCGGAATGGTGCTTGTGCTGGTTGCGATCGTGCTGGGCCTGGCGTTCCTTCCGGGCGCGACCGGCATCCCCCTGGCGCTGGCCCGGTGGCAGCGCTTCCTGCTGGGCACGGCGGCCCCTGCGCTTCCTGCCTATGTCCTGGTGGCCGGGCTGATCCTCATGGCCGCGGGCGAACGCGCCCGTCTGAGCAGGAGGATCGTGGGGTTCCTCCTGGGGTCGGCCACGGCCTTGCTGGCACTGCACGCGTGGAACGCCGGCGCAGATCTTCTAGGCGCTGGGCTGGAAGGGAGGAGCGGAGGCGCAATTGGGGGCGGCCTCACCTGGGTCCTCGCCCGCGGGCTCGGTCGGAACGGGATGTGGGCGGCCATAGGCGTGCTGGCGGTGATGAGTCTGGGCCTGCTGATGGGCGTCACGCTCGCGTCGGCTGGGGCAGGCCTCCGCGCCGCCGCGCGAGGAGGGATCCTGCTTGCGGCCGCGCTCTTCCGCCTGGCCGCACGCCTGGCCGCGCGCCTGGTTCGCTTTGTCGCGGCAGGTGTGCACGGTCTCTGGGCCGCGCTTCAGGCCCGCTTGAGCAGGCAACGCCGGGTGACGCAATCCCCGGCCCATCCTCCGGCTGCACCGGCTCCGGGTGAGCCCGTGAGAGCGCCTGAGGCCCCCTCGCGGTTGCCTTCCCCGGAACCGGAAGGCGTCTCACCACCAGCACCGGATGCGCAGATCCGCGCCAGGGCGCGGTCCAAGGCATCGGGCACCCAGGAACAGGTTCAGCAGGGACGGCTCGATTTCGCATCGGAGGACTACCGGCTTCCGCCCGTGTCAATGGTAGGGGAGGGTGGGGGATCCAAGACGCGTGGTCGGGTAGACCCGGCGGAGACGGCCCGGGCCCTCGAGCAGACGCTGGACAGCTTCGGGGTCAAGGCGCGCGTGGTGCACTGGGAAGTTGGACCGGTGGTGACGCGCTTTGAGATTCAGCCAGAGCCCGGGGTCAAGGTCCAGAGGATCACCAGCCTCACCAACGACATTGCCCTCAACCTGGCCGCCCAGAGCGTGCGGATTGAAGCGCCAATTCCGGGGAAGTCGGCAATCGGGATCGAGCTGCCCAACCTGAAGGCAAGCATGGTCCACCTGAGGGAGATCCTGGCGGCGGAGATCTTCCAGAAGGCCACCTCGCCGCTCGTGGTCGCGATTGGAAAGGACATCGCAGGGCACGCAATCGTGGCCGACCTGGCTGAGATGCCCCACCTGCTGATCGCCGGTGCGACCGGGTCCGGGAAGTCGGTCGCGCTGAACGCGATGATTGCCAGCCTGCTGTTCCGCAGCACTCCCCGCCAGGTTCGGCTCGTCATGATCGATCCCAAGCGGGTGGAGCTCACGGACTACAACGAGATCCCTCACCTCTTGACGCCCGTGGTCACGAACCCCCGCCAGGCCGCCAGCGTGCTCAAGGACATGCTGAGGGTAATGGAGCAGCGCTTCGAGCTGTTCGCCGGGGCAGGCGTGCGCAACATCCAGAGTTACAACCAACTCGCCGACGTCGAGTCGTTGTACTACATCGTCATCATCGTTGACGAGCTGGCCGACCTGATGATGGTGGCCCCTGCTGATTTCGAGGACATCATCTGCCGCCTGGCCCAGATGACCCGGGCCACCGGGATCCACATGGTGGTGGCGACGCAGCGGCCATCGGTGGACGTGATTACCGGGCTGATCAAGGCCAACATCCCATCGCGCCTGGCATTCGCGGTTTCCAGCCAGGTGGACAGCCGGACGATCCTGGACGGTCCAGGAGCGGAGAAGCTGCTGGGCCGCGGTGACATGCTCTTCATGCCGCTGGGTGTCTCCCGGGCGATCCGCGCCCAAGGAGCGTACATCGCGGACGACGAGATCCGTGCGCTCGTTGGCTGGTGGAGGGGGCAAGGGGCGCCGGTCTTTGACAAGGCGCTGGTCGAGGCGCAGCAATCCGCGGCCGTCGAGGAATCGGCCGATGGTGAGCGGCTTCTAGAGGCCGCCCGCCTGGTCGTGCGGACCGGGTACGGCTCGGTGTCCCTGCTTCAGAGGAAGATGCGCATAGGCTACGTGACCGCGGCCCGGCTCGTGGATGAGTTGGAGGCACGCGGGATCGTGGGTCCGGTGCAGGGGAGCAACCCCCGCGACGTGTTGATAGGCCTCGACGATCTCGACCGGCTCCTGCGCAAGAAGGCGCCGCCAACCTCGTAGCCGATGCCCCGGGAGCCGCCCGAAGGACTCCCCCCGGTTCGGCCAGAAGTACCACACGCACAACCAGGCAGCAGGTGAGAGAGGGGTGGTTAGGATGA
>CAYLKW010000010.1:0-24008 GCA_964384245.1 uncultured bacterium
CCTTGCCGCCGACCTCGTAGATGGCCCTGACCATCTCGAGGGCCTCGTCGAAGCCAGAGTAGCGGAACACCGACAAGACCACGCCGAGCTTCTCGGAGCTAAACGGGTTGTGCCGCCCGATCTCGGTCTGCTCGACGATGAAGAAGCGCCGGTCCGGCGCAACCTCGAAACCGGCCTTCTCGGCCAGCGCCTGGGCCGAGATCGCGATCGTGTCCGGAGTGCGGTGGCCCTCGTCGTCCCAGAGGATCGCGCGCAGCTTCGCCGCCTCCTCGGGCGTGGCGAGGTGGCCACCTTCCGCCACGAGGCAGTCGCGCAGCGCCGCATAGATTCGGGCTTCGACGATGAGATTGCCGTCGGCCGAGCAGCCCGAGCCGAAGTCGGACATCTTGCTGATCCGGGTGTTCCGGGCCGCCTCGGCGATGTCCGCGGTCTCGTCGATGACCATCGTCGCGTTGCCGGCGCCCACGCCATAGGCCGGCGTCCCAGAGGAGTACGCGGCCTTGACCATGTCGCGCCCGCCGGTCGCCTGGACCATGTCCACCCGGGTCATCAGGTACTGGGCAGCCGGGATGCTCGAACGCTCGACGCACTGAAGGAGGTCGATCGGCGCCCCTTCGCGGGCCAGGGCGCGGCGCATGGCCTCGACCGTCTCGCGGGTGGTGTTCTTGCTGCGCGGGTGCGGCGAGAAGATGACCGCGTCCCGACACTTGATGGCGAAGATCCCGACGCCGGGCGGCGTCAGCTCGGGGTTGGTGGTGGGGACGAGCGAGGCGATGAGGCCCACCGGCTTGGCGTACTTGACGATGCCCTTCTCGGGGATCTCCTCGATGACGCCGATGCTCTTCTGCCGCAGGACGTCGCGCAGGATTCCCATGACCTTGAAGCGCTTCCCGACCCGGCTCTCGGGGTCGCCGATGCCGCTCTCCCGAACCCCCATGTGGGCCAGGCGCGTGAAGGTCTTCTCGTTCGCGACCGCCCACGCCACCGCCTGGCAGAGCCGGTCCACCTGCTCCTGGGTGGCGTCCTCGAACGCCTGGAGCGCCGCGCGCCCGCGCGCCACGAGGTCATCGATGTGGGCGGTTTCTTCAGGGGTGATCGGTCTAGGCGACATCAGGCACCACCCTTCTTTCCCAACCCCAGCAGGCGCCGCAGCAGCCCGCGCGCGCCGCCCACCACGTACCCCGGCAGCCCGGGCGCGAACGCGGATATCAGCATGATCGTCAGGACAAGGCTGAGCGGGTTGGTGACGATCTCGCCCAGGAAGGCGGGCACGCTTCCGCGGACAGAGATCACGGCACGGCGGAAGTTGATGTCTGCCAGCGGCCCAAGGATGACCCCCAGCACCATGGGGCCGACCGGGTAGTCGGCCAGCTTCATGAAGTAGCCCAGGATGCCGAACCCGATCATCCAGAATACGTCGTAGATGTTGCTCTGGATGGCGTACGTGCCCACGACCGAGACCAGCGCGATCATGGGCATGAGCACCTTCTTGTTGACGTTGACGAGCTTCACGAACGGCCTGACCGCCATCAGGCCGAAGACGAGCAGGAAGACGTTGGCCATCGCGTAGGACCCGGCGATGAACCAGAACAGGTCGGGCATCTCCACCATCAGGAGCGGCCCGGGCCGCAGCCCGTGAATGAACAGGGCGCCGATCAGCACCGCGGTGACGGCGTCGCCGGGGATCCCCAGCGTGAGCATGGGGATGAGCGCCCCGCCGATCGCGGCGTTGTTGGCGGTCTCGGGGGCCACCACGCCCTCGATCGCGCCCTGTCCGAACGGCCGCGTGGGCTTGCGCACGGAACGCTTGGCGTGGTCGTAGGCCAGCAGGGCCGCGATCTCTCCTCCGGTGCCAGGCAGCGCGCCTACCATGACGCCGATCAGGGACGTGCGCACGCTCAAGGGGAGAAAGCGCAGAACGAACGCCCACGACGGCCGTATGCGGCCGACCTCCGGGATCTGGACCTGCGCGAGGACGCCGCGCCCGATCTTGCCCAACTGGAAGAACACCTCGGACAGGCCGAAGAGGCCGATGAGCACGGCGATAAAGTGCACGCCGCCGATCAGCAGGGGCAGCCCAAAGGTGAACCGGCCTTCGCCTGTCACCGGGTCCATGCCCACCAGCCCCACCAGCACGCCGACCGCCGCTGCCGCAAGCGCACGCGCCATGGACTTCGCGCCCAGCCGGCTGACGAGCGACAGCCCCATCGCGACCAGCAGGAAGTAGTCCCTGGGCGCGAACTTGAGCGCGAACTCCGAGATGATCGGTCCGGCCACCACCAGGGCCAGCAGGCCCATGACCCCTCCGACGAACGACTGCACGGTAGAGACCCCGACGGCCATCCCGGCCTCGCCGCGCTGCGCCAGGGGGTAACCGTCGAACCCTGTGGCAACGGCCGACGGCGTCCCTGGTATGTTGATTAGGACCGCCGAGCGCGAGCCACCGTAGACGCCGCCGGCGTAGATCCCCAGCATCATGGCCAGCGCCGGCTTGGTGTCCCAGGCGTACGTCAACGACACCAGCAGCGCCGTGGCCATGGTCACCGACAGCCCTGGGACCGCGCCCACAATGATCCCGGACACGACGCCGATGGCGGACAGCGCGACGTTCTGCGGGGACAGGAACTCCCGGAAGACCTGCAGCGCCAGTTCGATGATCGTTCCTCCTAACTAGGGCAGCATCACCAGGAACACGTGCCGGAATAGCACAAACGTGACCCCCACGGCGGCTCCCGCCAGCAGGAGGGACTTCCACCAGGAGGTCGCGCGCAGCCAGAGGAACGTCGCGGCCAGGTACAGGAACGACGCCGTCACGAAGCCCAACCTTCGGAGCACCACCCCGTAGAGGATCGCCATGAGGATGGCGATCAGGGCGACGGACCGCACGGAGCCGCCGTCGGAGGCCCCTTCACCCGTCGCGGCTGCTCCCTGGCGCCAGATCGCCACGGCGCAGCCCACCAGGATCAGCGCCACCAGGGCCGGGAACACCCCGGGCGAGCCGGGATCATGTCCGAAGTTGGACATCCGGCTCGCCCGGTGGAACACGAATGCTGCCAGCGCGACGATGCCCGCTGCCTGCAGGCGCGCGGACAGCCCCTGGCGTTCGGCCGACATGCCGGGCTACCGGCGGGCCGGCCTTGGAATCCCGAACAGCTCCGGCGACTTCTGCGTGGCCTTGGCGTCGTGGAGCAGCCAAGCGGTCACGGACTGCCACTGCTTGACCCACCGCATCGCCTCGTCGCCCGACAGGTTCATCGGGGTGGCGCCGATGAGCTCCGCGAACTCCTTGAAGTCCTCCGACGCAACGGCCGGCCTGAACGCGTCGGTGAGCCTGCGCACCGCGGGCGCCGGCGTTCCCTTCTTGGCCCACACGCCGAAGAACGGCCCCCAGGGCAGGTAGGGGCGGTACTCTGCCATCATCTGGCCCAGGGCCGGGACGCCCGGGACGACGTCCGACGGGACGTTGTCGATGACCGCGATGGCGCGCATCCGCCCGGCGCGGATGTGCTCGGCCACCGCCGCAAGGACCGACACGTGGAAGTCAATATGGCCCCCGAGAAGCGCGGGGATGGCCGGCCCGTCGCCATCGAACGGAATCGGGTTGAATCTCACGCCGCTGACCGCGGTCATCATGGCCCCGACCACAAACGGCACGCCGCCGATTCCGGTGGAGCCGGCCTTCACCTGGCCGGGCTGCTGCCGGGCCAGATGGATGAGCTCCGTGAGATAGCGAATCTTGGAGTCGCTTCTCACAACCACGATGGGTATGCTGCGCGCGAACAGGTTGATCGGCTCGAACTCGTCGAAGTTGCGCGGCGAGATGTCCAGCACGCCGTAGAGGGTGGGGTTCTCGGCCGCGTAGAGCAGCGTGTAGCCGTCCGCCCGCTGATCGAAGACGTACTGCATGCCCACCGCGCCGGTGGCACCGGTCATGTTGCTCAGCACGACCCGCTGGCCCAGCCCACGCTCGGCCAGGGGCGTAACCCTGCGCGATACCCGGTCGGTCGTGCCCCCGGCTCCCCACTGGATGATGCCGGTGATGCTGCGCTCCGGGTACACCTGCGCCCCGGACGGACCGACAGCCAGGCCCCATGCCAGGGCTATCACCAATGCAGGAACGAGGAACATACGCACAAGCCGATGAGCCGTGGTCGCGTGCATCTCGTTACCTCCCCGTGGTGTTTCGATGGCATTCCACTGAGCAGAACTCCATTCTAAATTACGCCCACCCGGGGCCGGTGTCAATATGCTGCGCGCGGCCCTACCCACCGGGGGGCAATCAGCGCCGGGGTCTGGTCAGATCGCTCAGGAGCGCGCGGAGCGCGAACCACAGGAATAGGGCAACGGAGGTTTGCCGGAACGCCGACACGGCCGACGACCGGACGCCGGCGGCTTCCATGTGAGCCACGGCCAGGTGCCCGCCATCCAGCGGAAGAAGCGGAAGCAGATTGGAGATTCCAACGCTCAGGTTGACGGCGCCCGCGGCAGCGGCAAGAGATCGCGGTCCTTCCCGATCCGCGCCGGCAAGCAGCGCCATGACAGAGAGGGGCCCTCCCACCTGAACGCGCCCGGTGCGCCCCGGCAGGAGCGGCGGCGCGGGCGTGCGGGCCGCAAGGCGCAGCAGCAGGCCTGCGGCGATGTTGGCCAGCGGCCCTGCCAGCAAGACCGGAACGCGCCGCGCCGGAGGGAGTCGGTCCGTGTCAATCGCCGCGAACCCGCCCAGCGGGATCGGCCGTAGCGTAACGTCCACGCCGCCGAGCTTCCGGCGCAGCAGGACCGGCCCAAAGCCGACACCTACCTCGCGCACCTCGCCCCCGGCGCGCTTGGCGGCGAGCGCGTGGGCGATCTCGTGCAGCATCACCGTGCCTCCGATGATGCCCGCGACCTTGGCCCAGCGCGCCCAGCCCATCTGCGGCCCGCTGCCCTGACCCGGCTACTCCGCGGCGTCCTTCGCCGCGACCCTGGCCACGGCCGCGACGCGGTCCCCGGCCTCCAGCCGCATCACCGCAACGCCCTGCGCCTGCCGGCCGTGCGCGGCTATCTCGCGAACGGTGATCCGGTTGACGATGCCGTTGGCGGAGATAAGCAGCAGTTCGTCGTCGTCGTCCACCGCCCGCACCGCGGCTACGGGACCCTTCGTGCGGGTGATCTTGATGTTGACCACGCCCATCCCGCCACGGCGCTTCAAAGGATACTGGGCAAAGGGCGTGCGTTTCCCGTATCCGGTCTCCGTTACGGACAGCAGCGCGCTGCCCTCGCTGCCGTCCGCGACCCCAACGACGCTGTCGTCGCCCTTCAGCCGGATGCCGATCACCCCGCGGGCGGTTCGCCCCATCTCCCGCACCTGCCCTGCCTTGAACCGGATCGCTCGGCCGAGCCGCGTGGCCAGCGCCATCTCGGTCTCCTTCTGAATGTGCCTAACGCCGACGAGCTCGTCGTCACCCGACAGCGTGATGGCGAAGATGCCGGCGCGCTTGGCGTTCACGAACTCCATCAACCCGGTCTTCTTGACCATGCCGCGCCGCGTCGCCATGAACAGCGCCCCCGCCTCCTCGAAGGAACGGAGCGGGATTATGGCGTTGACGCGCTCACCCTGCGCGACGTTGATCAGGTTGACCACCGGCAGCCCCCGCGCGGTGCGGCCCGCCTCGGGGACCTCGTGCGCCTTGATCCGGTAGACCTTGCCCCGGTTGGTGAAGAACAGGAGGAAGGCGTGGTTGGTGGTCACCGCGATCTGCTCGACCACGTCTTCCTCGCGCGTCGCCATCCCGGCGATGCCCCTGCCTCCCCGGCGCTGCACCCGGTAGGTTTCCAGCGGCTGGCGCTTGACATAGGTGTTGCGCGTGAGCGTGATGACCACGTCGGCGTCAGGGATCAGGTCCTCGGCCTCGAAGGTCTCGGCCTCGCGGCCGATGATCCGGGTGCGGCGGGCGTCGGCGTAGCGCTCGCGCACCGCCAGCAGGTCCTCCCGGATCGTCGCCATGATCAGCCGTGGCCGCGGGGAGGTGGCGTCCGCCAGCATCTCGTTGAACCGGGCGATCTGCTTCAGCAGTTCTTTGTACTCCGCCTCAATCTTGTCGCGTTCCAGCGCGGTCAGGCGCTGGAGGCGCATCTCGAGGATCGCTTCGGCCTGCGCCTGGCTCAATTCGAACTGCGCCATCAGTCCCGCGCGGGCCGCGGGCACGTCCTTCGCTTTGCGGATGAGCGCGATGATCTCGTCCAGACGCCGCAGCGCGACCTTGAGGCCCTCGAGGATGTGCGCGCGCTCCTCGGCGCGGCGCAGCTCGTGCCTGGTCCGGCGGATCACCACGTCCCGGCGGTGCGCCAGGTAGTGCGTCAGCATGTCCTTGAGCGTCATCTGCCTGGGGGCGCCGTCCGACAGCGCCAGCAGGATCGCGCCGAAGGTGGTCTGCATCTGGGTGTGCTTGAAGAGCTGGTTCTGCACGATCTGGGGGTTGGCGTCGCGCCGGAGCTCGATCACCACGCGCAGGCCCCGCCTGTCTGACTCGTCACGCAGGTCCGAGATGCCCTGGAGTTTCTTCTGGCGCACAAGGTCGGCGATCCGCTGTATCATCGCCGACTTGCTCACCATGAACGGGATCTCGGTCACGACGATGGCGATGCGGCCCCCGCGCAGTTCCTCCATTACGGTCTTGGCCTGAACGGTTATGCTGCCCCGGCCCGTCGTGTACGCGGACCGGATCCCATCCCTCCCAAGAATGACGCCGCCGGTGGGGAAGTCGGGTCCCTTGACGATCTTCAGCAGTTCCTCGGGCGGCGTGCCGGGGGTATCGATCAGCGCAACCAGCGCGTCCACGATCTCCCCAAGGTTGTGCGGAGGGATGTTGGTGGCCATGCCCACGGCGATTCCGCTGGCGCCGTTCACCAGCAGGTTGGGCAGCCGGGCCGGGAGGACCGTCGGCTCCTCCAGGCTTTCGTCGAAGTTGGGCCGGAAGGCCACGGTCTCTTTGTCCAGGTCGGCCAGCAACTCGGCCGCGACCGGGGACAGCCGCGCCTCTGAATACCGCATGGCCGCCGGAGAATCGCCGTCAATGCTCCCGAAGTTGCCCTGCCCGTCCACAAGCGGGTAGCGGAACGACCAGTCCTGGGCCATACGCACCATGGCGTCGTACACCGGCACGTCGCCGTGGGGGTGAAGCTTGCCCAGGACCTCGCCGACGATGCGGGCGCTCTTGCGGTGGGGGCCGTCGGGTCGCAGGCCCAGCTCGGACATGCCGTAGAGAATGCGGCGCTGCACCGGCTTGAGCCCGTCGCGCACGTCGGGCAGCGCCCGGCTCACGATGACCGACATCGCGTAATCGAGGTAGGAGGTCTTCATCTCCTCCTCGATGGGCCGCGGGACGACTCTCAGCTCTTCGGTAGCCATGGGCTCCTGGTCCGGCCGCCTAGATGTCCAGGTTCCGGACGTTGCGCGCGTACTGGATTATGAACTGCCTGCGGGGCTCTACTTCTTCCCCCATCAGTGTACGGAAGGTTTCCTCCGCGGCCCCTGCGTCCTCGAGGTCCACACGGAGAAGCGTTCGCGTGGCGGGGTTCATCGTGGTCTCCCAGAGTTGCTCGGGGTTCATCTCGCCCAGCCCCTTGTACCGCTGCACCTCGGCCTTGGCCCCCCGGCGATCGAGCGCCTGCAGGGCCACCTGCCGTCCCTCCTCCGAGTAGGCGTAGGTCTTCTCCTTCCCGCCCTTGATAAGGTAGAGCGGCGGCTGCGCGATGTGGACCTTGCCGTGCGTTATGAGTTCTTTCATGTAGCGGTAGAAGAAGGTGAGCAGTAGCGTGCGTATGTGGTTGCCGTCCACGTCGGCGTCGCACATGATGATGACCCGGTCGTAGCGCCTCTTCTCCAGGGAGAACTCCTCGCCCACGCCGGTGCCCAGCGCGGTGATGATCGCGCGGATCTCCTCGTGCGCGATCATCTTGTCCTCGCGCGCCTTCTCGACGTTGAGGATCTTGCCCTGGATCGGCAGTATCGCCTGGAAGTTCCGGTCGCGGCCCTGCTTGGCGCTTCCCCCGGCGGATTCGCCCTCAACTATGTAGACCTCGCAAAGGTTGGGGTCGCGCTCTACGCAATCGGCCAGCTTGCCCGGCAGGGTGCCCACCTCGAGGGCGCTCTTGCGCCGCACCAGTTCCCGGGCGTGGCGCGCGGCCTCGCGGGCGCGGGCGGCGTTGAGCACCTTGGCCACGATCCGCTTGGCGTCCGGCGGGTGCGTGATCAGGAACTCGGCGAGCGCGTCGGCGACGATGGACTCGACGATTCCCTTCACCTCGGTATTGCCGAGCTTCGTCTTGGTCTGTCCCTCGAACTGCGGCTCGGCCAGCTTGATGCTGAGCACCGCGGTCATGCCCTCGCGCATGTCCTCGCCCGCCAGCGCGGGGTCGCTCTCGCGCACCAGCGAGGCGCGCCGGGCGTAGTCGTTGATGGAGCGCGTCAGCGCCGAACGGAACCCTATCAGGTGCGTGCCGCCCTCGGGCGTGGGGATCGTGTTCACGTAGGTGAGCATGTGCTCGACGTAGCTGTTCGTGTACTGCAGGGCCACCTCGATCTCGACGCCGTCGCGCTCGCGCCGGGCGTGCGTGATATCTGAGATCTTCCCCTTTGTCCGGTTGAGCGCGGCCACTAGCTCGCGGATGCCGCCGTCGTGCTTGATCGTGGCCGCGCGTCCGGTGGTCTCGTCGGCCAGGCGGATCTCCAGCCCCGCGTTGAGGTAGGCGATGTCTTCCAGGCGCTTGGCCACAACGTCGAATGTGAACTCGGTCGCCGTCATGATCTGCGCGTCAGGCTTGAACGTCACCTTGGTGCCGGCGGGCAGTGGGGACCCGCGCGTCCAGGCCAGCGGTCCCTGCGACCGGCCGCGCGCGAACCGCTGGCGGTGGGTCTTGCCGTCCTGGTAGACCTCTACCTCGAGCCACTCGGAGAGCGCGTTGACCACCGAAACCCCCACGCCGTGCAGCCCGCCGGAGATCCTGTACCCGCCCCCGCCGAACTTGCCGCCCGAGTGCAGGGTCGTCAGCACCACCTCCACGGCGGGCTTTCCCACCCTTGGCACTTTGTCCACGGGAATGCCCCGGCCGTTGTCCAGCACGGTGGCGCTGCCATCGGCGTGAAGCGTGACGTCAATGCGCGTGCAGGCCCCTGCCAGGGCCTCGTCTACCGAGTTGTCCACCACCTCGTACAGCAGGTGGTGCAGCCCGTCGGGGCCGGTGCTCCCGATGTACATGGCGGGGCGCCGCCGGACTCCGTCCAGCCCTTCCAGCACCTGGATCTGCTGGGCCGTATACTCCCCTGTCTCGGCCATCACTCCACGCTCCGCGCAAGCAAACGGGCACACGCCGTCTCGCGCATGCCCATTCCCTATTCTACCAGCGGAATGGGCTGGGTGTCAACGGTGGAAAGCCCCGTCCTGACTATCTCTCCGCCGTTCTTCGCCGCCGGGTTCCGGCCAGGCTGCCGATCCGGCCGGCCACGGTGGCCGGGGCCGCCGGGGTGGGATAGAGGAGGGCGGACGTTACCACGATTGCGCGGGCCGACGGCAGGAGTTCGGGGTCTGCCAGGCGGCCGGTGGCCGCGGCCCGCGCGAGCAGACCCCGGCCCTCGGAAGACCGCTGCAGCCCCCTGGCGTCAAGAATCGCCACTACCTCCCGTACGTCCACAACGGTTTCCCCGCCCAGGTGGACGAACAAGCCTGTGCTCACCGCGCGTCCTCCTGACCCGGCGCGCGACCGGGCAGCCTTCGCCGCGCCACCGGCGTCACGTCGGTGATCGCCCCTTTCCCCAACTCGCGGGCCAGGGCCGCCACGATCTCCGCGCGCCTCAGCCGGATCTCCTGCCCGGCTGCCTCGTGGGTCACCCCCACCAGCAGTCGCCTGCCCCGCAGGGTTACCGGAGCGCTCACCCCTGCCAGCGCCTGGCCCGCGATCCGCGGCCAGATCTCCCGCGCCGTGGCAAGGTGCACAGCGGGCTCGATTCCCAGCGCGCGCGCGGCCGACCTTAGAACCTCTCGAATCGGGACGACCATTCCGCCTCCGACACCTCGCCGGTTTCCACTGCCAGGACCCTTACCGGACGGGCAACCCGCGGCAGCGCGGTAGAAGTCAGCAACACCTGCGCCTCGTCCGCCAGCCCCAGGACCCGTCTCTGCCGGTCCTGATCGAGCTCCGACAGCGCGTCGTCGAGCAGGAGCACCGGGCTCTCGCCCATCTCGGCGGCCATCACGCCGCGCTCGCCCAGCCGAACCGCCAGCATGGCGGTCCTCCATTGTCCCTGCGACCCGTTGGCCCGCAGCGCGGCCCCCTCCAGCGACAACTCCACGTCGTCGCGGTGGGGTCCTGACAGCGTGGCTCCTCGTCTGACTTCATCGGCGCGCAGCCGCGCCATTTGCGCCCGCGCCTCGTCCGTCCGAGATTCGTCCGTCCCCCCGATCCAGGACGGCCGGTAGGCTACGACGAGCCTGCCCTCTCCTCCCAGACGGCCAAACCACGCTTCCGCCTCGGGCGCCACGCGCCGCATGTATCCCTCGCGGTGCGCCGCGATCCTCACGCCCAGCGCGACCATCTGGGCGTCCCAGGCCTCCAGGCCGCCGGGCGCCCCGCGCCGCAGGTGGGCGTTCCGCTGCGCCACGACCCGATGATACCGGTGCAGCGCGAAGAAGTAGGCAGGGCTGAGTTGCGCCAGGGCCGCGTCCAGGAGGCGGCGCCGCCCTGCGGCCGGGCCGCGCACCATCTCCAGATCCCACGGCGCGGCGAGGACAACCGGCAGGCGACCGAGCACGCTCCCGCGCGGGGTGGGCGCGCCGTTCACCCTCATCTGTGAGGTCAGGCGCCCGCCTTCCAGCGCCAGCGTGATCTCGATCTCTTCTTCGCGTCCCCGCCGGGAGACCGCTGCCCGCACGCGGGCGGCCGTCTCGCCCCTCTGGATGGCTTCCTCCTCGCGCGCGGTCCGGTGAGAGCGCCCCGTCGCCACCAAGTAGATTGCTTCCAGCACGTTGGACTTGCCCTGGCCGTTGCGGCCGACGAGCGCGGTGATGCCGTCGTCGAACGCGACCTCCGCCCGGGAGTAGTTACGAAAGGCGCGGATCCAGAGGCGCCGGAGTCGCGGCATCGTCTGCGGCCACAATGGCCAGGGTAGGTCCTCCCTGCACGGCGATCAGGTCCCCGGAGGCCACCCGGCGGCCGCGCCTTGTCTCGACCTGCCCGTTGACCAGCACGCGGCGCGCCGCGATGAGGGTCTTGGCTTCGCCCCCGGTCCCCACGACGCCGGCCCACTTCAGCAGCGCGCCGAGGGCGATGGTCCCGGTGTGGATCCTTACCGTACGCTCATGTGGCAACGCGGACCGGTGCCAGAACGTACGTGTAGTCGCCGTGGGTGGCAGGGCGCAGCGCGCCCGGGCTCAGTGGCCCGGTCAGCTCCAGGACCAGTTCGTCCGCATCGAGCACCGACAGACACTCGATCAGGTACCTGGCGTTGAAGGCGGTTGCCACAACGTCGCCCTCGGAAGAGACCTGGATTCGCTCTTCGGACCGGCCGTACTCGGGCGTGTTGGAGGCAAGCGTCAGCGTGTCCTCTTCGGCCTGAATCCGAACCACGTTGGCCGAGTCTCGCGCGGTCAGCGCCACGCGCCGCACTGCGGCCAGCAGCCGCTGCGTGCCCACGGTCACTCGCTGCTTGTAACCCTGGGGAACTACCTGCTGGTAGTTCGGGAAGGGCCCGGGAATCAGGCGGCTGACCAGCCTGGCCCCGGGCATGGTGAACAGGATCTGGTTCTCGGCCAGCGAGATCTCCACCTCGCCGTCGGCGCTCCCAAGGGCGCGTGTCAACTCGCGCATGGTCTTGGAGGGCACGATAACGCCTATCTTCTGCGATGCCGGGTTGGCGAGCGCGGCGGTGCGCAGGGCGAGCCGGCCGCCGTCGGTGGCCACCACCCGGATTTCCTTCCCGTCCAGTACGAGGTAGAGCCCGGTCAGGAACACGCGCGTGTCATCGGTGGAAACGGCAAACTCGGTCTGGCGTACCATGGTGCGTAGCAGCCCTGCCTCCACGCTGGCCACCGGAGCTGCCTCGGGCTCGGGCATCAGCGGGAAGTCTGACGCCGGCAGCCCAAGAAGGTCGTAGGTAACCCTCTCGCACTGGACCTCGACCTCGGTCCCGCCCTCGGCGACCTTCACCTGTACGGGCGCCTCGGGCAGGTTGGAGACGATCTCGCCGAAGAGCCGCGCCGGAAGCGTTATCGCGCCGCCCTTCTTGACCTTTGCGGGCACCTCGGTCTGTATCCCGTGGTCGAGGTCTGTGGCGGCCAGCTTGATCGCATCCTTGCGCGTCTCGATCAGTATGTTGCTCAGGATGGGCATCGTGGCGCGCGTGGATACGGCGCGGCCCACCAGGGCAACTGCCTTGTTTAAGTGTTCGTGCGCACAGGTGAACTGCATGCGCGCCTCCCTCTATCTTGTATTGTAATCAAACTACAGTCGTAGTAGTAGGCGGTGTGCACTCTGTGAACAACCGCCACGGCCTCTTGGGCACAGGCCGTTGCGGACTCATGGTGCTCTGGACGGCGTGGGGACATCTCGGAGAAGCGCAGGGCCCTACCCGCGTTGCGCGCATCAGTTGTCCCGACGGTCCCGAATCCGTGCACAGGATATCAACCTTGACGCTGAAGGTCTTCCATCAGACGTTTGATGCTGGCCGCCAAGTGGGCGTCCCGGTGAAGCGCCTCGCGCACCCGCTGGCACGCGTGCATGACCGTGGTGTGATCGCGGCCACCGAACTCCTCCCCGACGCGCGGCAGCGAAGCGTCGGTGATCTCTCGAGCCACGTACATGGCCACCTGTCGCGGGAAGGCCACGCCCTTTGTGCGGCGCTTGGCGCGCATCTCCTCCACCCGTAGGCCGAAGAACTCCGCCACCGCCATCTGGATGGACTGGATTGTCACCACCCTGGCGCGCGCAGGAGGCAGCAGGTCGCGCAGGACGTCCGCGGCCAGCTCCACCCCGATGGGCGAGCGGGTGAGCGAAGCGTACGCCACGACGCGCACCAGCGCGCCTTCCAACTCCCGGATGTTCGTGTGGATGCGCTGGGCGATGTACTCCGCGACCTCGCCGGGCACCGAGAGCCCGTCACTCTCGGCCTTCTTGCTCAGGATCGCGATGCGGGTCTCCAGGTCGGGAGGCTGGATGTCGGCGATCAGCCCCCACTCAAAGCGGCTCCTGAGACGGTCCTCCAGCGTGGGTATCTCCTTGGGCGGCCGGTCGGACGAGATGATTATCTGGTGGTTGGTCTCGTGCAGCGCGTTGAACGTGTGGAAGAACTCCTCCTGCGTACGCTCCTTTCCCGCCAGGAACTGGATGTCGTCTATCAGCAGGACGTCCACGCTGCGGTACCGCTGGCGGAACTCCACGGTCTTGTCGTCCCGGATCGAGTTGATCAGCTCGTTGGTGAACTTCTCGCTGCTGACGTACGCGACCCGCGCAATGCCCGCGCCGCGGAGCACCCGGTGCCCGATGGCCTGGAGCAGGTGGGTCTTGCCCAGGCCCACGCCGCCATAGATGAACAGCGGGTTGTAGGCCCGCGCAGGCGATTCGGCCACGGCCATCGCCGCCGCGTGGGCGAACCGGTTTCCGGCGCCCACGACGAACGTCTCGAAGGTGTACTTGGGCGAGATGTGGAGCCCCTCCGGAACGCGGGAGGGCGCGGAGGACGGCGACGCGAGGCGGGGGCCCGGCGACGCGGGGTCGGGAGGCGGCGCGGGAGGCGCGGCCTCGACGACCGAGATGCGCACGCCCACGTCGCGCCCGACCACGACGCGCAGCGCCCGCCGGATCGTGTCCGTCAGCCGCTGTTCCACCCAGTCCTTCGCAAAGCGGTTGGGGACGGCAAAGTGGAAGGTGTCGTCCTGGAGCCCAAGGGGACGCATCACCCGCAGAAACGATTCGAGGGTCGGCTTGTTGAGCTGCCCTTCCATCCTGCGCAGGGCTTCCGTCCACAACTCGGCAGCGGAGACTTCGATCGTCACGTCCGGCTCCTCTCTCGTCGCGCGACGCCCATTGGCCGCTTCCTAGGACTTGAAGATCTCATCGAGGAAGGCTATGCCTTCCTCGGTGAGAGTGCGTTTCCCGCGCCCCTTCCCCGTGGCAAGCTTGAGGGTTTCCAGGGCCTGAAGCTCACGGTACGCGGTGCTGTGGCTGATGTCGAGCTCCTTGGCAATCGTGGTGGGGCCCGCCGCGCCCAACTCGGCGACCAACAGCAGCACCTTCTTCTGCCGCGGGGTGATCTCTGGGGCCCGCCGGCGCGCCGGCTCCGGGGCCAGGGCGGGAACGGCTGGCTCCTGTTGTACTCGCAGCGTGACCACGGTGCCGTGGTCCAGGTTGTCCTCTATGGACAGCGATCCGCCCAGGAACTGCATCTGCTCCCGCGCCACCGGCAGCCCGCTGCCGACGCCGCGGATGAACCGGCGCATCTCGGCGGTGGCGGTGGAGAACCCCGGCACCACCGCGCGCTCCTTGTCGGAGATCCCCGGACCCTGGTCGGCGACGCGGATCGTGTTGCCGTCATCGAGGACCGTGATCGTGGCGTTGTGGAAATAGGCGTGTATCAAGTTCTCAACGATCTCCTTGATGACAACGAACGGCACCCGGCCCCCGCGTTCACGCGATACCGCGTACGTGCGCGCCGCCAGCTCGCCGACGAGCGCGTGGAAGTCGTCCCCGCGCAGCGAGATGATCCGCGGGGCCGCCAGCGGCGAGTCGTAGACCGCCAGGCGCACTTCCGGCTCGGCCTCGCCGCCGGCAGGCAGCGGCGCGACGCGCCGCTCCTCGATCAGCCGCGCGATGATCTCACGAATGGACATCGAGTCCTCGCTGCGCCTGGTAGTGGTTGGCCGCCACCGCGCAGACTCCTACCCCCACGACCGCCGGGCATCAAATTTCACGCCCACCCCTGGACGGTCAAAGGAATGGCAAGGGTGTGGACAACCCGGCCCGGACGGACTAGGGATTCGCGCTGTCGCCCCCCGCATCCTCTGTCCGCGGCTTGCCCAAGAAACAGCATCAGCAGCGGAATTCGGACGTTATCCACAGGTGTGGAAAACCCTGTGGACAACAAAGCGGTTTCTAGGGGCATTTGGCCGGCTCCTCCACTGAACCAGGAGCCCATCTCGGGTCCGGTGCCGGCGTTCTCGGAAGAAGATGTGGACAGAGACCTGGGTTATCCACAGGGTATGCGCAGGGCGCGTGCCTGATGGCCCGGGTGCGTCGCAATCCCAGGCGGAGCGCGTTACAGGGCGCGTTGCCGCAGCAGGGGGACTGTGCTATAGTGGGCCTGTTCTGTCGCGGAGGTTCTCAAGTGAAGCGCACCTTTCAACCAAAGAAGCGGAAGCGCGGGCGCGTGCACGGCTTTCGCGCGCGCATGCGCACCCCGGGCGGGCGCCAGACGCTGAAGCGCCGGCGGGCGAAGGGGAGGCACCGGCTGACCGTTTCCGGGTAGGGCGCCGAGGTGCCCACCCTCCGGCTTGGCCGTCTGTCCCGAGAGGAAGACTTTCGCCGCGTGTACCGCGAAGGCTCCCGCTGCGCGACCGCACTCCTCGTCCTGCACGCGCGTCCCAACGGCACCGAGTGCGTGCGACTGGGGCTGGCCGTGAGCAGGAGGTTCGGCGGCGCCGTTATGCGCAACCGAGTCAGGCGGCGGCTGCGCGAGGCGATCCGTGCCGAGCGCGGGCGCATGGACGTTGGGGCCGACATCGTGGCGATCCCGCGGCGCGCGGCCGCAACAGCGAAGTACGCTGCTCTTCGCGCTGCCGTGAGTGCGGCCCTGGAGCGCCTTGGCATGTGCCGCACGGCGGAGGCAAGAAGCCGATGACGCGGATCCTGCTAGCATTGATTGCCGGATACAGACGGTTTCTCTCTCCGCTGCTTCCGCGCGCGTGCCGTTTCCACCCTTCGTGTTCGGCGTACGCGGCCGAAGCAATTGAGCGCCACGGCGCCCTGCGGGGGCTGCCCATGGCGGCGCGTCGGATCGCGCGCTGTCACCCGTTCCATCCTGGCGGATACGACCCCGTTCCATGATGGGCATAAGCATGATGGGCACAAGGAGGATGTCGCGTGTTTGATGCCATCGTGACACTGCTGCAGAGCGTGCTCCAGGCGTTCCACGGCGTCACCCAAAACTACGTTCTGGCGATCGTGCTGCTGACGATCGCCATCAAGCTCGTCCTGCACCCCCTGACGCGGAAGCAACTAGGCTCCATGAAGGCGATGCAGGCGCTGGCGCCGCAAATGGAGGTCCTGCGTCGCAAGTACAAAGAAGACCCCAAGCAACTGAACGTCGAGGTGATGAACCTCTATCGCGCGAACAAGGTGAACCCGCTGGGGGGATGCCTTCCGCTTCTGCTCCAGTTGCCGGTGCTCTACGCCCTGTTTGCTCTCCTGAGAAAGCCAGGCCTGTTTGGCGGAGAGAAACTGTTCGGGGTGGCGCTTGAGGCCCACCCCACTTTCCAGTTGATCGCCGAGAACCCCGTTCTCGTCCTGATTCCCCTGCTGAGCGGCCTGACCACCTACTACCAGCAGAAGATGTCCATCACCGACCCGCAACAAGCCAGAATGTTTATTTTTATGCCTTTTATGATCGCATGGTTCTCCACGCAATTTCCGCTGGGCCTGTCAGTATACTGGATCTCCTCGACCGTGGCCTACATTGTGGAGTACTTCATCGTGGTCGGGCCGCCCAGGCCGGTGAAGGTGGCTCCTCCCCGGCAGCCGGCTGCCGCGGCGAAGACCAAGCGCAAGGCCGGCGGAGGGGACGACCGGTGACCGCCGCGGAGGCCTCGGGCCGCACTGTTGACGAGGCCGTTGAGAGGGCCCTCGCCCAACTGGGCGTTGCGCGGAGCGAGGTGGACGTCGAGGTCCTCCAGGAGCCCAAGGCGGCCCTGCTGGGCTTCGGCGGCAGAGAGGCGCGCATCAAGGTCACCGTGCGGCCCGGCGCCGCCGATACCCTTGGCTCGCTGACCACGGAGATCGTCCGGCTCATGGGGTACCCTGCGACCGTCAAGGTCGAGGAGAACGCCGAGGGCCTCACCGCGGCCCTGCAGGGCCGCGACCTGTCCGGGCTGGTCGGCCGGGACGGCCGCGTGCTGGACGCGCTGGAGCTGGCGGCCGGCCTCCACCTGCAGCGGCGGCTCGGGCGCAGGGGCTCGGTCGTCGTAGACGCCATGGGCTACCGGGCGCGCCGGGAGCGGGCAGTGCAGGAAGCGGCCCTCCAGGCCGCCGAACGCGTCGTCAGGGAAGGCGCGCCGGTCGCCCTGGAGCCGATGAGTGCCCGGGACCGGAGGTCCGCCCACCTTGCGCTCAAGGACGATGTCAGGGTCACGACGAGCAGCAGCGGGGAAGACGATGCGCGCCACGTCGTGGTCCTACAGCGCACCGGGGAGGAGTCTCCCCCTACCCCGGAGGAGTGACCCTGCCACTTACCCGCCTGCATTCAGGCGCCGCACTGCTCGGCATCACGCTGTCCCCCCCCGCCCTTGACCGGTTCGCGCGCTTCCTACAGGAGGTGCTCTCCTGGAATGAGCGGCTGAACCTGACCGCGGCCGCCAGCGCGGACCAGGTGGAGGGCCTCCACTTCCTGGACTCGCTGCTTCCATTGGTCGCCCGCGCCGTACCGCCCGGCTGCAAGGTCGTGGATGTGGGGTCGGGCGCAGGGTTCCCTGGCGTTCCGATGAAGATCGTTCGGCCGGACCTACACGTTGTGCTGGTTGAGGCCTCCCGGCGGCGCGTGGCCTTCCTAGAGCACCTCCGCGGTGCGCTCGATCTCCCGGATGTGGGGATCAGGTGGGCGCGGGCAGAGGTGCTCGGCCACGAGGCGGGGTTCCGAGAGTCATTTGGTCTGGCCGTCTCCCGCGCGGCCGCTCCGTTGGGCGCGACCTGCGAGCTCTGCCTCCCACTGGTGGAACTCGGAGGCGCGGCCGTCCTCCTGAGGGGCCCAAGGGTCACAGAGGAGGTCGCCGCAGCCGGGCGGCTCCTGGAGGCGCTCGGCGGGGCCGCCGAGTCCTGCGCGCCCCGCACCCTCCCCACGACCGACCGGCAACGCGCGGCCCTGGTGCTGCGGAAGCGGCGCCCTACGCCACCGGAGTTCCCACGCAGCGGCCGCCGCCTGGGCACCGACCTGCCGCACAAGGGGGAAGGACCGGCCGCGGCGTTGAACCGTCCACCCGAGGGGCCGTGCGACGGATCATAGCGATAGTCAACCAGAAGGGCGGCGTCGGCAAGTCCACGACAGCCGTCAACCTGGGCGCGTGCCTGGCGGCCGAAGGTTTTCGGACGCTGCTGGTGGACCTGGACCCCCAGGCCAACGCCACCAGCGGTCTGGGCATAGAGAGGGACTCCCAGGCCGTCTCCACGTACGACGTGCTGATGAACGGCGCGGCCCTGGAGGACATGGTTGTGGCCGCGGAAGTTCCCGGACTGTACATCGCGCCCAGCAGCATCCACCTGGCCGGGATCGAGGTCGAGCTGGCGGGCACGCAGGGACCGGAGTCCCGGCTCCGGAGCGCCCTGGCCCCGGTGGACTACCCGCTCGTCCTGCTGGACTGTCCGCCGGCGATGGGACTGCTCACGGTCAACGCGCTCGCCGCGGCCACCGAGGTCCTCATCCCGATTCAATGCGAGTACTACGCGCTGGAAGGGCTGAAGCAACTTCTCAACTCGATCGAGCTGGTGCAGCGGCACTTGAACCAGGGCCTCGAGATAAGCGGCGTGCTGTTGACGATGTACGACTCGCGGACCAACCTTTCCGACCAGGTCGCCAGCGAGGTCCGGCGGTTCTTCGGCGAGCGCGTCTACCAGAGCGTCATCCCGCGCAGCGTGCGGCTGGCCGAGGCGCCCAGCCACGGCAAGCCGATTACCCTGTACGACCCGGGCTCGCGCGGCGCCCAGGCATATCGGGCGCTTTGCCAGGAGGTGATACAGCGTGGCGGACACCATGCGACAATCCCCTGACCCCACCCGCTCCCCCGGCCACCCCCCGAGGAAAGCGCTCGGCCGTGGGCTGGGCGCCCTGATCCCCGGGGCAGGACCAGGGGCGCCGGTCGGAGCGGTTGAGCTGCCCATCGAAAAGATCCGTCCCAACCGGCTTCAGCCCCGCGTGGGGTTTGACGAGGAGCCCCTGGCAGAACTAGAGGCATCCATCCGGGAGCACGGCGTGCTGCAGCCAGTGCTGGTGCGGCCGATGCCCGACGGCTACGAGTTGATCGCCGGAGAGCGCAGGTGGCGGGCCGCCGCGACTGCCGGGCTGAGAACGGTGCCTGCCCTGGTGCGGCACATTGACGACCGTGGTGCCCTGGAGGCATCACTGGTCGAGAACCTGCAGCGCGAGAACCTCAACCCGATGGAGCGCGCCACAGCCTACCGGCGCCTGCGGGACGAGTTCCACCTCACGCAGGAAACCGTGGCCCGCCGGGTGGGCAGGAGCCAGCCGTCGGTTGCCAACGCCCTGCGCCTCCTGGCCCTTCCACCGGAGGTTCAGGCCTCGCTCACGGCAGGCCGGATCACCGAGGGGCACGCCCGGGCCCTGCTGGCAATAGAGGACCCGCACCGCCTCCTGTCCGTTTGGAAGGAAGTGGAAGCGAAGGGCCTCTCGGTCAGGGAGACCGAATCCCGGGCGCGTGCCCGCACTATTTCACGTGGAATACCGAAGCGCGGCCGCCAAGAAGCAGGAGAGATTAATATTATTCAACAACACCTCCAAAACGCGCTGGGAACCCAGGTGCGCCTGCATCTGCGGCGGAACGGATCCGGCGAGATCAGGATCGCCTTCTACACGCCCGCAGACCTGGAGCGGCTCCTGGACGCGCTGACGCGGCACGGAGGAGGGCCCCGATGACGGATACGCCGGTGCGCCAGCCTGCGCGCGAGGAGGCCTGGGCCCTTCTGTGCGAGTGGACGCCCACGCCGAATCTAAGGAAGCACATGCTTGCCGTGGAAGCCGCGATGCGCGCTTATGCAAGGAAGTTCGGCGAGGACGAGGACCTCTGGGGCCTGGTGGGGCTCCTTCACGACATGGACTACGAGCGGTTTCCCTCCCAAGAGGCCGGGCACCCAATCCGGGGAGTCGAGCACTTGCGGGTCGCGGGATACCCCGAGGTCGTCTGCAGGGCGATCCTGTCCCACGCCGACTACACCGGGGTGTCCAGGCAGTCGCGGATGGAGCAGGCCCTACATGCCTGCGACGAACTGACAGGATTCATCGTGGCCGTGGCGCTTGTCCGGCCCTCGCGCAGCGTCGGTGACGTGGACGCCGCATCCGTCCGGAAGAAGATGAAGGACAAGGCCTTCGCCCGCGCGGTGGACCGGGACGAGATGCTGCGCGCCGCGGAGACGCTGGGCGTGCCGTTCGAGGAGCACGCCACGCTGGTGATCGCAGCGATGCGCGAGGTCGCCTCCGAGCTGGGCCTGGCCGGGGAGCAGGGCTAACGTGGAAGGCACGGTCGTCAACGCGATAGCCGTCACCGCCGGAGGGCTGGCAGGAGTAGCCCTGCGCCACCGGTTTCCCGAACGGGCGCGCGAGACGGTGATGGCGGGCATCGGCCTGGCCACCCTGCTGATCGGGTTTCAGATGGCGCTGCAGACGGCCAACGTGCTCGGCACCATCGTGAGCCTCGTGTTGGGAGGACTCATCGGAGAGGCGCTCCACATCGAGGAGGGCATCGAGGCGCTGGGCCGCTGGTCCGAGCGGCTGTATGGCGCGCAGGGACAGGAGAGCACCGTGGCCGCGGCGTTCGTCACGAGCAGTCTCCTGTTCTGCGTCGGGCCCATGACCGTGCTCGGCGCGATCCAGGACGGGTTGGGACAGACGCCTGTGCTGCTCTACACGAAGTCGCTCCTGGACGGCATCTCCGCCGTAGCTATCGGCGCGGCGCTGGGCGCTGGCGTGTTGCTGTCGGCGGGCACGGTGCTGATCTACCAGGGCGCGCTGACGCTGGCCGCGGGCGCGGTGCACGGGGTCATGACGCAAGAGATGACGCGCGAGCTCACCGCCACCGGCGGCGCCCTGATCATCGGCCTGGGCCTTGGGATATTGCGGATCCGCAAAGTCCGGGTTGGGAGCCTGCTGCCGGCGCTGGTGGTCTCAGTCCTGCTGACGGCGGCGTTGCCCTACTGGAAGGTTCTGGCGCGCGCCGCGGGATTCTAGTGGGCGGACAACAGGAGGTAGGTCGGACGGCGTGGAAGAAGACAGTCCCGATCCTGGAGGCGAAACCCTACGATGCCATTGAGTTCAGACACCTTGATTCCGTACGTGCTTGTGGCCGCTGGAGCGTTGGTGCTCGCGGTGCTGGCCGTGGCGCTGCGGCTCCGACGGCTTGCGCGGCAGCTTGCCGCCGCGAGCGGCGACCCCGCGTTCCTGGAGCGGGTGGCGGCGCTCCGCCGCGATGTGGAGGCCGCGTCGCGGCAAATCGAACACCTGGGGGGCCGGGTGGACCGGTTGGGCGAGCAGGCCCAGCGCAGTCTCCAGCACACCGGCCTGGTAAGGTACGATGCGTTCAAGGAGCTTGGTGGACACCTGAGCTTCAGTCTGGCGTTGATGGACGCACGCCGGGACGGCGTCGTCTTGAGCGTGCTCAACGACCGCGACGGGGCGCGCGCGTATGCCAAGCCCGTGACCGGAGGACGGTCCACCTATACCCTATCGGAGGAAGAGCAGCGCGCCATCGGCGAGGCATAGGCGCGCGGCCGTCATGGTCTTTACCGACAGGCGAGACGCAGGCCGCCACCTAGCCGCGGCCCTCGACCACCTGCGGGACCAGGACCCGGTGGTGCTCGCGGTGCCGCGAGGCGGCGTGGTGGTGGGCCGTGAGGTTGCCGAACGCCTGGGCGCCCCGCTTGAAGTGATTGTCCCGCGCAAGCTGCGCGCACCCTACAACCCCGAGCTCGCGATCGGCGCTGTGGCCGAAGGCGGCGCGGCGGTGCTGGACGAGATGTCGCACGGCGTGAGCGCGGCCTACCTGGAGCAGGAGACCGAGGCCCAGCGCGCGGAAATCGCCCGGCGCGTCAAGGCGTATCGTGGAGGTCGGCCGCTTCCTTCCCTGGCTGGCAGGACCGTCATCGTTCTCGACGACGGCATTGCAACCGGCGCCACCCTCATCGCGGCGCTGCGCGCGGTGCGCGCCATGGACCCGGCCCACCTGGTGGCGGCCGTGCCGGTTGCGCCGCCCGAGTCGGTCGCCCGCATGGCCAGGGAGGCGGACGAGGTGGTCTGCTTGAGCGCGCCCGAGTTCTTCCAGGCGGTCGGGCAGTTCTACGAGGACTTCGCCCAGGTGGACGACGCCGAGGTGGTTGCGCTTCTCTCGGGGGGGCGGCAGAAGTGACGGATGGCGCGGCCCTGCGCCGCAGTTCGCTCTACGAGGCCCACCGGGCCGCTGGCGGCCGGATGGTGGCGTTCGCGGGGTGGGAGATGCCCGTGCAGTATGCGGGGTTGGTGGAGGAGCACCTGGCGGTGCGCACGCGCGTCGGGCTCTTCGACGTTTCGCACATGGGCGAGGTCCTCATCGAGGGGCCCCGCGCGCTTGAGGCGGTGCAGCGACTGATCACCAACGATGCCCGGCGCCTGGCAGTGGGCCAGGGGCTGTACACCCCGATGTGCAACCCGGCAGGCGGCGTGATTGATGACCTCACGCTTTTCCGCACGGCCGAGCAGGAGTACCTCTTCATCGTGAACGCCGGCACCCACGCCAAGGATCTGTCCTGGATCCAGGGGCACGCCGCTCCAGCGGTTGTGCGGGATCTGTCCGACGGGGTGGCGCTGCTGGCCCTGCAGGGCCCGATGGCCGAGGCGGTGCTCGCGGTCGCATCCGGAACCGGGCTGGCCGCGCTGCCGCCGTTTCATCGCATCGAAGGGATCCGGGTGGGAGGGGTTCCGGTGGCGGTCACCCGCACAGGGTACACCGGCGAAGACGGGTTCGAAATCGCCTCGGGCTGGGACGCCGCGCTCCGGGTTTGGGAAGCGCTGACCGAAGCCGGCCGGCCACACGGGTTGGTTCCGGTCGGGCTGGGCGCCCGCGACACGCTCCGCCTCGAAGCAGGGATGATGCTCTACGGACAGGACATTGACGAGACGACATCTCCGCTGGAGGCCCCCCTGGCCTGGACGGTGAAGTTCGACAAGGAGGAGTTCATAGGGAAGCCGGCGCTGGAACGACAGCGGCGGGAGGGTGTGGCAAGGCGCCTGGTCGGATTCGAGGCGGATGGACGGGCCATTCCGCGGCATGGCTGCGCAATCTTCGTAGCAGGGGAACGCGCCGGCGCCGTCACCAGCGGAACGTTCTCTCCCTCGCTCCGCCGCCCGATCGGCATGGGTTATGTGCCGAGGGGGACGTCCGCGCTAGGAGTCGGCCTCCAGATCGAGGTTCGCGGCGCACCTGTCCCGTCCCGAGTGGTCAAGCTCCCGTTCTACAGGCGCGCACAGAGACCAACAGAAGCTTAAACCGAGAGGTGAGGCATGTTTCCGACCGACCGAAGGTACTCGCGCGATCACGAGTGGGCCCAAAAGGAGAACGGCAGGGTCCGCATCGGGATAACCTCATTCGCCGCGGAACGGCTCAGCGACGTGGTTTTCGTTGAGCTGCCCAAGGCGGGCGCCGAAGTACGCGCCGGGCAGGCGTTTGGGGCGATCGAGTCCGTGAAAGCGGCCAGCGACCTCTACGCGCCGGTCTCCGGCAGCGTCGTGGAGGTCAATCAGGCGGTAGTCGAGCACCCCGAGACCATTAACCAGGACCCGCACGGGGATGCCTGGATGGTCGTCATAGAGATGTCCGCGCCCGAGGAGTGGGATCAGCTCCTGGACGCTGAAGCATACGCGGCGCTGGTGGGGGCAGAGCAGGCATGAAGCCGGGCTCTGGATGGCACCCGCACAGGTACCTGCCCCACACCGACGCCGAGATAGAAGAGATGCTGCGGGTCGCCGGCGTTGCGAGCGTAGAAGAACTGTTCGCGGAGATCCCCTCCGCCGTCCG
>CAYLKW010000011.1:0-23722 GCA_964384245.1 uncultured bacterium
GGCAAGCCCCATCTGCTGCCGGGTGGGTCCCTGGTGATATGCTGGGTGTTGATATGATCCGTATCAGCCGCCGGCGATTCGAGCAACTCGTGGCCGACGCCCTGCGCGGCATCCCTCCGGATCTGCGCGGCGCCCTGGACAACATCGAGGTCACGGTGGACGACTGGCCGACCGAGGAGCATCTTGCCGACGCCGGGATGGAACCGGACGATGTGCTGTTCGGTCTCTACCATGGGACGCCGCTTCCCGATCGAAGTCCCATGCTGCCCTACACCCTGCCCGACGTCATCACCATCTTCCAGGGGCCACTCGAGGAGGAGTGCGAAACCGAGGACGAGATCCGCGAGGAGATCAGGCGCACGGTCGTGCACGAGATCGCGCACTACTTCGGGTTCGACGAGGATCGGCTGGCCGAGCTGGGCTACGGCTGATCGAGCTGGGCTACAGTCTAGCAACCGCGGCTGACCCGGCGCGCTATCCAGCGGCTGCGATCCGCTGCGCCACGCGAAGGGCCATCGCCATGATGGCAATCATCGGGTTCACGCCCGGCGCGGAGGGAAAGAGACTCGCGTCGGCCACGAACAGGTTGCGCACCCCGTAGAGCCCGCCCGATGGATTCACGGCCGCGCGGCGCGAATCCGCGCCCATCGGCAGGCCGCCCATCAGGTGCGCGCTGAACAGCGCAAGCGCGTTGGGCTGGATCCCTTCGCGCCGGACTCCCATCACGAACCGGGCTGCGGCAGCGGGCTCTTCGTGGCGCACGCGCACTCCCCGGGTGTGCAGGCTGGATACCTCCAGCGCGCCTGCGGCCAGGTGGATCTTGCCCATCTCTTCCAACCCCTGGAGCATCAGCGCCCTGTCCTGCGCGTTCAGCGCGTAGCGCACAACAGGATTCCCGTCAGGGGCGAGTGCAATCGTGCCGCTGCCGCTGTCGCGCACGAGTACGATGAGCGCGGCGGTGTGCGCCAGGCGCGCCATCTGGCGCTTGTGCTCTTCCCCGCCGGCCCAGGGCACGGCCATCGCCGATAACCCCGGGTGGCCCGGAGAAGCCTCGATCCAGAACCCGTGCATCCCTCGCACCCGGCTGAACTCGGCGCAGGTGGCGGTCTGGGCGGCTCCCGACCAGATCCTGATCGGATCAGGATAGACGCCCAGGCAGGCGGTTACCGGATGCAGGCGCAGCCCGCGGCCCACCAGCGCGTTGCCCAATCCGGAGCGCAGCAGCAGCGCCGGCGAGAAGATGGCTCCGCCGGAGACCACCACTGTTCCACAGCGGATCGTGACGCGGTGCTGTTTCCCAGATACAGGATCGATCGCGACCGCCTCGACCCCGGTCACCTCGCCGCTCCGGGTGAGCACCCGCTCCGCGCGGCAGCGGACCAGCACGCGGGCGCCTGCCTCGCAGGCGTCCCTGATGTAGGTGACGAGCGCGTCCTGCTTGGCGCCCCGCGCGCAGCCGTAGACGCACGGGCCGCAATCGTCACAGCCCCGCACGTTGCGCGGGATCGTCTCAACCCGGTATCCCAGTGCCCGGGCCCCATCCACCAGGACCTGGTTGTTGGGATTGTGCTGGCTCTCCAGGGTGTTCACGTTCAGCCGGCCCTCGACCGCATCTATCGCAGCGCGGAACTGGGGGCCTGACGCGCCGTCAATCCCGTGCTCGCGCTCCCACTCGCACAGCACGTCCTCGGGAGGCCGCAGGCTCGTGCACCAGTTGACCACGGTGCTTCCGCCCAGGCACGTTGACGCGAGCAGCCCGAAGGCGTTGTCAGCGGTGCCGAACAGCCCTTTGCCCAGCGATAGCCGCCGCAGCATCTCGTACTCGTCGCCGTTGTAGTCGCCCTGGCCGTAGTAACCCCCGCGCTCGACCATCAGCACCTGGCGACCTGCCCGGCTCAACTCGGCCGCGGCCACGCTTCCCCCGGCGCCTGATCCGATCACGCAGACATCGGTTTCCAGATGTGTGTCAGAGGTGATGGCCAGCGGCGTTATACGCGGGCCCGGCCCGGGCGTCACAGGAGGGTGACCGGGAAACCCGATGGCGGCCCAGTTGGGATTGGGTTCCCCGGGCGGATGCGCGGCATAGAACAGGAAGGTGATTACCTGCTTGAGGGCCTGGAACGCAGCGCGCTTGAGCGGTAGGCGGCTGGTGCCCCACGACCGGAGGTAGGCCTCTGCCTCGGACGCAGACATCGCTGCCACTCCCTGCGGCCGGGCGGCCAGCAACAGGTTCGCGACCGGGTTCCCCATTACGCGGAGGAGCCGGCGCAGTTGCGCGCGCAGGTGTTCCGGCGCCTCGGCCAATCCCTCCTCGATCAACGCCGGCAGGTCGAGATCCGATCCGCGCCGCCCTAGGAAGCCGTGGGGATCTCCAGCCCGGTCCAGGGCCGGCACCATCGCATCACACAGCGCGCGCAGGGTACGGCGTTCAGAATCCGTCAGCATCCCGACACCCCGAAGGGGCCTGCCACCGGCGCGTCAGCGCCACGGCCGCCTGGTATTGTTCGACCTGGGCCTGCACCACTGCCTCCGTCCATCCGAGCACCGGCGCCATGCGGCGCGCTGCCTCTGGGGCGAAGGCCAATCCCTGGTCTGGCAGTTCGTGGATGAGGTGGAGCCGGCGGATGAGGCAGTCGCACAGCGTCACGGCCATCTCATGCCTTACCGCGCGTGCAACGAGGCCGACGGGGTCTGGCGGGCCTTCCCCCGAAGGCACGGGCAGCTCGACCGGCACCCTGGCGGTCCGGCACCGCTCCTGCGCCGTAGCGCCGCCGATGGACCTGGCGGCCGCATCCACCGCGTCCTGCGCCATGCGCCTGAAGGTCGTGAGCTTGCCTCCCGCCACTGAGATGAGACCTGGAGGACCCTCGACTACCCGATAGTCGCGCGGGACGCGATAGGCCGCGAGCCCAGGACGGTCCAGCAGTGGGCGCACGCCTGCGAAGGTGCTGACGATGTCCTTGGGGGCTAACTCCGCTCCTGGAAATGTGGCCTGGATCGCTTCCAGGAGGTAGGCCACGTCCTGTGCGGTCGCAAAGACCGCTTCGGGATCGCCGGTGTGATCGGTCTCAGTGGTGCCGACGATGGAGTGCTGATCCCACGGCACTAGATAGAGGTTCCGGCGGTCGCGCGGTGAGGAGAAGATGATCGCCCGATGGGTTTCCAGGCGCGCGCGAGGGACCACGATGTGGGATCCCCTGGTCGGGCGCAGGCGCAGGGCGTGCACCCCGACCATCGCCGAGATCTTCTCGCTCCATGGACCCGTGGCGTTGATCACGGCGCGGGCCCGCACCTCGAAGGTTCCTCCGGTGAGGGCGTCACGCACCACAGCCCCAGCGACGCGGTCGCCGGTCCGCAGCAGGCCCACAACGGGCGCGTGGTTGATCGCGGCCGCGCCGCGCCGGTGCGCGTCCAGGACCAGCGCCAGCACCAGGCGCGCGTCGTCCGTCAGGCAGTCCCAGTAGATCGCCCCACCGGCAAGCCGGTCCGGAGCGACCAGCGGCTCCAGGCTGCGTGCGCGGCGCGCGGAGACCAGGCAGGCCGGTCCCACGGCCCGGCCCAGCGCCAGCCCTTGATAGAGGGCCAGCCCCGCGGCCATCCTCGCCATGGCCAAAGCAGACCCGCACACCGGGAGCATGAACTGGTGGGCCGCCACCAGGAGGGGAACGGTGCGCCGGAGCACCGCGCGCTCCGCCAGCGACTCGGCGACGAGCCGGAGATGTCCCTCCGCCAGGTAGCGCAGGCCTCCGTGCACCATCCGGCCGGTGCGGCTGCTGGTGCCGCTGGCGAAGTCCTCCTGTTCGAAGAGCGCGGTCTGCCAGCCGCGCAGCGCCGCGTCCCGCGCCACCCCGGCGCCGGTGATGCCCCCGCCGATTACGAGGAGGTCCCACGTGCCACGAGCCACGCGGTCGAGGTCGTCGCGGCGTGTCGTGGTCGAGAACTCGTCCGACGGCATGATCTCAGGGGGCCAGTTTGCCCGGGTTCATGATGCCGTCCGGGTCGAGCGCGGTCTTGATCGCCCGGATCGTCTGGAGGCCATCCTTTCCGTGCTCCTCGTGCAGCCAGGCCTGGTGCACGGTCCCGATGCCGTGGTGGTGGCTGAGCGTCCCGCCTCCTGCCATGATGGCGTCGGTTGCCGCGCGCTTGGCCCTCTGCCACTGTTCGATCTCGCGCCCCTGCGCCTGCCGGGCCAGGAAGGTGAAGTAGAGGGAGGCGCCCGTAGGATACGCGTGCGAGAGGTGACAGAGCACGAGAGGCGGGGTGCCGATTGGCGTCAGGGCGTCGCGCAGGGCGCCCGCGACGCGCGCGTGCAGCAGCAGCAGGCGATCCCAGGTGGCGGCGGTTTCCAGCGTGTCCACCATGATGCCGGCATCGAGCAACTCGTCCCGCAGGTAGGGAAGCTCGAAGCGCTCCTGGTACCAGGCGCGGGCCGGTCCGGATCCCAGGAAGAAGGCGCCGTGCCGCCTCAGCACACGGTTCAGGCCGTACCACGCTTGCGCGGTAGCCGCCGCGCTTCCCTCGACCCCAACGATGGCCACGCACATCTTCCCGGGCTCGTAGCCGCGAGCCCCTATCAAGCGCATCCCGGCCCACTCCTGCGCGCGCGAAGACCAACCGGATCTACGTTCCCTCATCGCCAGGGAGGCCTCGGTCTCGGGAGCATCGGAGAGCCGGACGGTCGTGGGGACCGGTCCTTCCTGCAGCATGGCGCGCGCCGCGGAGAGGCCGTCCTCGAACCGGCGGAAGAGCCAGGCCCGGTAATCCTTCCTTGTGGGCAGCGGGTGCACCCGCAGCGTGGCCTGCGAGATGATCCCGAGCGTGCCCTCAGAGCCGGCAAACAGCGCGTTCAGGTCCGGCCCGCTGGCGCTGGCCGGCACCACGCGCGTCGCGATGATCCCGCGCGGCGTGACCACGCGCAGCGCGATGACCATCGCCTCGATCTTGCCGTAGCCGGTTGAGGCGTACCCGGCAGATCGGGTGGCGATCCAGCCCCCAAGCGTGGAGAACTCGAACGACTGGGGGAAGTGGCCCAGCGTCAGGCCGTGTGCGCCGAGCGAGGCCTCGAGCGCAGGACCCAGGATACCTGCTTCGGCGGTGGCCACGAGACCTGCCGGATCCGCGCTCACTAGCCGGTTCATGCGCCGCAGATCAACGCACAGGGCCGGCCGGTTGCCGTTTGACGCCTCGACGCCTCCCACCACGTTGGTCCCGCCTCCAAACGGGATGACGGCAATTCCCTCGCTGCCCGCTATGCCCAGCAGGCGCACGATGGCTTCCTCGGAGGATGGGAATACCACCGCGTCGGGCGGAGGCGGCACCGCGCCCTGCCGTAGCCGGACCAGGTCCTGATAACCCCTGCCGCAGGCGTGCGCTATCCGGACATCGTGGGAGAGGGAAAGGTGCTCGGCGTCCACGGCCGCCGCGAGCGCCTCCAGGGCCCGGGCCGGGATACGGTGCTGCGGGATCCTGATCTGGTCGAGGTTGGCCCGGGGCCCCGGGGCCCCAGAGGGGGCGCCTATCCTCGCAACGAGGAACGGCCAGAACCCCGGGTGGTGTTCGAGCGCGTAGGTCTTCGAGGGCTCCCCCCAGCCCCACCATTTCATCGGTTCAGGACGGGCAGCATCCATACCGCTAGGCGTCGCCGTCGCCTGTGGTTAGAATAGTCCCATGACCTGGATTCTGGATCTGGTGCGCAACGGCCTGCTCCTGCTCTCCAATGTCCTGGCCCGCCTGCCCGGGCCGCCGCTGGACTACGTGGTCGTGGAACTGACCGGTTCGTACCCCGAACGTACGCCCCCTTCCCGGCCCCTGGCGCAGCGGATGCTGATGCGGCCCCTGCAACGCCCGGAGGAGAGCATGGAGGCGCTGCGCGAGCGGCTGGAGCGCATCGCCGGGGATGCGCGCGTGCGCGGCATCGTGCTGCGCGTGCGCGACCTGCGCGCGGGGATGGCGACCGTGCAGAGCCTCCGGGCGGCCCTGGGCGAGTTCCATCGCCGGGGCAAGCGCGTCGTCGCCTACCTGCTGGATGCCGACCTGCCGGGCTACCATGTCGCGGCGGCAGCCGACGAGATCTGGATGCCTGAAGCCGCCTACTGGACCGTCTTGGGGTTGCGCACCGAGATCACCTTTTTCCGCGAGGCCTTCGATCGGGCCGGGATTCTCCCGGAGTTCGAGCGGATCGCCGAGTACAAGACCGCGGTTGACCCGTTCATGCGGTCCGGCCTCTCCGAGCATCACCGCGAGGTCGTTGAGTCGGTGCTCGACTCGGTGATGGCCGGGTTCGTGGAAGACGTGGCCTTGGCGCGTCGTCTCGATCAGGGCGCCGTGCGCGCGGCCGTGGACCGGGCGCCGCTCTGCGCGCACGATGCGTGGACCGCCGGGCTGGTTGATGGCATCTGTTACGAGGACGAGCTACCCGCCCGCCTGGGATCCCAGGCGCGGCCGGCCGCGCTGCGGCCGTGGGCTCAGGCACGCAGGCGCCTGCCGACCCCGTACCGGTGGCGATCCGGAACCGCGGTGATTGGCGTCGTTGAGTTGATCGGCACGATCATTGCCGGCGAGAGCCGCGATCTGCCGTTTCCCCTGCCGTTCGTGGGTGGAAGATTCGCGGGCTCCGAGACCGTGGCCCGCGCTTTCAGGGCCGCGGAGCGCGACCCGCGCGTGCGCGCGGTCGTCTTCCACGTGGACTCGCGCGGGGGATCGGCGCTGGCCAGCGACCTGATCTGGCGCGAGGTGGAGCGCATCAAGGCCAGGAAGCCCGTGGTCGCGTTTATGGGCAATGTGGCTGGTTCAGGTGGCTACTACGTTTCATGCGGTGCCGGACGGATCATCGCGCAGCCCTCTACCGTCACGGGCTCGATCGGCGTGATCAACGGCAAGCTGACGGCCCGAGGCCTGTTTGGCAAACTTGGGCTCAACCGCGAGATCGTGGCGCGGGGCTCCTCCGCCACGATGCCCTCGGGCTTTGAGCCGTTCACCCCGAATCAACTCGACCGTATCCGCCACAGTATCCAGGCGGTGTACCGGCGCTTCGTGGGCAAGGTGGCTCGGGGCCGCGCCAAGAGCGAGGCCGAGATCGAGGCGATCGCCCGCGGGCGTGTGTGGACCGGCCGCCAGGCGATGGAGCAGGGGCTCGTGGACGAAGTGGGGGACTTTCCCCTGGCGGTGCGCCGGGCGCGCGAGATGGCCGGGATCCCGGAGGCACAAGGCGCTATCACGGTCACAATCCGACCCCCAGACGCCGCGGCCGTCCCCTCGGCATCCGGGGGCCCTGGGGCGGCAACCATGCCCGCTGCGTTGACTGAGGTGGTCGAGGCCTTCAGGGTCGTGGCCACTCTGGCAGAGGAGGGTGCTCTGCTCCTTGTACCTGAAGCCGAGGAGCTACTGCGCTCGTGAGGCCGCGGAGCCCGCTCCGCGTGCGCGTGCTGCGCAGCGGCAGCTCCGGCAACGCGATCCTGGTTGAGGCAGGACCGACGCGCTTCCTGGTTGACGCGGGGCTGACCGCCGAGGCGGTTCTGAGGGAGATCGAGGAAGACGGCCAGGGGCCGCGCCTGGACGCGATCCTCCTGACCCATGAGCACGACGATCACGCAAGGGGAGCGGCGGCCGTCGCCCGCGCGACAGGAGCGGTGGTGCTGACCAACGAGCCCACGGCCAGGGCAGCCGGGGTGCAACTCGCCGGCGCCAGCGTGGAGCTGTTCAGATCAGGGAAGCCGTTTGTCTTGGGAACCGTGGAAGTGACGCCGTTCCCGCTTCCCCATGATGCCGCCGATCCGGTGGGGTTTGTCATTTCCAGGGACGGCGTACGCGCGGCCATCGCCAGTGACCTGGGCGAGGTCACCGACGAGTTGCTCGCGCGTGCCCGTGGTGCCGACCTATTCATCCTGGAAGCCAACTACGATCTGGGTCTCATGGCGGTCTCGTCCTACCCGTGGTTTCTCAAGAACCGCATCGTCGGCGCGCAGGGGCACCTGTCCAACGACGGCGCGGCGCGCGCCGCGGTCGCCGCGGCGGACGGCAGGGCGCAGACCGTCTGCCTGGTCCACCTGAGCGAGGAGAACAACCTCGCGCCGCTGGCACGGGACACCGTCAGGGCCGCGCTAGATGCCGCAGGGGCGCACGGCGTGCGGGTTGAGGCGGTCCGCCCCAACCGCGGCGGGACGTGGTGGACCGCTCCGTTCGGGCCAGGTGTCCGAAGGACGGTGCCCGATGAACGTTGACGGCCGGCTGTTCCACGGCGAGACCGCTGGGCTGCGCCGTCATGCTGTCCAGATTCTGGGAGCGGCGGTGGCCGCCGCAGATCCGGCAGCCGCCGTGCTCCGCTCCGTGCAGAGGGACGGGGACCGCCTGACGATCGGCGGCGAACCCTGCGATCTTGCCCCAGACGGCCGCATCTTCGTTGTAGGCGCTGGCAAGGCCTCGGCGCGCATGGCCTCGGCGCTGGAAGCCGTGCTGGGCGACCGCATTGCCGGCGGAGCCGTTACCACCAAGTACGGATACCTGGAGCCGCTCCGGAGGATCACGCTCACCGAGGCAGGCCACCCTCTGCCCGATACGGCCGGTCTTGTGGGAGCCGGCCTGATTGCCTGCATTGTGGACAGCGCCGGTTGGGGCGACCTCGTCTTCGTGCTGATCTCCGGCGGGGGCTCGGCCCTGCTGCCGATGCCTGCCGATGGCATAACGTTGGAAGAGAAGATCGCCACCACTGACCTGCTGCTGCGCTCGGGCGCCACGATCACCGAGGTGAACGCCGTCCGCAAGCATCTCTCCGGGGTCAAGGGTGGATGGCTGGCCCGCCGGGCAGCGCCCGCCCGGGTGGTGACGCTGATCTTGTCCGACGTTCTCGGCAACCCTCTCGATGCCATCGCCTCGGGCCCGACAGTGCCCGATCCGACTACCTTTGCCGACGCGCTGGCGGTGGTGGACCGCTACGGGCTGCGCAGCGCGCTGCCTGCCCCGGTCCGCCGGCGTCTGGAGCGAGGAGCGGCCGGTGCCCTCCCAGAAACTCCTAAACCAGGCGACCCGGCCTTTGCTGGCGCGAGGGCCGTGGTGGTCGGCGACATCACCCTGGCCGCGGACGCGGCGCTTGAGCGGGCACGGGCGTTGGGCTATCATGTTGTTTTGTGCGCGACCAACGTCGAAGGCGAGGCGCGCGAGGTAGGGGCGCGCTTCGGCGTGCGAGTGCGCGACGAGAGGGCTGCCGCGGAGTCGCGCCCGAAACCGGTGTGCCTGATCATGGGCGGCGAGACCACGGTGACGGTGCGGGGGACGGGCCGGGGAGGCCGCAACCAGGAACTGGCGCTGGCCTCGGTCGAGATCATCGCCGGCCTACCGCAGACGTTGGTGGCGGCGTTCGGGACCGACGGGACCGACGGGCCCACCGGTGCCGCGGGCGCGGTGGCCGACGGGACAACGCTGGCGCGGGCCCGCGCCTTGGGGCTTGACCCGGTCGCGGCTCTGGCCAACAACGACGCCTACGCGTTCTTTGGCGCGTTGGGAGACCTCATCGTCAGTGGACCCACGAACACGAACGTCAACGACCTGTGGCTGGGACTCATCGGGCCTGCTCAGGGGAAAACGTGAGGGCGGGTGATCCATGAAGGTTCTGTTCTGCGTCTCAGAAGCGGTGCCGTACGCGAAGACCGGAGGGCTTGCGGACGTGGCCGGGGCCTTGCCCTCGGCGCTGCGCCGCAAGTGCCTCGACGTGCGCGTGATGATGCCGCGCTACCGCGGGATCAGCCGCGACGGGCTTGAGCCGGTGCGGCAGGTCTACAGCGTCATAGGCGGGGCCGCGATCGAGGGCGCGGTCTGGGCAGGGACGTCCTCCGATGGCATGCCATACTACTTCCTGGAACAGCCCTCCCTCTATGATCGCGGCGGCCTCTACGGCGAAGGGGGACGGGACTACGAGGACAACCTGGTGCGGTTCGCTTTCTTCTGTCAGTCCGCGCTGGGGTTGATGTACGATGCCTGGACGCCGGACCTGGTGCACTGCCACGACTGGCACGCCGCGCTCATCCCTGCCTACCTGCGGGCGCACCGCGACCCTCTCCCGACCCTGTTCACCGTGCACAACCTGGCTCACCAGGGAATCTTCCCGCGCGAGCAGTTCCCGCTGGCCTGCCTGCCGCCCGAAACCTTCACGCCGGACGGCCTGGAGTTCTACGGAAACGTCAACGTCATGAAGGCAGGCCTGGTATACTCGCACGCCGTGAGCACCGTGAGCGAGACCTACGCCAGGGAGATCCAGACCGAGGAGTTTGGGATGGGGCTGGACGGGCTGCTGCGGGCGCGCTCGGCCGATCTGTTCGGAATCCTGAACGGCGTGGACTACGCGCTGTGGGATCCGGGCGTGGACCCACACGTCCCGGCCCGGTATCACGCCGACGACCTTACAGGCAAGGCCCGCTGCAAGGCGGCGCTGCAACAGGAGATGGGACTGCCGGTCCAGGCCTACGCGCCCCTGATCGGGACCGTCGCCCGGCTGGCGTCCCAGAAGGGGTTCGACCTGGTGGCCGCCGCGATGGACGCGATCGTCGCAACCGGGGCGCAGATGGTCATCCTTGGCACGGGTGAACCTGCCTTTGAGGAGGCGTTCCGGGCCGCCTCCGCCCGGTTCCCCAACCAGGTGCGCGCCATCATCGGGTTCGATGACGGGCTCGCGCACCGTATCGAGGCAGCCGCCGACATCTTCCTGATGCCCTCACGCTTCGAGCCCTCAGGCCTCAACCAGCTCTACAGTCTCCGCTACGGCACGCCCCCTGTGGTGCGGTGCACCGGCGGGCTGGCGGACAGCATAGTGGACGCCACGCCGGAGAACGTGCGCCTTGGGCGCGCCAACGGGTTCGTCTTCGACGACTACACCCCGGAAGCGCTGGCCGCGACGGTCGGCCGTGCCGTCGCCGCCTATCGCGACCCGGTCCTGTGGCATTCGCTGCAACAGGTTGGGATGCGGGCGGACTTCTCGTGGGACAGGGTGGCCGGCCGGTATCTTGAACTGTACGAGGCCACCATCCGGCGGGCCGCGGAGCGGCGGCCCTGAAGCAGCACATCTTGCGAGCGAGGTGAACGGTCTTGCCTGAACTGCGCACCGATCCGATCTCCGGCCGCTGGGTGATCATTGCCACCGAGCGGGCGGCGCGGCCCACGGATTTCTCAACGCCGCCGGTGGAGGTAAACGACCTGGAGCACTGCCCGTTCTGTCCCGGCCGCGAGGGCCGGACGCCGCCCGAGATCTTCGCCGTCCGCGATCCCGGCACGGCGCGCAACACGCCTGGCTGGGAGGTTCGGGTCGTTTCGAACAAGTTCCCGGCACTGCGCATCGAGGGCGACACAGCGCGCAGTAGCATCGGCATGTTCACGCGCATGGACGGGGTCGGCGCACACGAGGTCATCATCGAAACGATCGAGCATCACACGCACCTCGGTCTGATGCCCTCCCGCGAGGTGGCCGCGGTGGTGCGGGCCTACCTGCAGCGGTACCGCGACCTGGACGGCGACGACCGGTTTGAGTACGCGCTGCTCTTCCGCAACCACGGCCGCACCGCCGGCGCCTCGCTATCCCACCCGCACTCGCAGCTCATCGCCCTGCCGGTTATCCCCAAGCGCGCCGCCGAGGAGTTGGAGGCGGCGGAGCGGCACTTCGGCCGCAACGGGGTGTGCATCTTCTGTCGCCTGATCGAGCAGGAACTGGCGGCGCGCGACCGGATCGTCTTCGAGAACGAGCGGTTCGTGGCGCTGCAGCCCTACGCCGCGCGCTTTCCCTTCGAGACCTGGCTGTTGCCCAAGGAGCACCGGGCCTCGTTCGGGGCGCTGGGTGAGGGCGATGTTCTTCCGTTTGCGGAGGCGCTGCGGACGACGCTGCACGCGCTGCACTCGTGCCTGAACAACCCGCCGTACAACTACATCGTGCACACCGCGCCCTACACCGATCAGGCAGGGCACTTCTACCACTGGCACCTTGAGATCATGCCGCGGCTCACCCAGGTCGCCGGGTTTGAGTGGGGGTCGGGGTTCTACATCAACCCGGTGGTGCCCGAGCAGGGCGCGCGGTTCCTCCGCGAGTGCGCCATGAAGGCAGGCGCCGAGGTATTGGCGCCCGGCGGGGAGAAGGAATAGCACACCGAGGTACTCTCAAAGGAGGCACCGATGAGCACAACTCCCAGCGAGCGAATCCTCCTTGGCCCTGGGCCGAGCATGCTTCCCCCCGAGGTTACCGAGGCGCTTGCGCAGCCCATGCTCGGGCACATGGACCCCGACATGCTCCGCGTTGTCGACGAGACCGTCGGGCTGATGCGCAGCGTGTTCCAGACCGAGAACGAGCTGGCGCTGCCGGTCTCCGGCACCGGGACCGCGGGGATGGAGGCGGCGCTGCTGCACATGGTGAAGCCGGGCGAGGGGCTGGCCGTCTGCACCGCCGGGTTCTTCGCCGACCGCATCGTCGAGATCGCGACGCGTATCGGGGCCGAGGTGGTCCGGGTCGAAGGGCCCTGGGGCCGAGCGGTGAGCGCGGCCGATCTCGAGCGCACGCTGGCGTCGTCCCCCGGAGGCCGGGGGATCGCCTGCGTGGCTGCGGTGCACGTCGAGACCTCAACCGGAGTGCTGCAGCCCCTGACCGATCTTGCCCGCGTGGCGCACGAACACGGCGCGACGTTCCTGGTGGACGCGGTCGCCTCGCTGGCCGGAGCCGATCTGCCGATGGACGCGTGGAGCATTGACGCCTGCTACAGCGGAAGTCAGAAGTGCCTGAGCGCGCCTCCCGGCATGGCGCCGCTGACGGTGCACGCGCGCACGCGCGGCCGCGGGACGCCCGCTGCCTTCTACCTGGATCTCGAGGGGCTGTGGAAGTACTGGGGGCCCACGCATGCCTACCATCACACCGTGCCCGTGCAGCAGATCTACGCCATGCGCGCGGCGCTTCGGCTCGTGGTGGAGGAGGGGATGGAGGCCCGGGTGGCACGCCACTGGCGCAACACCCGCGCCCTTTGGGCGGGATTGCAGGTCATGGGTCTGGGGCTGCTGGCCGATGAGCCCGACCGGTCGCCCACCATCACGACGGTCGTTATCCCCGATGGGGTGGACGACGCCAGGGTTCGCACCCGGCTGCTGCGGGAGTACGGGATAGAGATAGCCGGCGGGCTGGGACAGCTGCGGGGCAAGGTCTGGAGGATCGGGTTGATGGGGCACTCCAGCCAGCCACGCTGGGTCCTGCTGCTTCTCAGCGCGCTGGAGGCCGTCCTGTCGGCCGAGGGAGTCCGGCTGCCGAAGGGAGCCGCTTCCATTCAGGCAGCGGCGCTCCTGTGAGATAACAACCGAGAACTGTGAAACCGGTCGCGCTCTTCGTCACCTGTCTGGTGGACCAGCTCTATCCGCAAGTGGGCGAGGCCGCGGTGCGCGTGCTGGAACGCGCCGGCTGCACCGTGGCCTTTCCAGAGGAACAGACCTGCTGCGGCCAGGCGCCGTTCAACAATGGGTTCCAGGAAGAGGCGCGCGTCCTGGCACGGCGGTTTCTGAACGTGTTTGCGCACGCGCCGGCCATCGTGGCGCCTTCGGGTTCCTGCGCGGACATGGTGCGCGAGTGGTACCCGCGCCTGTTTCGTGGCACGCCGGCGCTCGGCGACCTGGCGCGGTCCGTTGCCTCACGCACCTATGAGCTGAGCGAGTATCTCGTCCGCGTGCTGGGCGCTACCGACCTGGGCGCCCGCTTTCCTGCCGCGGTCACCTACCATCCGTCGTGTCACGGCCTGCGCGGGCTGGGGTTGCGGGACGAACCGCTGGGTTTGCTCCGGGCGGTGCGCGACCTGCGCCTGGTGGAGCTGCCCGACGCCGAGCAGTGCTGCGGGTTCGGAGGGTTCTTCTCGATCAAGTTCGCGGCGCTCTCCGGAGCGATGCTCTCCGCCAAGCTCGACACCATCGAGGCCAGCGGCGCCGAGGTGGTCACCGCTACCGACGTGAGCTGCCTGATGCATATCTCCGGCGGGCTCTCCCGCAGGGGCAGCCGCGTGCGCGCGATGCACCTGGCAGAGATCCTGGCGGGCTCGTGATACCGGACCGTCCGGCGCGGATTGACCTGGCCCGCAACATCGAGCGGGCGCTGCGGGACGAGTCGCTGCGGCGCCAGATGGGGAAGGCCATGCCAGCGTCCCGCAAGGCGCGGGCCGACGCCGCGGCCGAACTGCCCGAGTGGGAGTCGCTGCGCAGCGCCGCGGCCGAGATCAAAGATCACGTGCTGGACAATCTGGAGTCCTACCTCGGCCATCTTGAATCGCAGGTTCGCGCGCTCGGCGGCGTCGTGCACTGGGCTTCCGACGCCGCGGAGGCGCGCGCGATCATAACGGATCTGGCCCGCTCACGGGGCGTGCGCCGTATCGTGAAGAGCAAGTCCATGACCACCGAGGAGATCTTCCTCAATCCGGCCCTGGAGTCAGCCGGCGCCAGCGTGGTCGAGACCGATCTGGGCGAGTACGTGGTGCAGCTTGCCGGTGAACGGCCCAGCCACCTCATCGCGCCCGTGGTCCACAAGCCCACCGAGGAAATCTCCGACCTCTTTGTCAGGAAGCTGGGCGTCCCACGCTACGAGCGGCCGGAAGATCTGGCCCGCGTGGCGCGGGAGGTGCTGCGCGCGGAGTTCCTGGCAGCCGAGATGGGGATCACCGGGGTTAACTTCGCCATCGCGGAAACCGGCACGCTGGTGATCGTTGAGAACGAGGGCAACGCCCGGCTCACGACCGCCCGGCCGCGGATCCACGTGGCGGTGATGGGAATCGAGAAGGTCCTGCCGCGTCTGGGGGACCTGAGCGTCTTCCTGCGGATACTCGCCCGCAGCGGCACCGGGCAGCGCTCGAGCGTCTACGTTTCCCTGCTGACAGGGAGGCGGCGGGCCGGCGAGACCGATGGTCCCGAGGAGCTGCACTTGGTCATCCTGGACAACGGCCGGAGGCGCCTGCTGGCCGATCCCGACCTGCGCGGGGCGCTGCGGTGCATCCGGTGCGGCGCGTGCCAGAACGAGTGCCCGGTATACCAGCATGCGGGCGGGCACGCCTACGGTTCGATCTATGCCGGCCCGATCGGCGCCGTGTTGACCCCGGCCTACGAGGGGCTGGAGCGGGCCCGTGATCTGCCCTTCGCGTCCACGCTGTGCCGTGCGTGCGCCGATGTCTGCCCGGTGAAGATTGACCTGCCTGGGATGCTGGTCGAGCTGCGGGCGCGGGCCGTGCGCACCGGGCTTGCGCCCTGGCGGGACAGGCTGCTGGTGGGCGCGTGGACCTTCTTCACGCGCAGTCCTGCGCGGTTCGTGCTGGCAGGAGGGCTGGGACGCCTGGCGCAGCGGCTCCTGGCGCGCGGCGGCAAGATCGAGCGCCTGCCCTATCCGCTGTCAGGGTGGACCGCGCACCGCGCCGCTCCGGTTCTTGCGTCCAGGCCTTTCCGCAAGCGGTGGAAGCCGCGGCAGGAGGGACCCCAGTGAGCCGGGTGGCGCTCTTCATCGAGCGGGCCGGCCAGGTGGGCATCACCGTCATCGCGGTTGGCACCGTGGACGAGGCGGTCGAGCGGGCGGTCGCGTTGTGCACGGAGCGGCGTGTGCAACGCGCCGCTCTGTGGGATACTCCTGAGATGGCGCCGATACGGGCGGGGCTGCGAGCGGAGGGAGTGGAGATCCTCGATCCGCACGGACCCTTCGAGACGCTCGCTCAGGCCGAGATCGGGATTACCGGCGCCGACTGGGGCGTGGCCGAGACCGGATCGCTCGTCTTGGCTTCTGGCCCGGGTCGGCCACAGGCAGCCTCCCTGCTGCCTCCTCTACACCTGGCGGTGCTGCGGGCCGACCGCATCGTGCCAGACCTGGCGACGCTCTTGGAGCGGTGCGGTCCCTTGCCGTCGGCGCTGGTTCTCATTACAGGCCCAAGCCGCAGCGCGGACATCGGGTTGGTGCCGGTGCTGGGCGCGCACGGGCCTACCGCGGTTACCGTTCTGCTCGTCGCCGGGTAGCGCGCCGCATCCGCGGGTCCAGCATGTCCCGCAGCCCGTCCCCCAGGAGATTCCAGCCCAGCACCGCCAGCGCGATCGCCACGCCCGGCCAGATCGCCATCCAAGGGCCCACGAAGAGCACGTCCCGGGCTTCCTGCAGCATTCCACCCCAACTCGCGACCGGCGGCTGGGTACCCAGCCCAAGGTAACTCAACGACGCCTCGGCCAGGACCGCGCCAGAGAACGCCACCGTGGATTGGATCAACAGCGGCCCCGCGACGTTGGGTAGGATGTGCGTAAGGACGATGCGGCCGTCCGTTGCGCCCAGCGCGCGTGCCGCATGCACGAACTCCTGCCCCCGCACCGCCAGGGTCTGAGCCCGGGCCAGGCGCGCGAAGGTCGGTATCAGCACAATGCCGACCGCGGCCATCGTCTGAATGTGCCCGGGGCCCAGCGCCGCCACCACCATGATCGCCAGCAGCAGCGCGGGGAAGGCCATCAATCCGTCAATGGCGCGCATCAGCACCGCGTCCAGGCGCCCGGCCTGGTAGCCGGAGATCAGGCCCAGGCTCACGCCGGCGCCGGCGCCGATGGCAACCGCGACCCCGCCCACGACCACCGCCACCCGGCCGCCGTACAGTATGCGGCTCAGCACGTCGCGTCCCAGGCGATCGGTGCCGAGCGGGTGCCCGCCGCCAGGAGGCGCCAGACGGCCGGCAGGGTCAATCGCGGTCGGGTTGTGCGGCGTGAGCAGCGGTGCGAAGACGGCGCTCGCCGCTATGAGGCAGACCACGGTGGCGCCGATCAGCAGTGGGAAGTTATGGCGTTGTCGCATCAGTCGTACGCGATGCGGGGATCCACCGCGGCGTAGAGCAGATCCACCAGCAGGTTCAGCAGTGTGAACATGACCGCGACCACCATCACGACGCCCTGGACCACAACCAGGTCCCGCGCGTAGATCGCCTGCAGCAGGAGTCGGCCCAGGCCCGGGAGTCCGAACACCTGCTCCACCACGATGGTGCCGGCCAGCAGGTAGCCAAGCTGGAGCCCGGCCACGGTTAGGACCGGGATAAGAGCGTTACGCAGCACGTGCCGTCGCACCACGAACCCGTCGCCCAGCCCCTTGCCGCGCGCGGTGCGCACGTAGTCGCGGTTCATTTCCTCCAGGACGGAAGCGCGCACCAGCCGCAGCAGGGCGGCCGCGCGGTCCACCCCCAGCGCGACCGCGGGAAGCACCAGGTGACGGCCCCACTCCAGGGGATCGCGGAACAGAGGAGCGTAGCCCTGCAGCGGGAAGATCGGCACCGCCGCCGCCAGCCAGAGCAGCAGCAGGATGCCCAGCCAGAACGTTGGCACCGCCAGGCCGAGCTGTGATCCGGCCAGCACCGCTAGGTCCAACCCTGACCAGGCCCGCCGTGCCGCAACGACTCCCAGCGGCAGCGCCAGGACGACCGCGATGAGCATCGCGGCGAAGGCAACCGAAACCGTTACCGGCAGCCGTGCCGCGATCAACCGCGCCACGGGCTCGCGGTACGCAACCGAGGTGCCCAGATCCCCGCGGACGATGCCGCCAAGCCAGCCCATGTACCTCACCACCAGCGGCCGGTCCAGCCCGAACTCCTGCCGCAGCCGCGTGACGTCCTCGGCCCTGGCGTCGATCCCCAGCATTACCACGGCTAGGTCGCCCGGGATGACTTGGAGCGCGATGAACGTGACGGTGGCGACCACCAGGACCGTGGGCGCCACCGCGAGCAGCCGCCGAAGGACGAACGGCATGCTACCTGGTCGTCTTGCGGAAGTCGTAGGTGTCTATGGCGTAGAGCTGGCGGAACTCCCTGACGCTGCTCTGCGTCGCCGCGTACAACACCGGGGTGCCGAGGAAGACCATCATCGCGTCCTCGGTCATCTTCTTGAGGGCCTCGGAGTAGATCCACCGCCGCAGATCCGGGCTCTTGGCCCTCCGGCCGGTAAGGATCATGTCCGCCACTTTCTGATTCTCGTACTTGACATAGTTGGCGGCCGGGTCGCCGTACCCGGCCAGGCGGCCGTCCGGGTCGAGCTTCCCGGTGTGGCCGATAATCGTCAGGTCGTACTCGCCGCCGCGGAAGACGCGCGACAGCCAGAATCCCCACTCGACCACACGTATGCGCGCGGTGATCCCCACCCTGGCCAGCATCCCCTGGATGAGCAGCCCGGCGTCAATGTGCTGCTGGTAGGGCTGCGGCAGCGCGAGGTCCAGGGTCAGGCCGGCCCCGTGCCCGGCCTCCGCCAGCAGCCGGCGCGCCAGTTCGGGATCGAAGGGGTAGGGGTCTGGGATCTCCACATAGTAGGGGCTCGTCACGTCCATGAACACCGCCGATGGGACCGACTCGTCGCCGTAGGCGACTCGCAGCACCTGCCTGCGGTCTATCGCGTGCCAGAGCGCACGCCTCACGCGCACGTCGCGCAGCGCCGTGCGGCTGTTGTTGACGGCGAGCACGACGATTAGGCTTGTCACCTGCCGGATCACCCTGATGTTGGGGTGCGCCCGGACGCGGGGCAAGTCCAGTGGATCTATGATGTCCGCGGCGTCGAACTCGCCAGAGAGGAGGCCGGCAACCTTGATCGCCCGTTCCGGTACGAACCTGATTAGGACCTCGCGCAGCCGCGGCTGCCCGCGGATGAAGTATCCACTGAAGCGTACGAGGCGGATGAACGAGTCACGCTGCCACTCGGCGACCGTGAACGGGCCGGTGCCGACCGGCCGGGTCGCGAAGTCGTGCCGGCGCGCGATCAGGTCCGCGGGAAGAATCGCGCCCCACCCGTGGGCCAGGTTGGCCAGGAACGGCGCGAACCGCTCGGCCAGCAAGATGCGCACCGTGAGCGGGTCCACCACCGCGACGCTCCGGATCGCCCCGAAGTCGCCTCGCTTGGGCGACCGCGTCGCCGGGTCGAGGATGCGCTCCAGCGTCGCCTTGACGTCCCCTGCGTCCAGGACCTTGCCGTGGTGGAACCTCACGCCGCTCCGCAGCTTGAAGGTCCAGGTCAGCCCGTCGCTGGAGACCTTCCACGACTCGGCCAGCGCCGGGACGATCTTACCCTCGTCGTCGGGCTCGACCAGCGTATCGTAGAGGCTCTTGTTCACCTGAAATGCCAGTGTCGCAGAAGTGGCGTGCGGGTCGAGGGTGTCGGGCCCGCCTGAGAGCGCGAACGTGAACCGGTCCCTCTGGGGTTGCGCGACCACAGGCGCGGTTGAGATCGCGCCCGCGCCGGATAGCACGACGGCCAGGGTAATCAAGCACGCCAGCACCTGACCGAGGCGGCACAGGGACGTCCTGCCGTGCGGCGCATGCGTCTTCATGTCCACTCTCCCTTTCTCAAGAGATCACCGGCTGCGGTACTGCGCAGTGATGCCCGGCACGCGTCCATGCTGTTGTGCTCGAAGACCACGGCGCGGACCGAGTCCGGCAGGTCTCGGGCCAGGTTGACGATCCGGGAGATCTCGCCGTCGCCCCAGGCCAGGTGGTCGTCCCGCCAACCGTTGTTGTCGTTGACATGGACGTGCACGACGTCGGGGTCGCGCAGCAGCGCGTCCAGCACCTGCCGCCCGGCCAGGTAGGCGTGGCCCAGGTCCAGGCACAGCCGCAACGATGGATGCCCCACGCTCTCATAGATCTGCCGCAACTCCTCGTAGGAGGTGCCGTAGATGAACTTGCGCCCCACCTTTGGGGCGCCCTCGGCCATGGCGACGTCGGGCATGTTTTCCAGGTAGACCTCCACGTCCGAGGCCGCGGCGGCCTCGGCGCAACGGTAGAGCGACTCGACCGCGTACGGCAGGCCCCGCTCGCGGGGGAAGACCTCATCGAAGGGAGGGATGCCCGGGTGCACGACCACGCCGGAGGCGCCCAGCCGCGCCGCCTCGCGGATGACGCCGAGCACCTGCGCCACCGACTCATTACGGATGCCAGGGTTGGTGCTGGCGATGTTGATGCCCAGGATGGGCACGTGCAGGCTGAGCAGCGGCCCGTTGCTCCACGGAACGGGCGCGGGCCACGCGTGGGGTGGCTCGCACATCACCTCGACGCCCACGCCGAGCCCCAGCAGCTCGCCCTCGACCTCCGAAAGGGGCTGCCGGATTGCGGCGAAGCTAGAGACCCCGACCTTCACGAGGGAACGCTCCTTTTCCCATCATCGCTTGCCTACGGGCATGATGTACAGCGGGTGCTCGCCGTCTGGTATCCCCACGATCCTCCGGATCCGCTCGTCGTCGAACGCCCCGACTACGACCGTGCCCATCCCGAGGGAGACCGCCTGCAGGTACACATTCTGGGCGGCGTGTCCAACCTCCATGTGCACGTACCGTATGCCCCGTTCCCCGTACCGCCTGGTCGTGCGCTCGTACAACGCCGAGAAGACGAGGGAGGCGGCGCCCTGCTCGACGCAGGACTGCCCCAGCGCGGCCGCCGCCAGCTCCTTCCGCACGTCGCCCTCCCTGATCCTGGTGATCTCGTGGTCCAGGGGGCTGTACTTGTAGACGCCCCTCGGCAGCCCCGCCACGTTTCCGCTGACGAGATAGAGCTCGAGCGGATAGGTGGCGCCTGCGGAGGGCGCTGTTCTGCGCGAATCCCGGGGCTCGGTGATCCCCTGCGCGGCCCAGAGGAGCTGCGAGATCTCGGCAAGGGACAGTGGCGCGTCCCGATACTCCCTGACCGACCTCCTGCGCTGCAGCGCCCGTTCGACCGAAGTGTCGCCGTCCGTGCGCGGCGCAGGCAGCTTCACCCGCTCACCGGAGGGCACTGCGGCTCCCGACTCATCCTGCCAAGGGTACAACGCCATCAACCACACTCCCAGCCCCAGGATTGCCACCGCGGTGGCGAAGGTGAAGACGCGAGACCTGCTCATGGCTCCATCTCCCGCCTCAAGAAGTTCTCGCCGGCGCGCCGAGGTCCCTTCGGTGCGAGGCAGAAAGCCGGCCGCCGCGGCCCCTTAGGTGCGCCCTAGCCGATGAGGCGCCGGATCAGTCCAAGGCTGACCGCGGCGATCAGCACCGAGGCGAAGAGGCCGATGTAGAAAGGCCGGAGGCCGATCTCGCGCATCCGCCGGAGGTCCGCGCCCAGGCCCACGGCGGCCATCACCATGATCACAAGGAACTTCGCCAGCAGGCCGGTTACCCGCGCGGTCTCCGGGCCAAACAGCCCCAGGGTGCTCAGGCCTGCCGCCAGCACGAACCACAGGACGAACCATGGGAAGATCCCAACGACGCTTACGCGGCGGTGTCTGTGCGCGACGATGCCGAAGACAAGCGCGAGGGGGACCAGCATCAGGGTGCGCGTGAGCTTGACGACCACGGCCGCCCTGCCAGCGGGCTCGCTGAAGGCCAGCGAGGCGGCCATCACCGACGAGGTATCGTGGATCGCCGCGCCTGCCCAGATCCCGAAGGTGAGATCCGGAAGTGCCAGGAGGTGTCCCAGCAGCGGGTAGACGACAACCGCCACCATGTTGAACAGGAAGATCGTGGTCACCGCAAAGGCGATCTCCTCTTCCTTGGCCTCGATGATCGGCCCGACGGTCAGGACGGCGGTGGCGCCGCAGATGGCCGTGCCCGCGCCGATCAGGCTGACCAGTCCAGGAGGCGCCTGAACCCACTTGCCGAAGAGGCCGGTGAGTCCCAGGGCGAGGACGACGGTGACGCAGATGACAAGGAAAGAGGCGCTGCCCAGCGAGACCACCTCGGCAAAGCTCAGCGTGGTGCCCAAGAGGATGATCGCCAGCCGCAGCAGCCGCCTGAGCGTGAACTCCACCCCGGGGAGAAGCGCCGCGGGTGTCCCGATCGCGTTACGGATGAGGGTGCCGGCGAAGAGTGCGATCACCGACGCCCCGACCAGCGGCACGAACCCGCCGATGAACCACGCGGCGGCTGCCATGAGCGCGAGGGCGACAACTCCGGGAGCCACCATGCTCTCGACTTCGCCCCACTCCACCCGGCCTCCTGGCCGCCTCCCTAGGTTCCTCTACCGATGCGCCCCACAGGCCCAGCGGCTATAATCGGGCCATGACGCTCGCCCCGCTGATCCGACGGCTGCAGGCGATCGTGGGCGACGCCTACGCTCTGCACCGTCCGGAAGACCTCATCGTCTACGAGCAGGACGCCCTGATGGTAAGCCGGCACAAGCCGGACCTGGTGGTGCTCCCGGACACAACCCAACAGGTCTGTGAGGTGGTGCGGGCGGTGCGCGAAGCGGGGCTCCCGATAGTCCCGAGGGGAGCCGGCACTGGGCTTGCCGGAGGCGCCATCCCAGAACGCGGCGGCGTGGTTGTGGCGCTGACGCGCATGACGCGCGTCCACGACATAGACCCGATAAGCAAAACGGCGGTGGTGGAGGCCGGCCTGGTCAACGCCGACCTGACCGCCATGCTCGAACCCTATGGGCTCTTCTTCGCGCCCGATCCCGGCAGCCAGGTGGCCGCGACGATCGGCGGCAACGTGGCCAACAACGCTGGCGGTCCGCACTGCCTGGCGTACGGCGTGACCAGCAACCACGTGCTCGGCCTGGAGGTGGTGCTGGCCGACGGTACAGTCACTTGGGTCGGCGGCCGCACCCTGGATGAGCCCGGATACGACCTGACGGGCGTATTGGTCGGCTCGGAGGGCATGTTTGGCATTGTGACACGGGCCATAGTTCGCCTGCTTGCGCGACGCGAGGCGGTGCGGACGTTGCTGGCGATCTACGACACCATGGATGCCGCCTGCGAGGCGGCGTCGGCGGTGATTGGGGCCGGCATCATCCCCGAGGCGCTGGAGATCATTGACGGGATGTCCATGCGTGCGGTCAACAAGACGCTGCACGCGGGCTTCCCCGAGGACGCCGAGGCAGCCCTGCTCATCGAGGTGGAGGGGCTCGACGAATCGGTCCCAGTGCTTATCGAACGGATCGAGGCGATCTGCCACAGGCAGGGCGCCCGCCGCATCCAGACCGCGGCCACCGCCCAGGATCGCATGGGCCTCTGGAAGGGCCGCAAGCACGCGTACGGCGCGCTCGGGAAGCTTGCGCGAAAGGCGATCATGCTCGATGTGTGCGCACCGCGCTCTCATCTGGCCAGGATCATGCGGCAGATCGCCGAGGCCGGAACCCGCCTGAACATCGGGGTTGCCAACTTCTTCCACGCCGGAGACGGTAACCTCCATCCCAACCTGTTGTTCGAGTTCGACGACAACTCCCCGGAGTATGCGCGGGTTGTTGCCACCACCGAGGACATAATGTGGGCATGCATCGCGGTCGGTGGCACGATCACCGGTGAGCACGGGTTGGGGATGGAGAAGCGGGAGTACCTGGGCTGGATGTACTCGGACGCCGACATCGCCGCGATGAAGCGCGTCAGGGCTGCTTTCGATCCGGACGGGGCGATGAACCCGGATAAAGTGTTTCCCACCGGCCGCCCAGTGCACGGCACAATTCCCTCTGCCAGGATGGCACCGGGGGCAGACCGGTGAGCCGGACGATGCCGGTCATCCCCGAGGTCGAGACCTGCATCCACTGCGGGCTCTGTCTCAGCGCGTGTCCCACGTATAGGGTGACCCAGCTCGAGGCCGAGTCCCCGCGCGGGCGGATCTACCTCGTCAAGGCCGCCGCGGAGGGGCGAGTCGGCCTCACCCAGAGCGTCGAGGACCACCTCTATCTCTGCCTGATGTGCCGGGCCTGCGAGACGGCGTGTCCCTCGGGCGTGCAGTACGGGCGGATCGCCGAGGCGGCCCGAGCCGTGCTCGGCCCACCGGGGTCGC